>NC_018645.1:2670000-3022500 GCF_000307105.1 Desulfobacula toluolica Tol2
TTGCTGTCTGGCTGATTATCATTTCATTTATTTTATTTGTTGTTTTGCGAATGCTGTCACGATCAATTAATCAATCATAAACCTTATTAAAAATTAAAAAAACAATAATAGTATCCATAAAAACATGATCCGTCTAAAAAACATCAGCCTGACCTTGCCTGACTTCACATTGGAGGAAATAAACCTTCATATAAAAAAGAATGACTTTTTTGCATTGATCGGTCCCACAGGCTCTGGAAAGTCTTTGCTGCTTGAGGGAATGATTGGGCTTATCCCGTTTTCAAGCGGGAATCTATTGCTTGAAAACCATGACAGCACAACCATGGCTGTTGAAAAACGAAACCTTGCCATTGTTTACCAGGATTTTGCATTGTTTCCCCACCTGGATGTGACACAAAATATATTTTATGGTGTGTCCTATCACAAAATCCCCAGGCAGACCGCCCAAAAAAGGTTTGATGCCCTTGTCTGCACACTGGGACTGGAAAAAATAACCAGGCGTCGTCCGCAAAATTTGAGCGGTGGTGAAAAACAGCGGGTTGCCCTTGCTCGATCTCTGATTTTAAATCCCAGGGTGCTGCTTTTAGATGAACCCTTATCTGCGTTGGACCCGGTATTTCACGAAGAGGCCAAACAACTGTTAAAAAAAATCCACGCTGACCTGGAGATCACCATCATAATGGTATCCCATAATTTTTCAGATGTGCTGTATCTTGCCAACAGGGGCGCAATCATAAAAAACGGCCGAATCATGCAGCAAGGCGAAATCGTAACCATATTTGAAAGACCTAATTCAAAATTTACAGCTTCTTTTGTCGGAATGAAAAATATCAATCCCATCAGTAAACTAAACGGCGAAATAATTTTAAAAGACAAGAACATTAAAATAACACCTGCCCACAAACCCGGTAACACGGATAAATATATGGGCATTAGACCCGAAGACATTTCTTTAAACACCTTTGATTCAAACAATTTTAAAAACTGCTTTGAGGGACAAATTAAAAGAATAACAAGTAATGGTGTTTTTTTAAATATTTATATTCAAACTCAAAATTTTGAGTTTGAAGCAATTTGGCCGCGAAGCTATATTCGGGATCATGACCTGGATATTGGCAAACGCGTCAGGTTTGGATTTCACCCCGAATCCGTCCATACCTTTTGAATAAGGTTCTCAAACTCCAAAAAATAAAACAAAGACCTTTCAAAACCAAGGGCTGTTGTTAAAAAACAGACAGATAACTTTTAATTTTAAAACAATGACTTAACCACACTAAATGAAAAAGAACAAAAAATGTCCTATATTGTGAATTTTTTTTCACAGTGGATGTGAACTATTTTTCATAATCTTTAATCTTCCTGAGAGTACCTGTTAATTTTCACGCTTAATAAAGGATGATTTCCAATTTATTTAAAAAAATATTTTTTCTGGTCAGTATCTATAATTGCATCATTATTGCAATATTGACGATTGTACTTTTCAAGAATATAAAATTACAAATTTACGAAATTAAAATTTTAAAAAACAGGAGGGGATCACTACCAAAAGAGACACTGGCATTATAATTGCTTATATAATTGCTTAGTATATTGACATATATTTAAAATTAATACGATAGGAGGTGATTACAAAATTGGGAAACCATATAAAATGGGAACGTTTGAATGTTGAAATCCAAACATTCAAACCATCGGGAATTAATGTTACCCCAAATTAAAAAGGAGGTTCAAATTTTATAAGAGTTTGGGACACAAATCAAAAATTTTGATACAAAAAGAAACATGAATACTCCTTTTCAAAAAGTTACTCCCATTATACAACTCTGAAATTGAATGACATTCTATAAGCCAAACCACACAACAAGTGGGAAGTATCTTGCATAAGTTATCTCTGTTACCACTCCGCTATCTGTATTAGTATCTGATTTATATACAAATTCAATTCGGCTATAACGGCACAAATATTGCTTATTAAATATCAATTTTTATGAAACCTTAAAAAATCCCCCCTCAACAAAAAAAGTTGAGCTAATACAATTAATTTTAAGGATCGCTACCGGTGGCGATCGGAAATAGAGGGCACCATGAGCGAGTCAAAATCCCAACATACTGTTTGGGTTGAAAATAAATTTTTATGAGGACATCAATTTAAACCAGCAAAAAAGGAGAAGGATTATGAAAAGAAAAATAATCTGCTTAGCTGCTTTTTTTTTAGCATTTATCATGGTGCAGATTGTAAATGCAGCGGGGCCTGTCGCCGGGTTATTCCTTGTTGATTCGCCAACCCTGCTTTCCGATAATAGTGCCGAGATATTTATAGACAAGAACTCAGATGGCGAAGTTACACCAGGGGATATTCTTGTGACGATAACCGGTATAACGACCATCCATAGTACCACGATCGGATCCGGCACTGCCTACAACGAAGTAACCGCCCTTACGGCCATTAAAATCTTATCAAGTAACAACACAGATGTTGGACCAGTGGGACCGGACGATAGCTTTGGTGATCAAAATATCGATCTGTATGAGTTTCTCGCAGGGCCGGTTGGCCCAGCAGATTCAGCCTGGTTTAACTGGTCAACGGGAGAAATCAACTTGGATGGGGCGGGGACGGCGGAATTTACCTTCACACCGGTTTCAGGTGCTTCAAATGACGGAATATTATTGGGATTTGTGTATGAAGATTCTGCACAAAACTATAACCGGTCAATAGGGATACAAGAAGGCTTAACCGCCACATCCGACGGGGATTTGCGGCTTACTATAGGGCTTATCCCCGAAAACAGTGATTTTCTTTCTGTAAGAGCCCCTCTTTACCCCGGCGCTTTCGGAGCCATCACGTCATCAACTGCAATAGACAATACAAATATCTCTCTCGATGCCACAATTCTTACTCAAAATTGGGCACCCCTGAATTTCAACGACAATTTCACCGGTGGTAACGGCGGATTTTCCAGCCCGGAATCGAGCAGCCAATGGCCAATTTACGACAACCTGGATTTTACTGTTACAGTCGTCTCAGAAGTCATTCCGGGAGAGTGCAGGATGACAGGCGGAAATGCGACGGTCAGCCCCGCTGTTGGTGCCGATGGACTGCCAACATGGACCTATCTTTATGAGGGCGAGGATAACGACTACTGGATAACCACCGGAGGGCAGATCGGTGCGCCCTCAGGAGGTGAGTCTCGTGGGCACTGGACCCATACGCAGCACGGCGGTGCCGAAGGCAGCTTTGGCTTCCACTCCGGCACATCATCTGCGCCTGAAGGAACTGAGATCAGTACAATTGAATGCGCGGATCCGGGCTGGTGCGTGCAGGCCCGTTGTGCTCCCTTCAAGCAGATTTTCTGGACAGGAATCGGTATTTTTGCCTTCCAGCATTTTGATGCGGAATTGCCGGGCGTTGTTCCTTACAAAAAGAATAACCCGGCCAGTACCTTTCATTATTACAGAGCCATGGTAGGCGATTTCGGAGAAAACGACAGGCCCACGAGGGAAGCATCACTTATCGACGAGAACACGGACGGCTGCAACTGGATAGACAGACTCAAAGAGGCCGGTTTTGATACCCCTCCCGGACCCTACGAAGCCTCTGATGCTGTTTTTCTGGATAGTGAGCCGGATCCTCAATTTGGCGATAAAGGCGGACAAATCTGCGACAAATGCCCCGATTACTATCAGATCGAGATTTACGCCAAAGGAGATCCGAACGATCCGGGAGAGATCATTTACAAATTTCAGGGCTTTCTGGAGCATGGCAACTATCAGATACACCCTGAAACAGGTGAAAAATGTCCGGCAATTATTGAGCTGATTCCGGAGCTTTTTGAATCAAAAAAATAAAAACAGAACCGTTGGCGAGGAGTCACTCCAATCACAGACAAAGGGCTCCTTGCCGGCACATCACACATAAATTGTGAAGGGAGGTGATAAATTAGGCAACGATACTCAATTATGATTTTTTTATCTGTTCTAATTTTAAACTAAAGGAGAAAATACAAATGAAACTCAAAGCGATTTTATCAGTTTTTTTATTTGTATCAATGTGTTTCGCTACAAGCGCTGCTGCCTTATCGGTTTCTCCCCTGATTGACACCACAGGGGGGAGTACCCTTTTTTCAGACAACAGTGCTGATTATTTTATCAACGTAGATGGTTCGGTCTCGGGGGGTGGTACTGCAACGGTTACCACGGGTGATATCCTTTTTACAATGGTCGGCATAAATACCATTGGTGATACCACCATCGGCAGTGGAACCTCGTATAATGAAGTAACTGGGTTTACCGCAGTTAAAATTGCAACCGCTAGTGATGTTGATTTGGGTCCTGCAGGCCCCGACGACAGCTTTGGAACCCAAGCCATTGATCTGTTTCAATACACTGCAACGCCCCTGACTGCTGCAGATGCTATATACTTCAATTGGGCGACCGGTCAAATCAACACAGATGGCGCTGGCGCTGCTGAATTTACATTTGCGACCGACGGCAAGACCACCAATGATGGGAACTTCCTGGGTTGGGTGTTTGAGGATGCCGGGCGGGATTATAACAGGGATGGCACCGTTCAGGCGGGGATCGATTCAGCAGTAGGTGGAGATCTTCGCCTTTGGCTGGATATGTCAA
Source organism: Desulfobacula toluolica Tol2 (assembly GCF_000307105.1). Lineage (NCBI taxonomy): Bacteria > Pseudomonadati > Thermodesulfobacteriota > Desulfobacteria > Desulfobacterales > Desulfobacteraceae > Desulfobacula > Desulfobacula toluolica. The sequence continues at coordinate 2,674,627 of NC_018645.1, forward strand.
ATGCAGGTGATTTCCTGTCTGTAATAGCACCTTTTGACCTTGGCGATTTCGGAAGCATCCCGAATTCAACCGCAATAGACAATGCAAATATTGCGCTGGATGCGACTATCCGAGACTATGATTGGGGATCGCTTATCTTTGGATCTAACATTACCGGCGGAAATGGCGGTTTTTCATCACCAACTGACAGTTCAAGCTGGCCGGCTTTTGACAATCTTGACTTCACACTTACCGCTAGCATCCCTGAGCCTGCCACATTGGCATTGTTTGGTATCGGCTTGCTTTCAATCGCTGCAGTGGGCCGAAGACGTAAAGGCTAAAAAAGCAGACACTTCATTTTTTTGAAGTATCGTCTCAAATGATAATGGGAACTTCCTTAAAAAGAAGCTCCCATTATTTTTATCCGCAGTCTTATGATTATTTGGTGATGCTTAATAAAGGAGATTCCCTTTGTGTTCTTCTGGAATTTTTATCGCAGGTTCCCATCCTGAAAAACATCAGATAATGCAAGCCTTTGTTGATGCCTTTAATTTGATTCAAACTGTTTTGAAATGTTTGAATCCATTGTTGATGATCAGATCTGAACTGGTGCGCCCCATCAGCAGCCAAATGATTTAAAAGAAAGACAAACCCGGCCATGGGCTGCAAAGAGAGACCAAGTGAATTTGCCTTGATCCAAAATCTTTCCATGATTCTGCCGCCGGCAACGTAGGTTTCAGGCTTCCTTTTTTTTATTGCTATCAACCCATATGCCGGAGACGATTTCAGAAGTCTGACGGAATTCAATGCTGCCATGCGGCTTGCACCAAATTTATTCATAAATTGCATCTTCTTCCAGTCAGACATCAAAGGGAAGATTAATTGTTGTATGTAATTCAAACCAAGGACATCTAAATTCATGCCGTCTTTTTTATGGCCTTTACTCAAATTTAACCATTGAAACAGACCGTTGTGCAGTCTTTCTTCTTCAAACAGTACCCGATCTGCATCAAACACGATTTTCTGCAATATTTTTTTATCTTTCGCATTATCGATCCATATTAATTCAGCCTCAGATGTTTGAGCGACCAACTCTTTTAATGCAGTAAAAATTTTTTGATCAATTTCTTTTTTAGCATAAGGTTCCCTGTTTACACATCTTGACAAAACACAAGAAAAAAGAGGATCTTCCCTGATCCTTTCAACAACGAATTTTAAATCAATAATGATATCTGAATCATAGCCAGCCGGAAACAACTCTATTTGGGTTTTTAATCCAAAATGAGATGCGGCAATGGATATGTTTTCCATTAAAGCGCCGAAGGTCAGGTATGTTGATTCCTGGTTAACATCATAAAAAAAACCGCACTTTTCCGGATCTTTAAGCAGAGACAGCACATTACCATCCCATACAAATTTCCATGGCTGACAATTATCTGCAGAAGGCGCCCATATCCCGACAGTTATTATGTATTTAAGGATGTCTTCCGGGATACCATTGTTAAAGTTTTCCGGAATGGGCGGAATATCTATTTTGGGTGGCATGAATTTTTTATTTTTTTCAAGTATATTTTTTATTATAAACATCTTTATTATCTGCAAGGGATTTTTATTTCCCATAAAAAGACGACCTTTACGTAGTTTCTGAAGATAAGGATCATACTGAACATAATACGGCACAGGTTTTATTGTTCCTTTTTTTAAAATAATCTTTAAACTTTCAGTTGCTGCCATGCCGGAACAAATCTGACAGGCAATGTTTAAAGACGGGCCGGCCTTTGACTCAAGATCAACTTTTTTCAAATTCATATATCGGATGTGGGTCGGTTTTGGAGAAAGCCCTATAGCAAAAGAAAGATACTTATCTTTATCTTTCAGACCATCTCGTATATTAAAATATTCATCAAAGCCCATTCCATCAGGGGAGAAGACAAGCATAGCAGAACTGAAACCCATGGGACCGGCTGTAATGACATAAATCCCTTTTTCAGCGGCCTTATTAAAAAGCAGTCTTCTGATATCAAATTTAAAAAAATCAAGTCCGTCTATGACAACTTCCACCCCGTCAAGGAATCGATCCATATTTGATTCATTTATCCCATCCTTGAAAAGAGAAATCTCAAGATAGGGGTTAATGGAAAGGGCCTGTTCTTTCATCACTTCTATTTTAGGTCTTCCAAAATCCGGTACCCTGGCGCCAAACTGACGATTGATATTAACAGGCTCATACACATCAAAATCTGCAATATGAAATTTGCCGACCCCTGTCCTGGCCATAGTGATCAGATGAATTCCCCCTACTCCGCCCATGCCGGGGATTGCAATTTTAGCATGGGAAAGCTTTTTTTGTTCTTTCAGGGTTAACAGGCCGATATTTCTGGCAAATGCCTGGGAAATATATTCTTCCTTGTTTGTAATCCCATAATTTTCAAGTGTTTCAAACATGGAATCAGGTTCCATTTTTTATCTCCTTAATCTTTATAAAACTCAACTCCCATACCAGACAAAAGGAGTGCCACAGAAGGAAGAATCAGAATATCACCAATAACTGCTGTTACCATAATAATTGAGCTGAGAACCCCGAAATTGATTGTGGGTACAAACCGGCTGAATACCATCACTCCGAAGCCTATGCATAAAATCAGGGAAGAAAGAAGAATTGCCCTGCCTTTAAACAAAATTGAATTTTTTACTGAGTCTTTGATATCTTTCCTCTTTGAAAGATTGCGCTTAAACTCGGAAAGGAAATGAATGGTATCATCCACGGCAATACCAATGGCAACAGCTGCGATCAAAGCTGTGGCCGTGTTCAAGGGAATTTTAAACAGTCCCATGATCCCGAAATTAAACAAAATTGGAAAAAGATTAGGGATGATGCTGATTGTTCCCATTGAAAAGGATCTCAAAACAAAAAACATGATGAGAATAATAATTCCGGCGGCAGCGGAAAGGCTGTAGATCTGACCTTTTACAAGTGCATCAATGGTATTTACGTCCTGTAGAGCCCTTCCCGTGATTCGAATTTCCATGCCATTGGGTTTAAGATTATTGATAAATTCGTCAATTTTCTTAATGATCATCTCCTGGATTCTGGTTGAATGCTCTGACAATCTTACAGAAATCTTAGCATGATCAAATGATTCATTTACAAAATCATTGATATCATCCGAGTCATACATGAGAAGATATTGAGAGATCAGCGCTTTTGAGTCTGGAATACTCAAATATTTCAAATTTTCATTATGGAAGGATTGATTCATATCCTTTATGAAATCAACAAAGGAAAGGGTTTTGTCAACTCCTTCAAGACTATTGATGTACATCTGAATCTTCTCAACAACTTTTAATTTATCAGGATTTTTAAAAGCATCTTCCTGAGCAGAACTGATGGAAATGTCCAACGTCACCATACCTGCCAGGTTGCCTTCAACAAAATCAGAAGATATTCGGACCCCACTGTTTTTTTTAAAATAATCAAGAAGATTAGTTTCAACCTGGATCCTGGAAGAAAACCAAATTGATCCCATAATGATAAAAAGCCCGAAACAACAAATCAGTTTAAAATTATTGACAACAAAGTTTGATATTTGCCCAAGAATCCTGTGTATTTTTTTCTCCTTTTGTTTATCCTGGAATATTTTCTTTTCATTTAAAATAAGAATAAGCGGCGGTAGAAACACAAAAGAAAAGAAAAACTCAAAAATCATTCCGCAAGCTGCAACAAGTGCAAAATCCTTTATGGGCGGAATGTCACTTAAGTATAATGAAAGAAATCCAACGGCCGTTGTAAGAGTTGTTAAAAAACAGGGCGCAATAACTTTTTTCAAAACATGGGCCAGGGCTTTTTCTTTTGTTCCAAACCTCACCAAAAGATCTTTGTTTAAATGGGAAAAAATATGTACCGTATCACAAAGGGCCAACGCCATGACAACTGGCGGGACTATTGTTGTGACATTATTCAGGGTTATATCAAAAACAGGAAACAACCCCATAGTGGACCCCATGCATATTGATATATTAAGGATTGCAATAAGGGTAAGCCATATATTACGGAAAAAGAAAAAAACGGCAAGAGTGATAAAAAGGTATGTAATGGGTATGAACGTTGCTATATCCTTTTTCATATACTGGCTTAAATACAAATTTGTTGTTGTCCAGCCAGCCATATAAATTTTACCGGTTCGGCTCTTGTAGTTATCAAGAATTTTTTCACATTTCCCAATAAGCCTTTTTCTATACCCAGGGTCATCAGGCTTGTCATAAACGGAAATAATAATTGCGGTTGTTTTCCCGTCAGACGAGATAAGATTGTTAACATACAGAGGATTGGTCAGGGCGCTTGTTTTTAGTTTGTCAAGATACTCTCTGCTATCGGACATTTCTTCAAGAAACTTTTGAACAATAAAAAAATCATTTTCCCCTATTGTATCATTAACATTGGCAAGACTTTTGACCTCCCGCAATTCTTCAATCTGCTCAAGGTCGTCGGTGATGTCTTTTAAAATCGTCAGAGTATCATATGTAAAGATATTCTCTTTTTTAAAGGCTATAATAAAAAATTCATCGTTACCAAAAATTTCTTTGATATCATCATAAAACTCGATATCCGGATCATTTTCCAGGGTGAAATAATCGACATTATCTACTGTTTTGATTTTGGGAAGATACACAACAAAGGGGATTGAAATCAAAAGTGAAAGTATTAAAAAAAAAACCTTGTGTTGTGTAATTTTATCCATATAAAAAACAGGCATAATTCCTTAAAATATCTTGACAAACGGCCTATAAAAATAAATTATAAAACAATGACCATTTAACAAATATATTCAATTCAGTCAATTCTAAACAGGACTAATTTCAATGATTAACAAAAACAACAATCTCCGTTATGGAAAATTCAGATTTGGATTGGTTGAACATAAAAATGTACTGGAAGATACTTTTCGAATGCGTTATGAAGTCTATGTCCGGGAATTTGGTTTTGAAAAAGCAACCGATCATCCCGGCGGACTTGAAACAGACGATTATGAAAATGATTCGATCCATTTTGCCTGCCTGAATGAAAATGATTCAGTGGTTGGAACCATAAGGCTGGTATTGGATTCAGATAAAGGCTTTCCCATTGAACATGCCGTCAAAACAAGCTTTGTCGGTGAAAAACCTGACAGATCAAAAATTGGTGAAATTTCAAGACTGACTGTGAGTAAGGATCTTAGACGAAGAAAAGAAGACGGGATGTATGGCGTGGAAGCCTATCTCAAAAAAAAAGAAGGAGGGGTGTTGCCTGATGACGGCTCCATTCCCGCTGAAATGCAGGGAAGAAAAAATCCCATTATTGTACTGGGACTCTACCAGGTCATGTACCATGAAAGCCGAAGACGCAGTATAACCCACTGGTACATGATCACAGAAAAAAAAATATTTTACGCCCTGAAAAAATACGGGTTTCTATTTCACCGGATCGGAGAGTCCGTGCAATATCATGGTGAAAGAATTCCCTATCTTGGGATTATTGATGAAATTGAAAAAAATTTGATTAAAAATGATCCGGATATGCTTAACATCATGCTGGCAGGACTTGAAAAACAATATCATCCGTCCCTTAAAATTGATCAGGCTAAAAATGAATAAATATTGTTTTATATTAAAAATATTGTTTCTTGCCGTCTTCATAGGCATTACGGGGGGTAACCTGCTGGCTGCTGCCCAGAAAAAATTAACAGGCCATTGGATTGCACAACAGGTTTTTGACAGAGACCGTGGTAAAAATTCAATTTCATCTGCTTCTATGGTTTTGGTCAACAAAAAAGGCAAGAAAAGATCACGAACATTTACAAACCTCAGAATTCTGGAAGATGGATTGGAAAAACAGCTCATCAGATTCACCTCTCCTGCAGACATTGAGGGTACGGGCTTTCTCACCATAGAAAAAACCGGGGATGAAACAGATCAATTTTTATATCTCCCAGCATTGAGGCGCACCAGAAGGATTGTATCCTCCCAAAAATCTCACAGGTTTGTAAACAGTGATTTCACGTACGAAGATATGGAAAGACATCCGGTTGATAATTATACTTATGAGCTGAAAGGGGAGAAAACAGTCGAAAACATCGAATGCCATATCCTTGAAATCCGGCCTAAAAAAAATATTGCCTCTCAGTATTCTTTGACGAAAAGTCTCATTTCAAAAACCTCATTTGTGCCGGTTTTTGCAGAATATTTTGACCAAAAAGGCAAACAGATAAAAACCTATAAAGCTCTTAAACTGGAATTACAGCAAAACATCTGGACAGAATCCATCGTTGTGATGGAGGATTTAATTAAAAATCATAAAACCTTTATAAAAATCCAGCATATTGAATATAATACCGATATTACTTCAAAGCAGGTTTCAAGGGCTGCTCTTGAAAACTATTAACCCAAATCATTCTCTATCTATCATTATTTTGGCATTATGTTTGCTTTAACCCTATTTAACATTTTATTAAAAAATTTATGCATGCTTAAAATTTCAAAAAATACCATTATATTAACACCCTTTATTTTTTTAGGGGTACTTTCTATCTTTCTTCCTACAGAAATCCATGCACAACCTTCAAACAAAACCATACAGCCTTCATTTGATATAACCGCCCAAAACGAAACTCTGGAAGAATCGATCTTTGATGAAACTGAAGACATAAAACATAAAAAAACGGAATTGAATTTTTCCGGTTCTCTTATTTTGCGGCCATCCATTGATATGGATCATGATAAAACAAATGAAAACAAAACCAGTTTTAAAAACAAAATTATTCTTGAAGCCAACTACAAGAAAAAATTTGTCATATCCGGGATTTCAGATTATCTGTTTTTTGGGAGTCAAAATGAAACAGATGATTATGATATAAATTTTTATGAATTATATTTTAAGCATCGTATAAATTATTTTAATATCTCCGTAGGAAAACAGATTAAACGATGGGGCAAGACTGACCAGATTAGTCCAATAGACACATTAAATCCTGAAAATACAACTGAATTTATTATCCCGTCCTATGACGAAAGAAAAATCCCTGTCTGGATGGCTGATGTTGTGTTCAAGAAGAATATTTTTTTTATTGAATGCGTATTAATCCCATTTTTCGAACCATCAAAATTCAACTATTTTGGAACTGACTGGGCAACCTTTTCCCATTTAAAAGAGGATATTAAAGATTCATCTCTTCCCTCCACCCTGAAATCCTATTTTGATTCTATAAAAATTAACGAAACCGAACCAAATGATAACGTGGACAGTTTTGAATATGCCCTGAGAGTGGGAGGAACGATTCAGCAATTGGATTTTGGATTTACCTATCACCATGCATTTGAGGATTTACCCTGTTTTAAAAGTTTTCCGGTTAAGAACCTGTCCCTGGAAAATCCAAATTCCATTCAAAGCCTGCTATCAAACCCGGGAAATCTAACATTAACAAATGAAAAAATTGAAGCCACATACCTGCGAAGCAATATTTTCGATTTTGAATTTGAAACCATAGTATCTGATCTGGGGATCAGGGGTGAGGCCGTGTGGAAGGACAATGAATCATTCCTGACCCGTTCATTTACTTCGCTCAGGAATCCTACATTTTTCTGGATTATCGGGGCAGATTATACCAGTTCAAATAATTGGTATTTCAACCTTCAATTCGCTCACCAACACATTTCAAATTATGATGCCTCCACTTTATTTTTCGATAGAGACACTTATTCACTTATTGGAGAGATCAACAAAGATCTGTTTTCCGACTGGTTAAACGCTGTTGTTCAATATACCATCATATTAAACGACGGTTCTTATTATGTATCCCCCCGATTGGTTTCCACTCATATTAAAAACCTGGAAGTGACCTTGGGTTTGAATCTGTTTGAAGGTTCTGACAACAGTATATTAGGTCGCTACGATGTAAACGATCAGGTTTTTATTGATTTGAAATATTATTTCTGATTTTTAATTCAGTGAAATTTCATGATCCTGTTGATGCTGAAGTTGATAAAAAAAATCAAGCAGGGATTTAACATTGAAAAAGCTACCCAGCCGTGGTTTTCAAAGAAAAAGTTTATATCTTTGAATTCAAAGTCAACGAACTCACAAAACCGGCACAAATGAAATCAAAAAAAACCCTTCCAAAATTGAAGAAGATTCATAAACCTTCTCAATTTTGATTGGTTTCAACACCCCTTAAAAGCTCTATCGCCCAGCTCACAATCTGCTTGCGTCGTTCTGCAAAAGAATCCGGAGACCAATCACCATAATCGTTTTCGCCCCAAGCAGGAGCTTTGCCCAGATTTTGCTTGAATAGACGAAGTTTCTGTTCGATCCGAACAGATTTTTGATTGCCTCTTGCTTTTTCTGAAGCAATCAATTTGTTTAGTTGATAAATATACTTATAATCATTGATACCTTCTCTTATGGTCTCCCAGGTAGGCGTGGAGATTGGCCCGTGAACACCGGGATACGCCACCATGACCTCCGAACCATCCAAAACAGTAAAAGGATTGCCGTTGCACCCCTGGGTTACCTGAAAGGTCCAGGGAACAACCCCATCCACATCCCATCGCCAGGCCCCAAACCCAAACACATACCGCACATAGGCCCTGTTTTGGGTAGAGAGTGCATCATTCGGATAAATCCACCACTGTTTTCCCACTTCCCGTATTTGTTTTGCCTTGCCGTCACTGCGGGGAGGGAGAGTGCAGATAATATCCACGTCATGCCACTTACGGGTGATAAGAGTTTTGAACCCCCTATCTCCGGCTATCCTGTTCAGGAATTTGCCGGCATCAATTCGGTCCTCACGGTCCGGTTCATCAACGGTTTGGACAATTAATTTATTTTTGGGAATGCCAAACGCACTGGCCGTCTTTTCATATACATCCAGAAGAAAACGAAGCCGTTTTTCCGCTGTCTGCCCATCATAGTTCAGGATACTTCCTGGATGAAAAACTTTTGCCGACTGCAATAAATGGCCTAAATACCAGCAAAACGGACCCGGGAATTTAAGGTCGGCATAGGCTTTTAAACTTGCCTCCAGACTCCGCAGGACAGGCTCTCCATTTTCATCTCTCCTGAAATAAAAATAAGAGTGCGGATACATCATCGTCATGCCGTGAGCCCTTAAATCCTCACATATGGCTAATCCATTTTGGCGGATCAATGCCAGCTCATCATCGGACCATATATCATTATCGAGCTCGTAAAATTCATAGCTCATCATCATGCCGTACTGAATATCCGTATCTGTCAAACAAAAGGGAAGTACCTTGACAATCAACGGAATCTTTGTTTGGCTGCCGGACTCCGGAATAATGATAATGGTGCCTTTATATTCGCCCGGCCGAACATCCGTCGGAATTTTCAGCGTCAGCCAATATCTTTGGCTGCTTCCCTCATAAATGACGGCATCTGCGGAGCGAATAATCTTAGGCCCCCAACGGTAATCTACCGTTCTTTCTTTCTTCTTAATATTCACTGTTTCTGTTAAATACCCGACGGTGCCCACCCGTATTGAACCGGCAGGCAACACCCCTTGCTGCCCGATACAGTCAGAGACTTTGACCTGTACTCTCCCGAGATTCTTAAGCGCCTTTATGGATAAAGTAATCGGCCTGAATTCATCTCTTGCCGCCGCCACATGTATAGACGAAACAATCTCGGCCGGGTTCGGCTTTGTGTATGGGAAAACCCGATCCAAATAATTTTTCTGAAAAACAACATATTCAGTGCTGCCCCAGGGCCCTTTTACAGGATCGGCGGTCAGGTCATCCGGGTTGCCAATAGATTCAGACAGTTCAACGTACCGGGGGCGATCATATGTTTTTCCCAATCCGTCAAACCGCCTGGATAACTGGTTACTCTTAATCTTTTTTTCGATTCCTGCAAAAACAGTATTATTTTTATCAACAAGGTGAATAACAACCCTGAATCTCCCTTCGGGAATCGTAAAAGGGCGGTCTTTGTCCACCGGCCCGTCAAAAAGGGAAAATTGAAACTCCAAATTATCCCCCTTTGGAGCCGGATAAAATATCTTGTCCCTTGATATCATCCGATCATCAAAATATAGTTCTCCCTGTACTTGTGTATCTTGCGGCAAAGGCGAAATCCGGGAGGAAAACTTAAAACCGACTATCATAAACGACCTGATAACCAGCTCATCCAAAGGAACAGCACGATCCCTTACCAGATATGATATAATCTCTATATCCGGTTCCTTGCCATGATGACTATCAATCGAACCTAACAAACCACAAATGACCATGGCCAATACTGCCGATATAACACCGAATTTGATAGCACTCATATTATCTGTATTATCGCTTTCATCTTCCTGCTCTTCCCTTGAGCGCCTTGTCTGTTTTTATTTCACCATTTTGTAAAACCTTGAGATGGGCATTCTGCGATTGTCTATCAAAGGTAAGCGTATATTCTTTTGATGCGCCTTTTATATTAAGGGAAATAAAATTATCTCCATCATTATATTCTATGTTCTCCATCAGTGCCACTTTTGTACCGCCAACTGTTTCCTTGTCACAAGGACGCAAGACAGTGAGAAACACATCTGCATTTTTTTTCTCTAACGGTTCGACTTCCATGCGCCAGGAGCCATGCTGCATATGGTAAGGTCCTGCATTAGCTACGGATTCTCCGTGCATCTGCCATTGATTGTATTCGGCGTCCATGAATTCAAAGGAATTGGCATTTGCGTGATTACTACGGATGACAACAGCCCCCTCCGGCAATTCAGGAATCCCGTACCGATAGGGAACCATCATAAGCGATTTTTTAGCGTGGTCTACTTTTTTTATTTTGCCCCACCCTCTGTAAAAGATATCATCCACCTGCCAGTGAGGGCGTCCATGGGTCGACTTGGAATACGGGTCACTGGTCGGTTCCAGATAAACAAAATCTCCGGAATTAAACCCTTCTGTATTTTCAATAAAAAGCAGCCCCCCTTTTTGATACGGTCTGCTTAAATTTGACTGTCTGGTTCCGTATGGATCAACGCCACCCACAACACGAACGATCCGTTTTTCAGGCAAAAGCGTCCTGACTACCAAACGGCCGTCTGACGGGCCGAAATTCCAGCCGCGAATGGTAACTAATTTCGTATCCCTGGATTCTGAAATCCCGCCGAGAAGGTCGCCTGTCAGTTCTATGCCCCTCCTTTTTCCAGGAATCTTTTTTGAATAAGGAACTATGCCATCGAAGATTTCTCTTCCATCAGGTTCAGGTCTATATATGGAATGTAGAAGCCACCGCTTCGGATATTCTGACTTTTCAGAATTCACCCGGTCAAAAATAACAACATACTCTTCTGGACGCAAAAAAATAATGGTTCTCGTAACACGTGACACTTTGGGCCTGTGATTTTCACTGGTCACATAAGTGCAATTGTAAGCGCGGGTGATGTCGGCATGCACATAATCATATTCGCCCGGCATGCTTTCAAAGTTTGCAATGCCTCCCAGAAAATGATCTTTGTCCTTAACCATTTCAGCAGACTTCACAAACCTGCCCCATCGCTGCCCTCCATCATTGCTATACCCGTACCAGACAGGGTCTGTTTTCTCTTTATCCAGATTTTCACCAGGTCTATAAACAAGAAGGCTGTTGTGTGCAACGCTTCGAAGGGTGTAATTACCGCGATGCGGTGTTTCCTCATACTGCCCGCTGTCTATGGCCAGCCATCCTTTTTTATATATTTGAAAACTCCCCTGATCACGATGGGAATGGCTGAGCATGTGGCTGGAAGCTTTAAACCACACCAATGTGGCGTCAGGGTCTTCCCAGGCACTTCTTATTGTTACAACGCCCGCGCCTTCGGGCCTTCCGTCAGGAAAATCCGGCAGCATAGTCGGTCCTGAATTGGGCGATCCGGAACAAAAGCTAAGGGGAAGCTTGGCTTCCTTTGGAGATTTTGCCGCCACAAGTCCATCTCGAAAGATTAAATCCCAAACCAGATTCGGACCCGGGCTAATCCATCTCCTCGTTGAAACCGGACCGCCGAATGCAGTGACTTCGAGACCTCCCTGCTGCTGTATCTGCCAATTGTATACGGCCGCCAAATCGTTTTTTCCCTGTCTTACAGACACTCCCTGTACCAGGGCTGTAATCGTATTGGTCCCCCGACTCGCAACCGGTGAGTATCCAACATAGCGGTAATCCCCGTAGCGAACCAGCCCCCCCGGCCTGTCAATCCTGCCATTTGCATTGTCATACCGTACATGTGTCCGGTAAGGCAGCATATTATAGAGCCAAAAAAGGGGATACCCTGTAATATAGGTGGTTCTGTCAAACAAACAGTTTTTACTTGCCGTTTCCCAGGCAGCTAAAGGCCATAACCTGCCGGGATAGGGGGCCTTGCCATACATTGTCCCATCTGGCGTGGCACCTCCCTTGCAAGCCGTCTCCAGCGTGACGACATGCTGCCCCAGATGCCAGGATGCGAAGAAATCAACATACGAGTTAGCTTTCTTGTCAATCCGCTCCGCCTGCAATTTATCATTGGTAAAAATATCTGCCCCATCATTATAAAATGCCAGGCCATAGTATGCAAACACTTCTCTTGCACCGCGCCAGCGGTTGCCCATACTTTTTTTCAACAGGTCTTTTTTTTCATCGCAGGCTGAAATAAAATGGTTAATGACCACCGCCCTTTCTTCTTTTGCCATTGCAGAATACAACCAGTCATAACAGGAAATAAACCGCGGAGAGTATCGTTGGAAATAAGACAGATCCTTTGGGGGATGAAGTTTTAGCAACAGATCAGCACCCAGCCTTCCATATTCGGCAATTGAACGTTTGGAGTAGTCAAAACCGGGAATTTCTCCAATAATATGAGCAAATGCCAGAATCATGCAATCAAAGGAAGACGGTTTCTTTTTCCCCGGTGTATATTTATCTGCGTACTTTTTAATCGCAGTATAGTATTTTGATTGCACCCCTCGTTTATCTCCACATCTCTTTCGTATCTTCGGAATTTTTTGTCTTGTTATGAACAGCCGTGGATGCTCTTTCATTATGGTATATGGGCTATACGTGGTTTCCTTGGAATCAGCATTTAAATTGCCTGGATCAGCCAGTCTTGGGTAAACAAACAAAATGATGCAACTCATCAGAATAAAGAGAAAGCTTTTTGTTTTTTTTAAGTTTACCATTTTTTTTGCACCATATTCTCCACCAACCGGAGCAGACGCTCTGACTTTTCCATGCCCATGAGGGCCTCATGCCAGTCTGGCGGCAGTTCAACCTGGTATACATCCACATCTCCACCTGATTTAAAAGGGGTACCCCAGTTGGAGGCAAAAAAAATCTTGTTCCCGAACCGCCCAAATGTTGCAAAGGGGTCATCATTATAGCTGCCCCGGTTGACGTGTGTATGGCAAATTCTCCAGATTCTAGGCAAGGGATTCTTTCTTCGCGTCAACTCAACAAGATGAATGGAATATTCGGCCCAGTGGGTTTGAATATCAGGAGCGATATGATACGTAGAGACTAAGCCCCAACCGGGTGTAAATATTGCACTCACGTCGAAATGCATTCCCATGCCTTTTGGTCCGCCGATTTTATCACTCAGCACAGTTTCCATGCCTGTTTCCAGATCACACATGGCATAACAACCATCACTCTGCCCTTGAGGGCTATAGGTTCTCCCTCCTGGATAAAAAATGACTTCCCGTCCTTCATCATCCAGCCCGATATCGCAATGCCATCCACCGCCATGGGTCAATTTAACCGGTGGTTTTGAAAATTTGCGATCATAGACCAGTACAGGGGCGGTTCCTAACAGAACATATTTCCCTGAAGGACTCATTCCGACCCAATTACCTGCACCCTGTCGTTCGAATCCCGGAATGGGCAAATCAAGTTTTCCAGTTATCCGTTGTTTAACCCGATCATAGCAAACAACTGACTTATGGGCCCATTTGTCTCCGCCTTTGGGTGCCCTCACAAGAAAGGCGAAATACCGGCTGTCGTAGGAGCAGTTCCCTTCTTCCGCCATTGTAATTGATGTCGCATCCGGAAACTCGTTTCTGAAATCGTGTATAATTTTGTATTGATCGGTTTTGATATTATAAACAGAGAGGGCTGTTGGGGGGCGAAAATGAAAATAGAAAGTGTATGGATCATGTGAATCCCAACGAGCTTCTATGGGGGCGTTCCAATTAACGGCCTTTGTACTCAATGTTTTAATTAAAGTTAAACTTTTTGAATCATAAAGCAATTGTCCGCTGCCCCTGGAACCCTGAAACAGTAGAAAATTACCTGTGGCGTTGTCATAATGATGCTTCGGGTAGCTGGTGTGTACTAATGAACCATAGTTTTTTTTCGGCCAATGACGCAGTTGGTCTTTTTTCCGGTCGCTAATTCGGGTTATCTTGGTTCCAAAAACCTTATCAAAATAGGAGATGCCTTTTTGTGGTTTACTCATATCAGGCAGCGGGTAGAGTTCTTTGTCGAAAACATACCGGTGAGTTTTTATCCGCCCTTTTTCCTGGTATGAAAAACGCAACCCTTCATATTCTCCTGTTTCCTGTCCCCATGCCGTAAATTGCCAGAGCAGCAGCAAGACCGATGAAAAGAAAAAGCCCCAAAGCATGCTATGGGGCTTAATGTCAAAATTCATTTTTCACCTCTTTCAGGGTTCAGTGTCCATGATCATTTAATCAAAGCAGACCCAGAACCCTATTCATTTTTTATCAACAAATGACTCGACAATAATTTTCTCCAGGTCGAGAGATATTTCCAGAGGTACCTCTATGTTATAATCATCCTTATACACAAAAGAGGGCTTTTCCTTATACGCATAATGGTGCCAAACGGGTGAAAATTCTGTAATCAGAAAATGGTCTTTTTCAGGTATAAGGTCAATATTCAACCATGAAGCGTTAAGATCTTTAGCAAGTTTAACTGACAGATCGATAGCCTTCTGGGGCACCTTCCCCCATACCCCTATACCGCCATCGTCTATATTGACCTTCCACTGTTCTTCATAGGCCTGGTGACGCCAGTGGGCCTCTACAACCTTGTAATTGCCTGTGACTGTTTTTAAGTCCCTGTCGATATGGATAAATTTCTGTGCTATAAGGGGGGGAGAAAGAAACGGATAAAGCATTCTTTTTTGTTTAATCAGATAGTAATAAAAAATCCTCTTTTTCAGCAGTCTAAAAAAATAATTCAGTGAAAACCCGTTAACAAAATTAAATGTCGACAACTTATAAAAAGAAATTAATTCTTTTAAAGAGTTTACCCTATAAACAGAACCTCCACCGGCACCATATCTATTTTTAATCACCATTGGATAACCGAGTTTTTTATCGGCTAATTTAACTGAATCCATTGAAAAAAGCGGATAAGTCTCGGGGATAGGGTATTGATTATGCTTTAAAAATAAATATTGTCTGTATTTGTCATTATAATAAGGAATAATCTTCGGGTCAGGGAACATACCAATATCCGGGTACATCGATTTGATATGTGTCAAATTATCATAAACATCCTGAAGTGCAAGTGGATAGCTGGAACTGTATTTAAAGGAAGGATAATAAATAACAAAGTCGATACTGCTGTAATCAAAATCAATCCATTCATTATCTGAAAAATCGAGTACAATACAATTTATCCCGTGATCCTCTAACGTACGCTTGAAGTCAGAAAACCGTTCCTGAGATTTAAAAAGCACTGCTTTCTGCATAAGCTATCCTTTCTTTTTTTGTTGATAATTATAGATTGCTTGTCTATACACAGCCTCCTGTTTCTCTTCGATTTTTTCCCAGTCATACGTCCGGGCCAGGTCACGTGCATTCTTCTGCAGGAGCTCTCTTTGTTTCGGATTATTCAGCAAATGAACTACCCTGTCGGCAAAATCCTCCGGCGTATCTCCTATGAAAATATCCTTTCCATCCGTAACATTCAATCCCTCACATCCAACTCTGGTCGAAACTATGGCTTTTCCCATTGCCATCGAGTCCAGTATCTTCAACCGGGTTCCGCTGCCGATTCTGATGGGAACCATCAACACCATGGCCTCATCCAGATAAGGACGGATATCGTTTACAAAACCCGTTGTTTTAATGTTTTTGTCCTTTTTTTCCGCTTCAGTTATTTCTGTCGGTGGAGATGTTCCAACGAATATAATGCGGACATCCGGGCATTTCATTTTCAGTACTGGATATATATCTCGCATAAAATACAACACCGCATCCAGATTTGTGTGGACATCCATGTGGCCGATCCAGAGAACCGATTTTTCAATTTTGTTTCGCCCTAATGGTTTAAAAAAATTTGTATCCGTGCCGTTTGGCACCACAACTATTTTGTTCTCCCCCCCCATTGCTTGTAAAATGTTACGGTCAATCTCGGAAACAGCAACGCAACAGTCAAATTTTCGCATTGCAATGCGCTCAAATGCTTTTAATTTAATATATTGTATTCCGAGATAAATTTTCTTTAATATATTTTTTTCATTTTGACACCACCTGAAAAGCCGAAGGGATTCGACATTATGGTTGACCAATATCTTGGGTATATCACTGAATTCTTGTTCATATGCAGTCAATGGCAGCATATCCACATGCACCAGGTCTATAGTTCCCTTTTTTAATATCTCCTGTATCTTACGCCGCATCAACGGGAAATCGTATTTTTGTGCAACAAAAGGCTTTAAAGAAAAAAGGTTTTTTATAAGGGCAGAAACAAGTTTGAACCTTGATGCATCTGCCGGGATTCTATACGGGTAAACTGCTTTACATATGGATTTGAGATGGTCTATATTTTCCGACTTCAACTCTTCATCAAGTTGGATATGCGTAACAAGTGTTACATTGTGCCTTTTGGCCACCCCCCTCATAATATGATAGGTTCTCAAACTGTGCCCACTAATCAATGGGTATGGGCTTCTTGTTGAAAGAAATAAAACATTCATTATTGGCCTTCTTTTTTAACTCTGTCTTTTAACCATTAATTGCGAACTTAAATGTGCAACAATTCCCATAAAAACCCAATAAATCAGCATAAGATTGTAATACAACGATTGATCGCCGGTAATGCTTCCGACAAGATGGACACTCACACATAAAAAAAAGCCTAGTCCTATCCCTTTATAAAGACTGTTTTCAGCATACAGGTATAGTATAAATCCCTGCCGTAAAATGACGAATATAAATATGATAAAAACCAACATCCCCATTAATCCCTGCTCAGCTAATATTTTCATATACAAACTATGGGTGATCATCCCCTCAACATGCCGAAACGTATCAAACCCGATACCGATGAACAAATGATCTTTAAAATATATCTTCGCCTTGTCCCACAACTCTTTTCTGCCTACCGTATCAACGCTGACGCCTCCAATCCCGATAGCATTTGATGTCACACTCTCTTCAATTACGGTAGCCTTTCCCAAAAATGTGCTGTCGATTCTTTCAACGACCGAATTAGGCAAAATATAGCTGTATCCTATAATCAAAACAACCAGCAGTAAAAGTAATTTTCGATCTTTTATCATTCCGAGCAAAAAGAGACCTGCGATCATACAGATATATGCAGCTCTCGAGTAAGAAAATAGGATAGGATATAGATTGCATGCAGAGACGAATAATATAAGCCACTTGATTTTTTTATCCTGCATAAAATAAGAAATACCAATTAAAAGAAATGTGTACATGGAATAGAAAACACCTAATTCATTTGGTCCCAGGAAACTAAAAGGCCCTGATATTCTGATATCATTACTGTAATGCTCTGCTTTTATCCATCTGAAGGTGCTGTAGAAATTAAAGTCCATGGCCAGCATGGCCAGGCAAATGCAAACAATTAACAACTTAATATTTTTTTCATCTCTCAGGTTGTTCATCGTTATAAAATACATGAGCGGTAGAATCATGTAATTCTTCCATGCCATCAGCCGTGTAAGGTTGATATCAGCCGGCAACGCCATGAAAGTGTAGCCCCTGATCAGGTTTACGACACTGTAAATCACTATTAAAAAAACAGCCGCGTTAACCGGTGATCTTTCAATAATCCCCCGTCGCTCTCTTGCTACATTTACAAACCAGCCGAAAACCATTGCTATCAACATCCAATCCGCCATGTTATTGCCACCGGGAAATTCAGATATTTTTTGCATTACAGCAATAATAGGTACAAAAGTAACAAAAAAAAATATTCCAATCTCAATTCGAGCGATACTAAACAGCATTACAGGAAATGAGAAAATGTAAGTAATGAGTGGAGCGAAAAAAGTCAGCATAATATTATATTTGAAAAATTTAATATTAAAAAAAGCTTCTGCATTGTTCACCTATTTATTTTTACCGGTTATAATTTTCCCCTCCCAAACAACTGGGAACCCGACCTTGGTCATCGCTTTCCAACCGCCGTCAACAAGGCATGTCCGCCTGTAACCTTTTTTTATTAATCTCAGCGCAACACTTGCGCTTGTTCCTTCATTTGCTCAGTCACAGTATACAATAATCTTTTTGTTTTTCGATATCGGCAATTTTGCCATAGAAATACGATCAAGATCTTTTTTCCCATCCCCCGGCAAATTGATTGAGCCTAAAATATGGTATTTTTTATATGTTCTTTTATTCATAGCATCGGCAATTATTACCTTACCACTTTTATACATGAGAAGAGCCATTTCCGCACTAATTCTAGGAACTTTTGACAATAAGTATTGCATTCTTTTATCCTTATCGCTGTCCGCTTCCAAAAAATTTGGAAAGATTAAGCACATAAGGAATAAGGGTATAAAAAAAATTTTAACCATGAACACCTCTGTGTACTTTTTTAAAAACAATTTTAGCCAATTCCCCAGCAAACATAAACAATGGCCCAGTTATGTGAACTCTTGGCAGATCGTATGGACTGGTATTTCCATTTACTATACCAAAATTAGTTGTAAGCACGCTTCTAAAATTTTCGTTTCTGCAAAACACCCTGAGTTCCTCTGTAAAATCTCCTGGCTGACCATTTGGTATGGCAAAGTGATTTACTTTGTTTTTTATAAATTTTTCTATCTCTTTTCTGGACAAGTAAATTTCAGCTTTTGCTTCTTTTGTTTTCATTTTACTCAACGTCGGGTGAGTCATGGTATGGGCACCAAAAGTAATTCCATTTTCGCTCATTTCAACAATTTCAGACCAGTTTAACATCATTCTTTCGTGGCATTTTGTTCCATCGTTATTGCCCAAATACTGTATTAAACGGTTCAAATATTCCAGTTTCAAATTATGATCAAGATAGAGCAGTTTCAAATAAATCTTGTGAAGAATAGATAACCTGCTTGCTGTATCTGAAATGTTAATGATATTATTGCCGAATAATTCCGGAAAAAAGAGTCGCTTTTGATTTGTTTTTTCAAGGGCCATACCCAACTCATCCACCCATGGAGCTTTTGAGGTACCGATCAAACCAGAAGTTAAAAATATCGTGGCAGGGATATCAAGTTCTTTTAATATCGGATAAGCAAAATCATAATTATCCTTGAATCCGTCATCGATAGTGATGACGATTGTCGTTTTTTGAAACCGTTCCTTTTTTCTCACTTTTTCAACAAGATTATCCAAAGATATAACATCATACCATCTGTTTATATAGTGCATCTGTTTTCGAAAAAATTCGCTATCCAGCTTGTGAAGAATTGAATTGTTCTTCTTATCGGCAAACCTATGATAAAATAAAACAACACATTTATTTTGTTTATTGAAAAAGAGCAGCCATAACTTAAGGAAACCGGAGTAATAGATTACAAAATAAAAAATTGTTTTAACCGCTTTTTTAAACTTTATTTTCACTCTTAAAAATGCCCATCTTTCTGATAGAAATAATTTTTAATCTGAGTTCTGCATCCAAGCAGACAACCAAAAAAAAATATATTGTCGCGCCCAAAAATATTTTACTGACAAAATCTACCAAAACAGTGCCAGTACTAATATTGTTAATTGCCAAAAACATCATACCTGCTGAAAAAGTGTACATCACCAACCGCTTATACTCCAACGGAAAACTAAATTCCCTCATGGACAGGAAGGTTAATACCAGCGTATAACAAATGTAAGATATCAAGGTTGCCTGGGCTGCACCAACAATTCCGTTCTTTGGAATTAAAAACAAGTTAAGAAATACATTCAGCGCGCACGTCCCCCCCATGACATAAGTCAGTAAATGTGTCTTTTTCTTAATAAAAAGCCCTGAGTTTAAAATAATCGTACAAGCGTATATTGCCTGGCCCGTTACTACATAAGGCAGTACGGGATAGGCCTCAATATATTTTGATGAGGCCAGCAGTCTTATTAAATCTTTGCCAACGGCAATAAACCCGAAGACCACAGGCACTATTATAAGCGAAAAATATGTAAACAATTTCGTAAAAAATACTCGCGTCTCTTCCTCTCCCTTATTCACCAAAATTTTCATATAAATGGGAGTCATTGCATAATTAATAGGATATATGATCGCATCGGTTAGATGCGTTGCCAAATTATATCCGGCCGTATACAATCCAAGCATGTTAGATCCGATATATATCTGTATTAAATACCTGTCGATGTAGTTCAGGATCAGGTGTCCCAATTCAGCCCAAACAATCGGAAATCCAAAACTTATGGCATTTCTCAACACACCATATGAAAAGAATGATTGCTTGATTCTTATATGTCTGCGCAAATAGATTAAGAGAATCAATAAAATTAATAGCCAGACAGCCGCCTGGCCCAGATAAAACCCGTACAGGCCGTTGTACATATAGAGTGTGAGGAAAATGCCGAGTCCAATGGCACCATATCTTCGAACCGTTACAATAATATTATATGATTTTGTTCTCTGCTCCGCTCTCAAAAAACTTTTCAGCGTATCTGTCGCAGCGCCAACTAATACCAATAAAGGAAACAACCAGATTAATCCGGACAAGCTATTGTCGACAAACTTCGCGAAAAAATAATCCCAGGAAATGCCGAAACCCAATGATACCGTTGCGGCAAATATCAATACCCCAAAAAAATTGGTTGTATAAAAAAGGGCTTTTTGATCGACAGCTTTATACTCTTGGTAAAAACGGACAATTGAATTCGGAATGCCAAGTTTGGCGATGGCAATGGCAAAAAAAAGAGTTGTATTGATCAGCCCGAAAACACCATACTCTGTAACTGAAAAAATCCTTGTTAAAATGGGGAAAGAAATAAGCCCTGCAGCCATCATAAATATGTGCCCACCCAAGTAATGAGATGCTTGTCTTATTAACGATCTGATTTCTATCAAGTTTAAATCCTACCCCAAATGTTATCGAATGCTTCTATCATTTTTTCTATATGGATAGGTTCGATATTCTGATGTATCGGAAACCCCAAAAGGTTGTTTTTTAAAAATTTTGCATCAGGGAAGTCTTCCCAGGTTACTTTGGGATGGAAACGATCCCACCAGGGATGGGAAACGATCCCTTTTTCTTTCAGTGCCTTATACACCAGTTTCCTTTTATTCTCTTTCTCCAGAATTATCGGGAAAAGCAGGGGGCATTCCCCAGGCTTTAATCTGCCGAATAGCTTGACACTCAAGTTTTTGTTCTGAAAATATTCATACATTAAATTATAATTTCGCACCCTGGTCTTTATAATTTCATTGTAGTCTATTGTTTTAATAATGGATCGGGATTTTTCTGAAATTCCCCACTGTTCAATCTCCTCGATATATTCATATGTATCTGACCTCGCAAGCCATAACGCATTGGGCATTAAATATCTTCTTACACCTGCCAAACCTTTCCTAAATCCATTTAGAATGACTAAGCAGGAGGACAGTGCCGCCTGCTCAGCCCATTGTTTACAGCGCGATTTCTGCTCAATAGGTTTTTGCAGTATCAAGTCAGCTGTCATCAAAAAAGTTGAAAGTTTATCAGGCTCTCTTCTGGTAGCAATTCTATTATTATTGTTTTTTTTTTGTGTTATTAAACAGCCTCCATTTGGTATGGGGATACTTTTCAAAAGGCTGAAAAACGCGGCATCTCCAAAAGTGCCCAGTGGTTTGTTTCCATGTCTGCTCATAAATGCGTGTGAGCAGTCTTCAATTAACGCCACTTTCTTTTCTTCACATATTTTTTTTAGTGCCCCGATTGGTTGTGCCATGCCAAAATAATGGATTGCTAAAACGGCTGAGACATTTCGACCGATTGATCGTTCAATGAATGCTAAGTCTGGGTTAAGATTTCTGTCAACGTTGTAAAATATCGGTATGATGCCATGATGATAAATCGGCTCCAGTTCAATGCCACAAATGTATGCCGGCACAAGTATTTTTTTACCCGGTTTTATATTAAGTGATTTTAAAGCCCCGGCAAAAGCATATCGCCCGGAATAATAATATTCACATCTCCTTTGATCCAGCGGAAAAATCAGTTTAGGCTTTTTTGTTACTTTAATGTAGTCCCCGTATTTGGGTTTTCCGCTTATTTTTTTAATCATTATTCTGGCTCTGGTAGTTATGTATGATGAGGTTGCTTTCCCGAACGGTTATTTATAAATTTATAAATTATTCCATATAAGTTTTTGTTTCTCTTAATTGCCGGCCATATTTTAAGATCACAAATTGACGCTATCCTTCCCTTTAAGCTATTGTTATAAATAATTAGCCCTCTTCTCTCTCTTCTATTTTCCATCCATCTTTTTTTGTATGCATCATCTCCACGAAGAAAGTCTATTTCCACGACTTTATCTGTATCCAGAACATATTTTATCATCTCGGTTAACCAAATTCCACCCACACCCAGACTGAGAAATTCTTTATCGTACGCTGTTTTTTCAAAACAGGCGACCTTATTGTGAACAATTGCAAACCCAGCGGCAACAGGTTTATCCTCTATCATTACAATCCCCAGTCTCAACAGACCTTTTCGGGCAAAACCATTCATCAAATCAATATAAAAATGCGGTCCTACACTCTCATTTTTTTTCCAGCTTTTACTATAAACATCAAAATAAATATTAATATACTCTTCGATCCCATCAGGGTGTTTAACCATGATAAATTGCATTTCACCCTTTTTTCGCGTTTTCTTATAATTTTTTTTTATACTAGCCCGCAAGTTTCTTGAACGATTTTTGAAAAATATGTCACTCGATATTGCTTTTCCCCTTGAATACCAATTACCAAAACATGAATATGGTTTTGTTTTATACCTGCGATTTGATACTATCCATTCATTTATCGCTTTATATAAATCATGCTCCTCAGGAATTGCATCAAAATCCATGATATCCCATTTGATATTTTTAGCTATATAATTAAAAAACCGGGCTACGAATTCTTTCCGCTCGGATAGGTCTTTACTTTTAAAAAGGAATAATTTAACAGGTGAATATACATTTCCTATGATTTGCAGTTTAACGACATTAATCCCCTTATATCTCTCTTTTTTGATAATTAGAGGGGCAATCCCTTGAATTTTATTGCCTTTATAAATTAAAAAAAAATGAACTTGATTTTTTTTCTTAAAATGCTTCAACCATAACACAAACCAATCAAAATCAAGATATGGTTGATATGAATCTTGCAACAACGCAAGTGAATCAACTTCAACTTTAAAATTTGCTAATTCTTCAAGACTTGTTACATCTTTTATTTTCCAATTATTTTTCATGGTAACAATCACCAGTGTCCGACTCAACTTTGTTAAAAAGCATATAACATTTGGTTGACTACAAACAACATCATTAGCATAATTCTCACTTCAACATGATTGTTCCTTTGATTATTTCTCTATTGATTTTCCACAACAGCGATTTAATGGAATCATAGCCGCTGACGGAAATTCTAGGGATATACATCGGATGGGCATGCTTATTTACAAGTCCTGACGCTGCAAGATAACCGAATTGATATCCGTTTTGCCGACAGCATCTTGTGACACACGAATTAGTATCACCGTTGGGGTAAGCAAAATGAATGACGGGCTGTCCCAATAATTTTTCTAAGAATTTCTTTGATTCAACAAGATTCATTCTCAAGTCTTTAGCCGTTAGATATGTCAGAATTTCATGCCGATGAGAATGGGAGCCGAAATGGCACAATCCACTGCTTTGCATCCGGCAAATCTCGTTCTCGACAAGTGGTCGATATTTCAGGATAATCTCTTCTCTGACATCTGGAAAGTTTTTTCTAAAAAAACTAATCACCCTTTTAATTTCCGGATCTGTTGCATTTCCTTTCGTTTTTATGTCCACCAAAAGCGTTTGGATGTCATTCCAGCGTTTAAGACCTTCTGAGGGGAAAAACCGATAATCCCGCAATCCCAGATACCGAAGATCCAGTGAAGTGATTTTATAAATTTGAATGGATGAAATGATCCAATCAAACCAAAATGGCTCGCCCGAAAGGGTATGTCCTGTGGATATGAAAAACAGTGCGGGAATCTGAAATTTCTTTAAAACAGGAAGTGCCAGTTTGTAGTTATTGACAAAACCATCGTCAAAGGTCACCAAAAAATTTAAGGTATCTTTTCTCAAAGTATCCTTCTGAAACAGGTCTGACGGCTGAATAAACTGTCCCAGTTCCAATAACTTGCGTATTTGAAACTCAAAAGAACTCTTCTTTACCCTTAACCATGATCTGAAATCATCATCGTCACATAAATCATGATACATCAATACAACCACAACAGCATGCTTATGTGATTTATTCATGATTATAGTTAAGGTTTGATTGCCAAGTATCTGCTTTAATTTTTTTTTTACCATGGGGCCATTGCACGACCACCCCGATCAGCCGATATTAGGATGGCCGCGGTGATCACAACCACCTTTCATTATTGAAATATGGTTTAAAACCGGTGTAGTTGCACCGAAAACGACCTTGCTCTTGGAACGAATCTTTAGGGCAAATCGGTTTTCGTGTCAAGCGTATTGCTTGGGTTGATCGGATGCAACAGGCACCAAATTGTCGAAATGATCGTTTTGAAAAAATATTTAAAAAAAAAATGGCAGCGATACTGGAAACAGAAACTGGACATCGAAGGTAATTCAGCATCCGGATCGTTAAGGGCATCAATGTCCTGAACATTATCAACCATCAATTGGAAAATTAGCGCAAACGTTTACAATAGTCTTTTATGACAGCATTATATATTGCAATCTGGTTTTTTATACCTATACCCAAAGGTAGCATTTTAAAAAAATTTTGATGTCGTGAATATATTGCACTTCTAATTGCATACTTTACATAATCTTTTGATACATCTATTATTTTTTGGTGCTTTTTATTTAATAAATGTTTTGAATAAAGATCAATTTTTTTTAAATACTTTATTTTATCAGATTCTTTTACTAAGTCAGGTATTCCATTTTCATTAATTGTACAGGGAACAATATCCACAATTTCAACCTGATTCTTACCTAAAGCTAAATGCACTATAACTGTCCACCTTGAACCTTTATATGGTTCTGAAAAAATAAAATTACCTAAGCTATAAAAAATCAATTTATTATTGTAAGTTTCTATTCCTTGTACAAAATGCGGATGATGACCTAATATACAATCAGCTCCTGATTCTATAATTTGATGAGACATCTCAATCATCTCAATTGTAGGATAATGAACATGTTCATGTCCCCAGTGCATGGAAACTATTAGACAGTCAACTTTGTCTTTAAGTTCGTTTATTTCTGTAATACTTTTTTCTCTCCCCTTTTTAATAAATTTTGCAGGCCCTTCTATTCCTTTACCAGCATAACCAATATGAGGACCAAAAAGATAACTATATGAAAGAAACCCAACGGTAATATTATGCTTTTTTATTTTAACCGGAAATTGCCTGTTATTTATTGAATTACCACTTACTCTGATACTATGTTTTTTTAAATTTATATGTGTTTTACTAAAGGCTTTGGCACCATAATCAAATACATGATTATTCGCAATGGATAGAACGTCAAATCCAATTCTATGAAGTTCATGAGAAATAAATTCTGGTGCACAAAACGTAATGTGAGGATTTTTACCACTGAGGGGCTTTCCAACATCAGATATAGGAGTTTCCAAGTTACCAAATAAAATATCTTTTCCCCCAAAAAAAGGCTTGATTTTTTTGGAAATAAAGTATCTTTCATGTCTTTCAATGTATTTTTTTACTTCTCTAGAGAACATCATATCGCCTACAGCAACTAATCTGATCATTTTTAACGCTTCCTTTTTATAATGTTCTCAAATAGAACCTTTTCAAAATTTTTTATTAATAATTTTTCAGAAAAGTGATTTTTTATTCTCTCTTTTGAATTAACCGACATACTCTTACGCATAGTATTATTCATTATAATTTTGTGAATTGCGGATGCCAGTGCGACAGAATCCTTTGGTGGTACAATATATCCTGTTTTACCATTAATAACACATTCAGGATTACCACCAACACCTGTAGCCACAACTGGTAAACCAGCAGTCATGGATTCTAAAACAGAATTGGACATACCCTCGCTAAGGGAAGGGATAACGGAGATATCCATTTTTTTTAAAACAAACGGAACATACTCATGAGAAATATTCCTCGTAAAAGTAATAAAATTTTCTAAGTTATTATCTTTAATATACTGCAAAATTTCTTCATAGTAACTTCCCTTATGATCATATACAATGCCGATAAAATAAAGGTGAAATTTAATATTATCTTTTTTTAATATATTTACTGCTTCAACCAAATATTTTTGTCCTTTTATCGGGCGTATGTTAGCAAGACAACAAATCTTAGTATATTCTTGGGATATATCACATTGAAATATATCACCATTTTTTTGTTGGGAGGTGTTAAAATTTTTAAAATTGACTCCGTTAGGGATTACTGTTATTATATTTGGTTTTATTTTTTGTGTTTTTACTACTTGGTTTTTAACTGCAGATGAAACCGCTATAATATGAGAAAAGATATTATTAATGATACGATATGTCTTTATGTGTCTGCTTTTTAGATTATAACCCATATCACGCCTACTTGAAATAACAACCACTCCTGTTAAAAATTTAATAACAGCACCTAAATAATCGGATTTTAAATGGTATGTAACAAGCACATCAATTTTTTTTGTTTTTATTATTTTAACAAGTGTGAAAAGTGATTTTAAACCGTTAAATGAATTAATCTTTTTAAGAGATAAATCTTTTAAAAAGAAACCATCATTTCTCATTAAAGTAGCGAGTTCTCCACCTTTCATGCAGGAAATTAGAACTATATGCCCGCGTTTTCTCAATCCTTTTGAAAGCATGTATAAGTTCTGTTCTGCTCCGCCAGTTCTTTTTAGGAGTTCAATTAAAAACAATATTTTTAATTTTTTATACATAATGAGACCTTTACACAACCAACATGATTCGGATGGTTGATGCTCTATTTTTCCTATAACCTCCCCCTACAGCCCCTCCGAAACCACCCAACCCAAGGCAGGAATGATAAAAAAAATACTAATTCATTTTGTTCTATACACGGCAATATCTATATTCTTATTGAGTTATTCGTTGTAATTCTTTTTTTTAAAGAAATAGCGAACCAATTGATTAACATGAAAAACGAAAGGCATTGGATCATCGGTTGAATAGTAGGCTTC
The DNA here is from genome assembly GCF_000307105.1 of Desulfobacula toluolica Tol2. Taxonomy (NCBI): domain Bacteria; kingdom Pseudomonadati; phylum Thermodesulfobacteriota; class Desulfobacteria; order Desulfobacterales; family Desulfobacteraceae; genus Desulfobacula; species Desulfobacula toluolica. Next base: position 2,702,209 of record NC_018645.1, read on the forward strand.
GATTCTATTCCCTCTAACGGATTTAATCCATTGAAAAATAGTTTTACGATTAAATAATACATCTTTTTTTACACAAAAGTTTTTAAAATCACTTATAATATCGACCCATTTAATGCACATTTTATTATCTTTGTAAACATCTATAGGATGACCCAACAAATCAGAATATGCAATTTGGGCAAAATTGATTCCGGCTTTAGTAGGTAAGCTATTTTGTACCCATGGTCTAGTATTAATTTCAATTACTTTAAATTCATTATCATTTAAATCATATGCATATTCTATCTCGCATAAACCTTGATATTTAATTTTCTTCAAGAAGTCTAAAATAATGTTACCATAGTTTTTCACAGAAATATCATTGCAAGTTTGAACCAGAGTGCCGATTCCAAAATCTGGGTTTTGGTGTAATTTTTCTGTAAAATAGGTGGCTTTGATATTAGAATTACGGTCTATATATGCATATGCTGAATATTGAGCCTTAAGGTTAAGCAATTCTTGTGTAATGCAGTCAATATTTAAGCGAAGAAGCTTAAGTGCGACTTGTTTATACATTTCACGAGTATCTATTTTAATTGCCTTTTTTCCAAGCTTTTGCAAACTCCTAAATCCCACAGGTTTAAAAATACATGGAAATTTAATGAGGTCTAAATTGTCATTTAAAGATGTTTTATCTGAAAAAATTTTTGGGTGGGCAATATGATAGGCGCTGAATAATTTGTAAATCCGGGCCTTGTTATTAATAGTCTCGATAATATTATCACAGGGGTTAGAGAATAAATAATTTTTTTTCAAGACATTTGAGTGTTCAGAAATAAACAATACAAACTCATCAGATGTGGGAAATAAAACTTGTTTGTGATCTGAATGGCGATTATTGAAATAAAGGAATTTAAGTAATTGGTCTTTATCAGCAACAACTATTTTTTTGTTGCAATAGCGAGATTTGAATCCAACCTGCTTAGAATCAAAATCGATTCCTATAACAAGTATATTGCTGCGGCCAAGATTTCTAGCCACATGTAATCCTGTGATATTCATGCCCAAGATTATTGCTTCTACACTTTTTGATTTAATATTATTCATATAACGATTTTTTTGATTCCGATTAAAAGTCGGATCATAAAAATTTTGATTGAATAACATTTCCCAATAATTCTCCAACTTAAATTTAAATACATATTAACGGATGCTTTGTTCCAAGTATAAATAATTCCAACAAATTCTTTATATCCATCTGATTTTAAGATTTGCATCATTTTGGACATTAATAATTGTCCTAATCCTTTTTTCCTATGAGATGCAGAAATATATGAATTAAAACTAAATGCTTTTGACTTTTTAAGAGTGATATTTTTTTTAAATTCAGGAATATAAACATTGTTGATTCCACTCCAGGACCAACCAACAATTGAATCCTCGTATTCTAATACAATAAAATAATATCCATGAATCAGTCTTTTCTTTACTTCATCTATATCAAATGGTGGTTTAAAATCCATTTTCATAATCGCCTTATTAATCGCGTGAATATCATATGACTTAACGTTTGTTATTTGCTTAACAGTATACTTAGGATGTTCAACATTAAATTTCAGAGGATCAATCTTGAATAATGTTTCAAGATTGACATAAATGATAAAAAATTTTTTAATATCAAAAAAATTTTTTATATTTATAGTGATCATAACTCAACTTTCGGGATTGATTCCCAAAACAATCGATTGAATTCTCCGGCCTATCGAGACCCTTGCTGACATCCAAGTTTATTCCGACAAAAACCCCATGAAAAGATACTATGGTCGAGATATTTTTTTATACAAACGCAATTATAAGAACAGGTAAAGTAATTAAAAACCGTTTTTCACCCATTGAAATACTTTGCTTTTTGCCGACAACAAAAAGGGATGTTTTTCAATATTTGGTAGAATCGCAAGCATCAGAAATGCTAAAGAACGTCCTTTTAAATTATTATTGAAAATTGTCATTCCTTTTCTCTGTTTTTGAGTGGGTGTCCAGTCTTTTTTATAAGGCTCGTCCCCCCTTATCGTATGTATAATTCCAGCATTTTCCTTATCAATTATATACTGCATAAGTTCTGATCGTAAAATTGTTGTTGGACTAAATTTACTATATTCAAGGTCATAAACGGATTCCAGAAAGTAAACTGAATTTTTATAATTCATACGAATGTGGCATGATATGGGTAAATTATTAAAAAAAAGGATCGCAAACCTCAGCCATCCTTTTTCCATAGCAGATTTTCTAAGTTCCTTTAAAAAAAAATTGTCCTTTTCAGGATGTTTCCAACTATGCTCTCTAACATAATTATAGATGCGTATATAATCATCAAATTTATTTTTATTTGTACCATTTTCAAAACGCAAATCACCTTTACCTTGCAATCTTCGTTTTCTTTTTCCCAGCTCTTTTCTAATATTTTTAGAGCGTTTCTGAAGGTATTCACACCCTGAATAGCTTATTTTTTCCAACACCCAATCATTGTAACAAAAATATTCTCTTCGTTTGAATCCAATCGTATTTGCCACATTTTTCAAAATATTAAAATAATGATCTTCTTCAGGTATGGAATCCAATTCCATAATATCCCAATCTCTGTAAACATCAAAAAAGAAACGAAAAATCTTTAACAGACAATCAGACATCACTCTGATATCATGGTCTTTATAGATGATATTTTTAATAGGGGAATGAATATTTCCAAGCAAAGAAACAATTCTGGCTTTCAAGTTTTTTTTAAAAAAGATTGATTTTATATGCAATGGTGCAATAGCAACAACCCTATCCTGCTGATAAAGCAATAAAATAAAAAGTTCGTTATCTTTCAGGAAGTGCTTTATCCATATTCTAAACCAGTCAAAACACAAAAATGGCATATGTGTTTTCTGGTTTTCGAGCAGTTCGTCCCATACCGTTCTTAATTGATAAAAACTTTCCAGGTCAGAAACCACTCTGATGGAATATCCATCCGCTAAATGATATAGTTTTTCATTCATTGCATTCCGTATTTTTTGCAGATAAAATCACAGCAACAATTCAAGTAAAATCCATTATGGCTTTTCGTTTTCTGATGACGCGGATATCATGATCACAAACCATCAATTCCAAGGGGGTTTTGTGTCCCAAGAAAAGAAGAGGACTGGAACTTAAGCCATAGCTCCCCGAATTTAAAAAACCAATCAGATGGCCCACCACAGGCGTTTCCACTGAAACTTTTTTCCCCATCAAATCCAGGGGCGTACACAAAGGCCCCACTAAATTACAGGTCATTATAGGAGCCATGGGGGCTGAAAAATTTTTTACAATGTAATTTTTTCTCAACAATGCCCCCAGGTTTCCGGAGGCTGCCAGGTGGTGATTCATGCCACCGTCCAGCACAAAAAAATATTCCCCTCGTGACATTTTTTCGCTGACCACACGCGTAACATAAATGCCTGCAGAGCTGACAAGATACCGCCCCAATTCAATTACAAAACGAGGCGTATCTTTCACTGATTCTTTATAGGCCTCAATGGGTGCCTTTATTGAAGAGGCAATTTTATTCAGATCAATGCCCACATTCTCATTGTAATAGGAGACCCCGAAACCACCGCCGAAATTTATCCAACGGCACTCAACCCCATATTCTTTTTTTAACTGCCAGGCAATTTCAAGGGTGTTTATAATATTTTTCGACAAAGCCTCTTCGTTCATGCACTGAGAGCCGGCGTAAACATGAATGCCCTGAAAATTAAAAATATCAGGGGCACTTTTTATATATTCAATTGCGCCGCCTATATGTTCTTCATCAATGCCGAACTGTGTGGCCTTGCCCCCCATTTTCACTGCAAACTCATTGATGAGAAGTTTCGGGTTAATGCGAACAGCAATGTTTGCCCGAGCCCCCAGTCGTGGAACATTTTTTTTTATATCTTCAAGCTCTCTTATGGACTCAACACTGATGATACCTACTTCGCTTTTAATAGCTGCCTCAATGTCCTGTTTCGTCTTCCCGGGTCCTGCATAGCTCAACCGGGCTGCCTCATATCCGGATATCAGTGCCTGGTTCATTTCTCCCTCCGAGGAAATATCGAGGCCGTCAACTTCCTCTCTTATTTCTTTCAATATCTCCAGGTTGGGGTTGGCCTTCATGGCATAGAACAGGGAGAGGTTGTTTCCAAATGCCTTTTTGAAGCCGGATATTTTCTGCTTGATGGTCTCCAGATCGTAAAGGTAAAAGGGTGTTTCGAACTCATCTGCCAGATCTTCAAAACAAACATCTCTCAGATACAGTTTCCCATTTCGTTCTTTAAGCTTCATTTTTTTCTCACGCCTGTTTGTTTGGTTTACTCTGCGGCCCCTTTTCGATCCATTTTTGTTTAATAAAGGCACGATCAACTTTATCATTTGCTGTTTTTTTAAATTCATTTTCAAAATATATTTCATGCGGAACCATATAAGCAGGAAGGGTCTTCCTGCATGCCTGAAGAACTGCCGGTTTTTCAAGCTGCCGGTTGCCTGTCTCAAGGACAGCAACAATATTCTGATCACCACTTTGCATAGACCTGCTGAAAACTACAGCACTTGCCACATCCGGTATGGCAACCAGGCCTTCCTCTATTTCGGTGGGACTGATCCTGTAACCGGAGGTTTTAATCATCTCATCCCTTCTTGAAACAAAATACAGAAACCCTTGCTCGTCTTTTTTTACGATATCCCCGGAATATACCACCCTATCATCCAGGTGATCCTGACCTCCCGATAATGGGTTTTTTCTGAAAACCGCCCTTGTTTTTTCAGGATCGTTCCAGTATCCCCTAGTTACCAACGCCCCCCTGTGTACCAGTTCCCCTGGCTCCCCTGGCGCGCATTCCAGGCCATCCTTGTTGATAACCATTATTTCAACGTTGGGGATGGCCTTTCCCATGGAATCAGGGTGCCTGTCCAACTCTTCCGGCGGAAGATATGTGCTTCTGAAGGCTTCGGTAAGTCCATACATCAGGTAGATCGCTGTATCCGGGAAAAAATCACGCATCTTATCAACAATGCTTCTGGGTACCTTTCCGCCCGTATTGGTAATATACCTCAGATCTGGAAAGTGCTGCCTGGATTTTGCACCATATTTTTCATTCAACAACTTGGACCATATTGGAATCATACCTGCAAAACCGGTTATTTTCTCTTCCCGCAATACTTTTAAAAGGTCGTTTGGAAGGAAAAAATGGTGCATCACAAGTGTGGCACCACACAAGATCGAACTGGTCGCCTGGTTGAGGCCATAATCAAAATTAAACGGCAGTACACTGATCAGCCTGTCCGTTTGTAATATTCTAAGATAATCACTTACAATTGTGGCACCATCCACTACGGTTCGGTGAGGAACAACAACACCCTTTGGCAGCCCGGTGGAACCTGATGTATAAATAAGACAGGCGGTATCATCTGAAACCTGTTCAATCCGGCTGTTATCTGCAGCCAGGGACGTTTTGACCTGCTGCCACACGGGATGGGAAGTTTCAATTTTTGTCCTGTCCATGAAAAGAAACTGTTTTGGTTTGTCAATTGAGTTTGCCTGAAAGATTTTTCCCGTGGTAATCAACAGCTTAATATCGCAATCGCTGATTATATGATCAATTTGATTTTTTTTGAGTATCGGATTTAAAAATACAAAGATACCACCGGCCATTGATATGCCGAACATACTTATCAATTGCTCTATCGATTTTTCCAATAATATACCGACGCGATCACCCTTTTTAATGCCCAAAGCGATCAGCAGACCTTTCATTTTCAATGAATCTTCATATAATTCAGCGTATGTGATGCTTCTTTCCTTCTGTTTTGCGGCCTCTTTTTCCAGATATTTGGCAGCACTGTCCTCCAACAAATGGCCTACAAGATAGGGACGCAAACTCATACAATTGCCTTTTTATCTTTAATAAAGCGCGTTATTGCCAAAATGGTTGTAAAATTTTCTACGGTCAAGTCATCCTCATCCGGTGTAACACCAAACGACTCTTCGATAAACGCAAGGAGTTCCATTATCCCCATGGAATCAATGATCCCCTCATCAATTAAAGGCGTATCCATGACCACATCAGTTCCGGTTTGCTCTTTCAAATAGCTGATCAAAACTGTTTCGATTTCCATTTACAATTGTCCTTTCTATCCTTTTTCAACTTTCACCCGCCCCCTTTTGGTCGCTTGACCCTCAAGGGGGAGCTCAGATAAAATATTAAAGACTTACTATGCTGGCTTCATGAGTACTGTGAGAGGCTTTCTTTCCTCTAAAATACATCCAGATCTCCGATATGAATTATCCAACCCGTATCCGGCAATGGTTTGAAAGTCCTTGTGATAAAATCAAAATCCCAGCGTTTTATGAATAAGTGTTTTTTGAGGGCATTTTCATACCAGCAATCCGGTGTTGCATAAATAACAAGACGTCTCAAACCTTCCTTCCTTGCGATGCAGGAAAGTGTGGAAATTGCTTTTTCAAACCATTTTATATCATTTCTTTTCAGCTGAATATCCACTATTTTTTTCTCAAATCCTTTATCGTGCGTGGCACAATAGCCAATGACATCCCCTTTGTACTTGATATAATACCCGGTGACACCATAGTGCTTATTGCTCAGAAATTTCCAGTTAAGAAAAGCAGGGGTTTTGTAAAAGTAGAGTTGATCAGACGCACTTAAACAATCTTCAATGACGGGTTTCAGGACATCTGGGTCAAACAGATTTACTTTTTCAAATATCAAGCCCTGATGCAATTTTCCGGGGCGAACAAGGGATAACAGGCCCTCCCGGGTGAGACCGGTGTACTTAGTGGCTTTTTTGTATACTTGTACTTTCGTGGCAACCTGCCACTTAAAATATTTCAGATAATATTTTTTAGATTCCTCATTGGCAAATGCGCAAAGAACATCCACGTTCTTCTTAATTTCACCAATTGTTAATTTACAGAGTTTGCCGAATATGCCGTAGAAGAGCCGATAGTCGGCATCAACCAGAGAATCAACCCCCAAAGCGCCTTTACAAATGCGCCCGCCGCATGCAAGGTCATGCTTAATGTAATTTTCCTGGCCCACTATCTTTGTCTTGTGAAAACATAATCCCATTAATGGCTCACCAAAGGGGTTATCCATATAATGACTATCATATCTGTCAGTCGGAACAGAACCATGATTCCGCTCGTGCAAATCGAGAATTTCAGCCCGGTTGATTTCATAATCCGAAGTACACTCATAAGATAGGTTTATTTTCATATTCCTCTCATATCCTGATCTCAGGGGCAGGCGCTATCTACTTTACGATCCGATATCGTATTCGATACATTTTTCGGTAAATGGCGTATCCCAGCATCCGTTTTACAACCCTTTTTAGCTGTTTAGATAAAACCATGGGCAAAATTGCAAATCCGTTTTTTTCACAAATCCTCTGGAATGTCAATAAACCGCCTGTTTCTGAGATATTGATTCTGCGAAGGACGGCCAGGCGCCCTGGGGAATGCAGGAAGCCGGGTTCGGACGTGCAGATGGCTCTGTATCCGGCAGCTATTGCGGCATCGACTACCCTTTTATCGACCATGCCATGCGGCGCACTCATAAATTGAACCGTCTTACCCAGCCGGTCTTCAATTTTGTTTTTGGATAATCTCAACTCTTTACCTATCTGAGCTTCACTTTTTTCGGTGAGCGCGCCATGGCTGGCTGTATGCGATTGAATCGATATGCCGTTCTTCTGCATTTCCTCAAGCTGCGGCCAATCCATATAGCCCTTCTGGCCAATAAAATCCGTCACAACAAAAATGGTCGCCTTAAGGCCCAGTTCTTTAAGGACTGGAAAAGCTTGTGAATAGTTGTTGTACCAACCGTCGTCAAAAGTAATGATCACGCTTTGCTGTTCATTGTCCAGGCTACAGTCCAGATATTCATCCAGCCATAATGTTGTATGGCCACTGTTGCGCAGATAATGCATCTGCCGGCTGAAATTCCTGGCAGTCAATACATAGGCCGGATTGGTATGACTGATAATGCTTTCCGTACTTTTCCAAACCTCGTGATACATGAGGATTGGTATTGTTGGGAGCGGATGATTCATCTCAAGTATTCACTCAAAGGCATGGGCTGAACTTCAAGAAAATCGTTGCTCAAATAAAAATGGTGCCAGATGTCAAAGGTCAAAAGAAAAAGGATTCGGTTGGCCTTGGAATTATGGAAATTGTGCCAATAGACCTTTTTCCTAAGGTGCTGTTCATAGTTTCCAAACAAAGTCTTTATATAATCCAGATTGAAGCAGGCTTTTATAATGTCCGAATTCAGCAGATGCATGTATATCCGCTTTCTAAGATTCTCATTTTCAAGAAATATCATTACCGGCACAAAGCCGCCCTGCTTGGGTTTTGCCATGATTTCGGGAGGCAAAAGACCTTCCATTGCTTTTCTATGAAGAAACTTGGTCTGAATGTTTCTTCTTAAATGATCGACCAGCCCGCCGGACCGCTTGAAACCATAATCAACAGAAACCATAAAATCAGTCAGTTCCGTATCCAGATAGGATTCACGTAAGGTCAGATCCAGCATGTCGGCCATGCGGCCTGATTTGACCATGAGGTTTTCATTGGAGAAATGTTTAATATCCTGGTTTATCTGGGTTTCACGGTAAAGGTCGGCAAACGAATCAGGAACGACTGTCGGCTGCTTATCCGGAAAGATTCTCGGCGTTTTCGCCAGCAAAGGGTTTTGATGAAGCTGTCTGAGTTCATGTTCGTCATAACCGTAAAAAAACCAGTCATTCAAATCGGCAACCCGGTTCCAGAGGAGACGGAACTTGAAAGCAAGGTTGTCATGCTCGTAAAAATACCTTCTCTTCAAACTTCCTGCCATCCAGGACGCGGCCCCGAGCAGATGACCTTTTAAAAGGATATAGCGCAATGCCAGCGGCAACCCTCCCGCAAATCCACCGGTACCGAATATCTGATCGGCTGCTTCTCCGCCGAGTATCACATCAGTTTCTTTCCGGGCAGCCGCCATTCCCTGATAGGTTAGAAAAAGCCCCAGTTCGAAATACGGTTCTTCAAGATGCCAGATTAAAGCAGGCAAATCTTCAATTTCGCTGCCGTTGATGCTGTACTCATGGTGCTGGGTACCGAAATGATCCGCCACAATCCTTGCATATGGCCGTTCATCAAATGCAGAATCTTCAAACCCAACGGAAAATGTTTTCAGCTTCTTATCCATACACTGGGAAGCTAAAGCAACATTGGCACTTGAATCAAGCCCCCCGCTGAGAAGGATACCTACTTGCCCATGGGTGTCAAGCTGGCGGGCGATTGAATTTTTCAATAATTCCTTATAGGTGAAAACAGCATCATCCAGGTTATCGGGTGTGTTTTTCAAGACATTAAAATCCCAGAAAGGTTCCTGGGTGGCTGTTCCATTTTTACAGACAAGGATGTTTCCGGGAGAAAGCTTGTGAATTCCTTTGATCATCGACCAGGGTGACGATACGTAAGAATACTTCAAAAAAAGGTTCAACGCCTCGAAGTCTATTTCTTTATGGATTTCCGGACAGCTTAAAAGTGTTTTCAAGTGGGTTGCAAAGTAAAATCTGTTGTCAACATTTGTCCAGTAAATCTGATGGGCCATACCAAAGCGGTCATTTGCCAGGAAGAATGCCCTCTTCTTCAGGTCCAGGATCGCCAGGGAAAATAATCCGTTGAATTTCCTGTAAAATTCTTTCCCGTGCAACCGGTAGAGTTGAAGAGCCAAATCCAGATCGCCGCTGCATTGCCCGGCCTCCTCTGGGATATCCTGCAACAAACTCTCATAATTATGAATTTCTCCATGGATGAGTCCGATCAACTGAAGATCTTCATTCTTTACAATACCAGGCTGCTGAATTGAAATCTCACTGATACGTTTCATTCCGAGTATATAATGATCATCCCATTTGCAGGAGACCACTGCTTTTCTTGAGCCGCTGTTGTTAAGGAACCTGCCCATCGTGGCTGCAAGTTTTCCAGGCTGATCAATGATCTGCTTGAAATCGATTATTCCAAATATTCCCTGACTCATATCATATTTCCTTTATCTGTTGTTCCATTAAGCGTTTTTTTCCTGTGATCACATAATTTTTTTCCCGCGCCGTTTAAACTCCTGCACATCTTTTCGTGTGGGGAAAGAAAAATATGAGCCTTCTGAGACCGGATTCTGACGATATTGCATATCGCCGGATTTGACCCTGTTGATCGCCTCAATCATAAGCCGGGCACCGATTTTTTTGGTACGCTTTATAAGGAAATCCAATGTTTCGCCAGCAAGTATTGCAACATCTTTCTGTAAGAGGATGCGCCCGTCATCTATCTCTGGATTGATTTCATGAATTGTGATACCGATGGATTTTTCGCCATGATACATTTGCCAGAAATTGGGCAGCATTCCGCGGTATCTGGGAAGCTTGCCGCTGTGTATATTAATACAGCCATGCCGGGGAATTTTAATCAGTTCTTTTTTGAATATAAGGGGGGATGCAACTGAAACAATCAGATCCAGATTCATTGCTTTTATTTTATTCAAAAACAGTCTGGAATTGATATCGGTTTCATGCATGACCTGCAACCCGGATTCTGCACAAAGCTTGCTGATGCTGTTATTCATCATCTTATATACTGCATATCTCAAACCCATTTTAAGGAAGTCTACTGCTCCGTAAAAATCATACATCTGACGGGCAAGCTGAAACATGCTTTTCTTGCCCATTGCCTGTGCGATGACAACACCTTTTACTTCTTCCGGATCAGGATAGATTCTGAATAATTCCTCAAAAAAAGTCCGGACGTAAAACGGATCATCCTGGGTAATGAATAGAATGTTGAAACTCATTTTCGTATAGTCTCCCATGTAACCATTTTTCTGCCGAGGATAAAATTAAAAAATGCTCTGAAAGAAGCAAGATTCACGACACAGAAATACAACGGTAAAGATAATATTTTATGTTTTTTCCCGATTTTTTCCAGATACCAGCCACCAAAGGCGGCTCCATAGAACACTGTCTGACCAATAAACAGAAATTGATAAAGTTTTTGATCCAAAAGCATGCAATTGGCAATGAAAATAAGAACCAGAAAAAAAGGAATGAGCCATCTCAAAACCTTGTGGGAATGAAGCTGGAATGCAACAAACTTATTTCTGAACGGGTTCAGCAAATCCTTGACATAGGCCAATCCGTTCATGCCTCGTGTGATCACCCGGACCCGCATTGAAAATTCTTCGAGGGCTTTTTCTTCAGTGACTTCGTAGGCTATGGCTTCCGGCTCAAAAGCAATACGGTAACCCTTTTCGATGATCTTCAACGGTTCGACAAGATCGCTGATAATCTCTTTAGGCAAAGGCTCATACAGACGTCTCCTCACTGAATAAATGCACCCGCAGCAGCCGGTGATCGTTTTGATGCGGGTCTGCCGGCTTTTAATAAAGTTTTCATATTTCCAGAAAAGGACCGTGCCTGTACCCACAGAGGCTCCGGTGGGATTCAAATACTCATACCTGCCGCTTACGGCTCCAATCGTTGGATCGTTGTAATTTCTAACAATTTTTCGTATGGCATTTCTATCATAATTCGTGGTTGCATCAGAAAAAATAATAATCTCCCCTATAGCTGTTTTGACTGCCTGATTCTGGGTTTCAGTTTTACCGACCCTCCCTTCAACCCGATGTAAAACAACCCCCCTGCCGGAAAAGCTTTTGACAATTTCATCCGTATTATCTGTGGATCCATCCGAAGCCACCATGATTTCTAATTTATCCCTGGGATAATCCAGACTCAGTGTATTATCCAGTTTCTGGCTGATATTCTTCTCTTCATTATAAGCCGTGATCAGAAAAGTAACCGAGGGTTCAATGTCTTTTTTATGGACCGGATGATTGTTAAACAGGGAAAGAAAGAGTGTCAGCAAAGGATAACCGATGTAAGTATAAAAAATCACTCCGATGAAAAGCCAGAAGATTAGTTCAGTCATAATCATCCCTTTATTTTATCCGGATTGAAGCACATCTTGATAAACATCAAGATACTTTTCCGTCATGATATTAGAAGAAAATTCAAGTTCGACTTTTTGGCGTGCATGATTTGCCATCTTTTGAATTTTTTTCGGATTTGCCAGTAATCCCATGATTTCCATGGAGAGATTGTTGACATTTCCCGGTTCAATCAATACCCCGGACCGTCCATGTTCAAACACACTGGAAACAGCTCCGACATCCGTTGCTACTACCGGTTTTCGGGATGCCATGGCTTCAAGTAAAACCATGGGCAGTCCTTCGGTAAGAGAAGGTAAAACAAAAATATCCATAATGGAATAAATAGTGGATATGTCGTTTCTGACTCCGGTAAAAATAAAAGGATTTTGGGAAATAACTTTTTGAGAATATAATTTATCAGCTATCCGACAGGCTTTTTCTTCTAAATATTCCCTTAACGGGCCATCTCCAACAATGAGAAAAACGACTCTCGAATATTTCTGGAGTACCTTTTCAGCGGCTTTCAGGAAATAGATATGCCCTTTTTCTTCGGAAAGTCTGCCTACGGTGCCTATCACTTTGCAGTCATCTTCAATGCCGAGTTTTTTTCTTATATTATTCTCATTAATCCGGTTATTGAATCTCTTGATGTTAATGCCGTTGTAAACAGTTACCAGCTTTTCGGAGGAAATGCCGTGATTCAGAATTTCCTGATTTACCGCATCCGATACCGCTATAATTTTATCAAACCGGTTCAAAAAAAATTTATCCAGCCTTGCATAGAATTTCATTTTGATATCATCACCGAGCCAGTTATGACAGGTTGTGATCATGGGGATTTTTTTACCAATCACTGCTGCCGTAGTATAAAAATTTGATTTATAACCATGGGTATGTATAAGGTTGATTTTCTGTTCATCTACAAATCTTCGAATCAATAAAACCGTCTTCAAATCCAATTTCCCTTTACAGGGAAAGATTTGAACCGGCAGGCTATGCTGCCTTGCTACTTCCACAACTTCCAGATGAGGATTGTGTTTATTTTCAAACACGCCGATTACAGGTAAAAAAAAAGAATGCCGCAATTGCTTTGATAATTCTATAAGAACGTTGTCGGCACCGTAAAATCCACTGCTGCTGATGAGATGCAATACCCGCATAAATTCATTCCCCCACTGATACATTTCATATACAACGCCATATTTCATTCGCACAGCAATTGCAGATTATAATCCGCCTTTATCTTTCTACGGGCCTGCAGCCCTATCAATGCTCTTTTGAAATAATTCTTTAGAAAATTTATTATAATCTCAGAAAGCATGTCAACATCTTTGGCAGGAAACAAAAAACCGGTTTCACCGTCCTCTCTCGCAAGATCAATCAAGTCTTTTTGGCTGCATCCGGATTCATTACAATCCTTACCGATAATAAGAAATTTAACATCCGGGATTTTCCTCACTGTTTCTGCGGCAGCCTTGAGAAAATATATGGGGCCTTTAATTTTTCTAAAATTAGCAATCATCCCCACACAATAGTCATGCTTATGAATTCCCAATATTTTTTTTATTTTATTTTTGTCATAATCTCCCAAAAACAAGCCAGCATCTACACCATTTGGGATTGTTACAATTTTTCCCGAAGGCGTCTTTTCTCTCGCTGCAATGTTGTTTTTAAACGGCATCCGATACCACAATAATCTTTGTAAAATACTTGTTGCATAATCGATAAAGAAATATGGGTCTTCGTTTTAATTTTTATCCCATATATCTCCGGCTTGAAAAAATCGGAATAGATGAAATCCTCTTTTGTTTAGTCCCTCCAGAATCTGAATGAGATTTCTTTCGGCGCCACCCATGCCGTGCAAATAATCGTTAAAATATAAAATTGTTTTTACAGATCCGTCATCGTTCATAAGCCTTTATAACGGGAGGTATTTTGTTGTTTCATTTATAAAAATATTCAGGAATTTCTCAAGCTTGATTTCCCGATCTTTCTTATTATGGGATGAACTTTTAAAAACAAGAACAAATACTGATCCATCCGACCTGTTCTGTAACAGACTATCCAAAACCATAAATATCTTGGCTTGATATTGATTGTAAACATAGCGTCTGATATTCCGAGACCAAGACAAAAATGTCTCATTTTGAATCCCAGTATTTAAATTAGCGCAGGTTGTCTTTAATTTAAATGGTGATGGCTTTACATTTATATTCCAAGTTTTCAAATATTGATGAGCATGACTAAATTTTGGAGGAATGTTCTTGTTTGCATGAAAAACCAACTCCTGCCCCTGCTTTTGGATAGGCATAAATGAAATAAAAACCTTAATCTCATTTCCATCAGCATCTCTGTAAAGACGGCATAAGTTGTCAGTCGTTCCAGAAATTTGCGGACGCCATTCATGTTGCGAAAGTTCAGAACCTTTCCATTGACCCAGAATCGAAGGGAAAGACTTGAAGCTTTTTATCATAGGCATGTCGGCCTGGGATTTAATTCGAAAATGAACCCAAAGTGGAACTAATAATATCATAACCACAATCAAGACACCACGATAAGATAAAAACCCCTGAAAAAATCGACGGAACTGATTCTCGCAGTTTGTTATTGGCTCTCCCCCGGCAACAGAACTTTTCCCAAAACGCAGGAGAAGACTCATGAATCCAAAAAGCATAATTAAAGCACCAATAAATATTATATATCCGTGAATCTTGTGTGGTATGCCGGAGACAAAAATAAGCTTTCCTTTGTACGGAATAATAAGCAAACTCACGATACGAATCAGATTTCCCAAAATCGGCAGAATAGCGGAAACGATTACAATCGAAACTTTCTTCCATAACGAATTAAAATAAAGGTGGGCGATGGCAAACCCTATCGGCATGATAGCAGTGATATTCCGAACACCGGCACAGCCTGGGGCAACCCATACGGAGGTATCCGGAATTATGATCGAATATCCTTCTGAAAAAACAGGGATACCCAGAACACGTAAAATATTTACTGAAGCCTCCGTAAAAAAATATTGAAGATAAGGATAGACAAAATCCGGAAACGGCATCATGAATATCAATATCAAGAGAGGAATAAAAAGCAGCTTTAATATATCAAAGCCAAAATAAAACAGAATGATACCTGGGATAATTATAAAAAAAGATATTTGCTGTGCTATCTTACTATAGGACGCCTGACCCATTATATACGCTGTCAGAGCAATGATGATTAATAACAGGCCTACTCTTGAAGGCTTGACAGTAACGTCTTGGAACAAATATTTTTTCTTCCAAATGACATAAAATGATAAAAAAGGTATGGCGAATCCGAAATGGTAATCGAAATCGTTGACCCAGGTATGAATCCAAAAGGCAAACGACTGCCAATAGAGCAGTATAAGCGAGACAGAAAGAATGACAAGATTAATTGTAACAGCAAGGTTTGCATAATAATATTTTGTTTGCATAGCGCCCGTTTTTTTAATGCTTTGCAGTTTTATGTGAGAATTTTTTTATGTACTCCGTGCAGGTTGTGAAATTGCAATTCTGGAATGCGGTGATCATTTTTTTTAGTTTGGTTTCTGTTTTATTCAAATTGATATAATGCCTGAATTTAAAACCTTGGGAAGCTTGTTTGACCCGGGGTTGCTCAGGATCAAATTCCCATGGATGGGCGTAGAATATAAAAGTTTTATCTTTTTTCATTACTTTTTTCATTCCTGATTTGAATAAAGGGAATGGGTATAGCCTGAAGTAGCCCCCTCCGCCCAGGGGTACTGTTATGTTGGCTATTTCCAGGTTGCTCAGGGGCAGTTCGTAAAAATTATCTGACAGTCTAAACAGGCAGTTTATTTTTTGTGCTTTGTTTAGGTCTATGCTGCCGTATCTGCCGTGCATGGAAAATGAGTTGAAGCTTGAATCGTATGTGTAGCCGGTTTGTTTGATATATTTTATGATGGTGTTGTTTATTGAAAAACTTGGTGCTCTGAATCCATTAACGGTATTGCCGGTAAGATCCTCAAGGATTTTTTTGCTTGATTTCAGGTCTTCAATCAGTTCTTGCTGTGGTAGTTTTTTATACAGGTGGTGATTAAAGCCGTGAGAGGCTACTTCGTGACCCATTTCATGAATTTGTCTAACCAGGCCGGGCAGTCTTTGCGCAATCCAGCCCAGGATAAAAAAGGTGGCTTTCGGCTTGAAAGGAAAGGAATATAGGAGTTCAAGAATTTTTAAGGTATTTTTTTTAACTCGCAGCTCAAGGGAATCCCATATTGAAAATTCAATGTACGATTTAAAATTTTCAACCTGGAACCAGTCTTCAACATCAAAAGTTAACAGTATTGACTTCTTCACTGCTGATGCCATGGTATTCAAATCCTGTTTCGCTTACTTGCTCGGGATCATATTGATTTCGCCCGTCAAATACAATCAATTTTTTCATGGTATCCGCCATCAGTTTAAAATCAGGCTGCCTAAAGGTTTTCCATTCTGTGAGCAAGATTAAAGCATCTGTATTTTCAACGGCTTTGTATTGATTCGCTTCAAATTTCAGATACCCGGTTTTAAAATATTTTTCATAAAACTCTTTTCGAGCCTGGTACATAGCAACCAGGTCAAAAGCCTTGACCCTTGCTCTGGAATTGATCAAATTTTTAAGAACTTCAATCAATACATTCGCCAGTGATAAATTAAGCTTTATAAAATTTTGATAGATCATTATTATCCTTAATTATGATAGATTTCATATTCCAAAGACTCTCTTGAGGGTGTAGATTTTAATCGAACAGGCTGGGACGGGATAAAGCTGACTGAGAATATTGCTTTATTTTCTGTATAATCACCTCTCTGGTCTGCATCTGTATCAAAATCCGTATAATAATAGGAGAGATTAAATCGCAGCCATTTAAGGAAAAACCAGGAAAGCCCACCGCCAAGGTTTATTCTATTGTCCGTCCTGTCAACGTCTGCTTCGGTAAATTCATCCCTTTGATAGGAAGCAAAAAGATTTGAGGATAACCTTTTCTGCAACTGATAATTCAAACGGCACCCTGCCTTGTAGTAAATGGTATAGCCAAGACTTGCAGCTTCATCACCGGCCTCACTGTAACCGCTGGAACCGGTTATGGTCAACGATCCTTTTCTGCTGAAATTAAAAGTTTTATAGGCATCCATGTCGAGGAAAGGATCGGTTGAATCATCATTTTCATTATCCCATTGGGAAAATAAAACACCGATACCAAGTGAAATACGCGAATTTTTGCTTGTTTCCCAATCAAACCCAACAGAAGGATGGTAAATGTGATGATCCCCTGACTCTCTTTGTGAATAAGAATGCCTGTATTTCAAATAGCCATCAAATTGTTTTGAGAATTTTCTAAGATAACGAATATGACCGGTATAGGTTTCAAGGTCATTGGAGGAATTATCAAAATCCGTATTTTCATAGGCAAAATTTGAATCAAACCCGTTCAAGGGAGCAAACCAATAAGTGATGAATCCGGAAGGACTGTATCTGGTGTATTCATCTGCATCGGAATTTTTATAGTCATCAAAATCATATGAAAAATCCAGACCCATTCTGTCTTTTTTCCCGAATTGATTGATAATCCCGGCTGTTGTTCTATTAACTTTATGCTCATTGTATGTTCCGGTTCTTAACTGTTGGTCAAAACTCTTGGAATAAAACTGTAAAAAATTAACATTCACATTTTTTGTAATCTGACTGTCTCCGTATATGGAAGCCGTGTTCTCCCAAGTTTCACCGGATTCTCTGTCATCCTTGGTAGTATAAGCCAACCGGGTGATAATATTAGTATATTTAGACAGATTAAAGTCTCCGTCAAGTGATAGATAATGCTCAACTCCGTCCCTGTCATCCAGATTTTTATAGTCTCTATATTCAGGATTATACCCAAAATAGAGTTTAGTATTTTCATGGAGAAACCCTGCCGAAAACCCTAAGCCATAAGATGTAATGTATTCCTCTTGTTTATTATCTTCTGTTTGAAAATAATTATCACTGTATTCTTCTGTTATGGTCAAAGTTGGAATTAGCTGGATGACAGTTCGTGAAAATGAGGCCGAATATGAAAAAAATAAAATAAAAAGAGCTGATATAGATATTGTAATAATTTTTTGACCATATTTTTTTATCATTTAAGCCTCCTGACTGATTTGTTTTATCGAATTTAAGGAACAATGATGATATCATCAGCTTTTAAAACCATATCTTTACCCAGTTTACCCTTTACGATATCATCATAATCAATTTTTATAATTTTTTCCGTATTTCCCTGTTTACGATAAAGAATAATCTCGTCTTTAGATGCCCATTCAGTAAAGCCTTTCGCAAGTGCGAACGCCTGAACGATTGTAAGCTTTTTGATCAATGGATACTCACCAACATTCTGCACTTCACCCAAGATATAATATTTTTGACTGACAGCACCAACAAGTGTTATCGTAACGGATGGAGCTTCAACAAAATCGGCTAATTTTTTTTCAATTATTTTTTTAAGCTCAACCGTGGTGACACCTTCAGCCTGCAAATCATCAAGAAGAGGGAATGTAATCTTTCCATCGCTTCTAACCTGGACTGCATCACGCGAAAGATCTGGTTCCTTCCAGGTATCTATTTTTAAAACATCCCCAATACCTATTTTATAATCTTCATCAAAACCTAAAGAAACCGAACAAAATAAAATAATAAAACTGATTGAAACGATTGATGTTATCTTAATTTTAAACATAGCTCCGCCCTTTCGATTACATACACATTAACACATTGTTTTTACAAAAATATTTTAAATATACTATCTTGCACCACGGCCAAACAAAACTGTTTTTATGGTGCGCAGAATAATGATCATATCCAGTGTCAGGGACATGTTTTTTATATAAAAAAGGTCATAGTTCAACTTTTCAATGGCATCGTCAACCGTTGCACCATAAGTGTAAGACACTTGTGCCCATCCCGTTACCCCCGGTTTGACATTAAACCGTTGAGAATAAAAAGGTATCTGCTTTTCAAGTTCATCCGTGAAATATTTGCGCTCCGGCCGGGGGCCGACAAGGCTCATGTTTCCGATCAAAACATCCCAAAGCTGGGGAAATTCATCAATCCTGAATTTTCTGATAACCTTTCCAACTTTTGTAATCCGGGTATCATTATTCTGAGCCCAAACAGGCCCTGTTGATTTTTCCGCATTTTTCAGCATAGAACGAAATTTATGCATCATATATTCTTTTTTATCCAGACCCACCCTGTCCTGGGAAAAAAAAACAGGACCCTTTGAATCAAGTTTAATTAGAATAGCAGCAAGAACAAGCAATGGTGAAAAAAAAATAAGCAGTATCAATGACAGGATTATATCTTCAATCCTTTTTAAAATTATTTTAAGCTTTGATTTTCTGAACCCGTCTGAAAAAATCAGCCAGGACGGATTAATCTGGGTCACCAAAACCTTGCCGGTCAGCATTTCGTAAAATGTACTGCCTTCAATCACTTTTATGCCGCTGGTTCTGCACTTGATAAGTTCATCAATCGGGAATGAAGTCCTTTTTTCCTTTAATGCGACAACCACTTTATTAATACCCATTTCAGAAGCAATCCGGTAAAGATTTCCTATCTCATTTTGAACATTTACCGTATCAGGAAGATCAATCAAATACCTCTCGTTTTTTGACTCCGGAATCATTATTGAAACCGTGTACCCACAATCAAGTGTATTAAAAATTTTTTTAAATATATCAGTTGCAAGCCTGCTGGAGCCTAAAATCATTATGTATTCATTAAAAACACCCTTGTTTAAAATTTGAATATATAAAAACCGCCAGCCAATAATAAAGATCAAAAGGAAAAAAATGCTTAAAATAAAAACTTTTTGATCAACAATTGCCAAAGGAAATATATAATAGATAAAAGCCAAGGCGATAGACGTTATTCCGAGCGCCTGTAGAAGACGGATACTCGTTTCAGTCAGACTGGAAGACACATCAAAATCATACAAATCGTTATAGTAAAGGCAAACCTGGCAAATAAATGTAATTAATAATATTCTTAACACGATCAAGAGATTAAATGGATACGAAAATGAAGAAGTCAAAAGGATCGTTGACAGCAGTATAGATCCAAAAATGACAAACCCTTCCAAAATGGAAAAAATAATGTTTCGTATAGGAAAATACTGTTTTAATACTCTTAGCATTTTTTTAAGAAATCCCCAATTATTTTACATGTCCATATTTATGATTTCCATATCCATATTTATAATACCCATATCCGTACCCTGGTCTCTTTTCAGCAAAATTATGAACAACGCCGATAATTTTTTCTTTACCATAAATGCTAATAATATCCTGAACATCTTTCATCCGTGTTTTTCCATGACGAATTATCACGATAATACCATCCACATATCTCGCAAGGGCATTTCCTTCAGATGTGATATAAGGCGGCGGCGTATCAATAATGATATAGCGATCACTGTATCTCAATTTAACCTCATGTATGAGTCGCCTCATATGCTCAGAAGATAACAATTCAGAAGGATTCCGGGGAACGGTTCCACCTGGTAGAATCGTCAGCTTGTTGATAAACGTTTTTAAAAGTAAGGATGACAATGTTATTGCTGTTGACAGGTGATCACTTAAGCCCTTGGTATCGGGCAGGCCGAACAATTTATGGATTGTTGGTGAACGAAGGTCACAATCCATTAAAAGGACATGCTCGTCAATGCTTTGAGCAATGCTGATCGAAAGATTTGCAGCGACAAATGACTTGCCCTCGTCGGGAGAAGGGCTGGTGATCATTATGCTCCGGGGAGGTGTCCCATTTTCCGGAAAGAGAATATTGTTTTTTAAAAGCCTGAATTGTTCTGATTCAATCGAATGGGGAATATGAACCGTAACAAGTGTCGGATCAATATTTTCCGGTATCTCCTCGTAAGGCTCAGCCATGGATATATCACTGTTGGAAACATAAAAATCATTTTTTGGCTCTTCAGAAACATATTCTGTCTCCAAATCAGTTATCAGGCCACGCTCTTCCGATCTTTTTTTTTCAAATGCGCTATAAATTTTACCCAAACCCGTCACTCCCGCATTAAAAATTTAAATTAGATTTTATAAAATCAATTGTCCGATCAAGACCTTTAAAATTGAGTATTACAAAAAAAGACAAAAATAGTGTTGCATAAATTGTAACGCAGGCAAACGCAACCATTTCAACTTTTGTTTTTATTTTATGACCCGGTTTTTTCAAAATTGGGATAGCCGCAAGGATTGTTAAGCCAAGATTTTTTTCGATCTGTTCCTCTCTTCTGATAGAAGTATTAAACGCTTCAAGAAGGAAAATAACACCAAAACCAGTACCAATACCTGAGGCGACAGACAGGAGAAATAACATTGCTACACTAGGCGATATGGGTTTTTCAGGAAGTCTTGCATGATCAATTATCCTGAACTGCTCACCTTTTTGTTTCTTTTCCATGTTGACTGAAAGCTCTGCCTCGAGCCTTCTATCCAGAAGAGAATTAAAAACACTTTGTATACTGGCATAATCCCTTTGTAACGATTGAAGTTCCAGTTCTCTTTTAGGCGTATCTTCAACTCTTTTTTCATATACTTTCATCTGCTGTTCTATTTTAAATATATCAGACTGAATCTTTCTAATTTCATTTTTAATCTGTTTGAGCTGCATTTCCTGCTGTATTGCAGCAAAATTTGGCATTCCGGTTTCCAAATCTTGCTCATCAACAATGTCTTCTATGGCTCCAGTTTCGCCTTCAGAATCTCCAGTCTCCAGTACTTTTTTTTCTTCTTTAATCGTTTTCTCCAACTTCTCAATTATTTTCTTAACTTTTGCCACATCAGGATGTTTTTCCGTATATTTTAATAGAAGATTATCATATTGTTCCTTTGCCAAGGAAAGCTTTTGTTCATTTTCTGATCCTTCAAAAGCTCCTTCTTCAAAATCGAAAGAAGAAAACTTATCATCAAAACTTTGAGATGCCATTTCCTTGGATTGTGCGATTTGAGTTTCAAGAATATTTAATGAATTACGTGTAATTGTCAGTAATTCTTGTTTGCTTTTCAACTGATCCTGGAGCCGGTCAAGGGTTCGCAGGTTAGCGTTAAGTTCATCCGGAAGTCCCCCAATATATTTTGTCCTGTAATCCGCCACTTTTTTTTCACGGTCTTCAAGTTTTTTCCGGGTTTTTTGAAGTTCAGCATCAAGAAATTCACTAGTGCCCACAGCTTGTGCTTCCCTGACCTTTAAATTTTCATCCATAAAAAAACTGGCCAGCGTATTTGCAACTTGCATAACCCTTTGAGGGTCATTGCCTTTAAAAGCAATTGAAAACGCTTCAGCCCCATAGCGGGCTCTTTCAATCTTTACCTGAACCCGTTTTCTCATAATGGCAATTTTATCTTCAAGGTACATCTTTTCCTCATCTTCAAACAAGCCGAATTGGTAGATAATTTTCTCAAGATTGCTCCGGCTTAAGATCTGTTGGGAAATGGTGCTTAGTCTCTGGCTGATGCTTGAAGTAACAACTGATTTAATATAATTTGCCGGAACCCTTTGGGGCTGTACGAGAATCAGTGTAGAGGCTTCATAGGTTTTATCAATAGTAAAGGTTATAAAAAGGCCTAAAGTGAGTGTTATGCAAATCGGTATAATGATAAACCATCTTCTCCTGATGATTATTTCCAGTATCTGATCAGGTTTAATGGGTAGTTGAGGCTGAAAAGAATCTGCCATAATATTTTCCTGTTTTTCTTGTAATTTAATTGTATTTACACAAAGCTTTAAAGCAAACAAAGTGCCAGACAAAAAATTTAACAGTAAAATCTATTTAATATTGAAAACAAATCTTTATTAAAGCCGAAAAAGAAAAAAACATTAACTATTGATTCCGTGATAAAAATTTGTTTAAAGAAAATATGTGAAAAAAATTACATAATTTTACGAAAAAAATGTAACAATAATAGAGATAAATATACCCTGTAACAGAACCGGTTCATAGAGAATATTTTCCTTATTTAATTTGGGATTTTGTGTTAACTTATATGATTCGTATCGAAAAATCAACAATTGAAAACTTTAATTTAGGATTTTATGGTTTCATTATGGAAGAACCAAAGACAATATATCTAAAAGATTATAAACCCGCTGAATTTATCGTAGATCGTGTTGACCTGACTTTTGACATCAAAGATAATCAGACAAAAGTCACCTCTATTTTAAATATCCATAAAAATTTTGATATTGCCGATAAAAACACGTCACTTGTTTTTGATAAAGGCGATTTTGAAATTTCTTCGGTTATTGCAAACGGAATGTTGTTACTGCCGGAAGAATACGAATCCGGTGGCGGCTATTTCAAGCTTGCCCGAACACCGGATATTTTTGATCTGGAAATTATTTCTATTTTAAAACCTGAAGAAAATACAAGCCTTGAAGGATTATATAAATCTGGGGATATCTTCTGCACACAGTGTGAAGCCCAGGGATTCAGAAAGATAACCCCTTTTCCTGACCGTCCTGACATTATGGCTGTGTATTCCTGCACTATTATTGCGGACAAAACCCAATACCCTGTACTGCTATCCAACGGCAACTTGGTTGATTCCGGAGATCTTGACAACAACCGGCACTTTGTCCGGTGGGAAGACCCGTTTAAAAAGCCAAGTTACCTGTTTGCACTTGTTGCAGGCGATCTTGAACATATCCACGATCAGTTTACCACCAAATCCGGGCGAAATGTTGATCTTAAAATTTATTCAGAACGAGAAAATATAGACAAGTGCTATCATGCCATGAAATCTCTCAAGCAGGCCATGGAATGGGATGAAAAGCGATTTGGTCTTGAATATGATCTGGATCTGTATCAGATTGTGGCGATCAATGATTTTAACGCAGGTGCTATGGAAAACAAAGGATTAAATATTTTTAATTCCAAATATGTTCTTGCCAACCCGGAAACCGCAACAGATGAGGATTTTCTTAATATTCAAGGCGTTATAGGCCATGAATACTTTCATAACTGGACCGGGAACCGGGTCACCTTGAAAAACTGGTTTCAATTAAGCTTAAAAGAAGGGCTGACTGTGTTCCGAGATCAGGAATTTTCATCCGACTTAAATTCAAGGGGAGTTAAACGAATTTCATGCGTCAGGAATTTAAGAGGGTCCCAATTCCCGGAAGATGCCGGCCCCATGACCCATCCTGTAAGACCTGATTCCTATATAAAAATGGATAATTTTTATACCATGACAGTGTATGAAAAAGGCTCGGAACTTATCAGGATGATTCATCAATTGATAGGAGAAAAAAAGTTCAGAAAAGCAATTGATCTGTACTTTGAAAAATTTGACGGGATGGCCGTCACCATAGAAGATTTTATTGGCGTGATGGAAGAAGCCGGAGGGTTGGATCTTAACCAGTTTAAATTATGGTATTTTCAATCCGGCACACCCACGGTAAAAGTGGAGCGATCCTATAATCCTGATTTAAAGCAGCTTGCAATAACCTTTGAGCAGCACATTGCACCGGACAGAAATCAATCGAAAAAAAAGCCTTTGCATATTCCTGTTAAGTTCGCAATTATTGATAATAAGGGGAATGATATCACTCCTGAAAGCAAATCCCTGTTAGAGCTGACATCCGGCAGACAAACTTTTGTATTTGGTAATATCCCTGAAAACAGCCTTCCGTCACTGTTCAGACAATTTTCTGCACCGGTGAAAATTAAAACGGATTTTACGAATGAAGAGCTTGCTTTTCTCATGGCCAATGATCCTGATGAATTTAACAGATGGGATGCTGCTCAAACGCTTTTTGTCAATGAACTCAAACGGATTATTACCGCGATTCAGGCTGACAAGGAACTGTCCGTTTCCCCAAATCTGATCAAGGCTTTTAAAAAAGCCTTGCTGAATCAGCATACGGATCATGCATTTTTAGCAAAAGCGCTTTCTTTGCCTATGGAAACCGAAATCAAAAATCATTTTGATCTGGTTGATGTCCATGCCATTCATAGGGGCAGATTGTTTTTAAAACAACAAATAGCAAAACAACTGAAACAGCATTTTATGGATTTGATTGATTATTGCTCCAAATCAGATCCTTTGAGCCTGTCTCATGGGGCAATGGCGGATCGAAGCTTGAAAAATTTATCCTTGTCATACTTAGGCTGCTTAAAAGAAACAGATACAACACAGCTGGTTTTACGCCATTATGCAACAGCTAAAAACATGACGGATGAAATCGCAGCATTTAAAATTCTTTCCGAGATCCATCCGGATATAAAACAAACCGCTGTTAAAAATTTTTATTCCAAATGGCAGCATGACAAGCTTGTGTTGGATAAATGGTTTGCGGTTCAGGCAGGATCATCTCTGCCCAATACCTTGAACATCGTAAAATCCCTTATCAAACATCCTGATTTTTCAATAAAAAATCCCAATAAGGTCAGATCATTAATATATATGTTTGCCATGCAGAACCATATCAATTTTCATCAAAAAAATGGAGACGGATACCGGTTTATTGCGGATCAAATTATTGCCCTGGATAAAATTAATCACCAGATAGCTGCCAGATTGTCTTCGTGCTTTAATCAAATGAAAAGATATGACAACGCCAGAAAAATTATCATAAAAAAAGAGCTGGAACGAATTCTTTGTGTTCCAACTCTTTCAAAAAATGTTTATGAAATTGTATCCAGGGCACTTGAGTAACCCCAATGTCCTATTGGCACAATAAAGACTGAAAGTAGTGAGTTGTGAGAAAAGCAGAGCTGGCAATTTGCACACTACTCATATCTCACTACCTTTTTGTTTACAAACGCCAGAAATTGATTCCCATTTTTTTTGCTTCTTGTGGATCAAACACTGATTTTACATCAATCAAGCAGCCGTCCGGAAGAAGCATCTTTTTCAACTCTGAAAGATTTTTTTTCAAATATTCTTTATGGGGTACTGCAAGGATAAGAGCGGAGAGTTCGTTGAGCTCATCCCATTCGCATTGATTTATATTATAATATGCCAGGGCCTCTTTGGGATCTGAAATTGCATCATGAACCAGGACATTGGTTCCATATAAACAAAGTTCTTCAATGATATCAACTACCCTGGTATTTCTCAGGTCCGGACAGTCTTCCTTAAAGGTAAGCCCCAGAACCCCTATTTTTGAATCCTTGACATTCAATCCCTGGTTGATCATCATTTTAATAGTTTTTTCAACCACAAACCGTCCCATATTGTCATTAATTCTTCGACCCGATAAAATGACCTGTGGATGATAGCCTTCGGATTCCGCCTTAAAGGTCAGATAGTAGGGATCAACCCCAATGCAGTGACCGCCCACAAGCCCTGGCTTGAAAGGAAGAAAATTCCATTTGGAACCGGCCGCTTCCAATACGTTTTTTGTATCAATACCAAATTTATCAAAAATAAGAGCCAGTTCATTCATTAATGCAATATTCAAATCTCTTTGCGTATTTTCAATTACCTTGGCAGCCTCAGCTTCTTTTATGGTTTGAGTTCTGTGAACCCCTGCATCAATAATGGTTTCATAAAGCATTGCCACCCGATCACAGGTTTCTTCATCATCTCCTGAAACAACTTTTACAATCTTTGGCAAGGTGTGTTCCTTGTCTCCCGGA
Organism: Desulfobacula toluolica Tol2; assembly: GCF_000307105.1. Lineage (NCBI taxonomy): Bacteria > Pseudomonadati > Thermodesulfobacteriota > Desulfobacteria > Desulfobacterales > Desulfobacteraceae > Desulfobacula > Desulfobacula toluolica. The sequence continues at coordinate 2,728,897 of NC_018645.1, forward strand.
TTAATCCGTTCTGGAGAATATCCCACATGAAAATCCTTTTTCCACTCGTATCCGGATACTTTTTCCAGTATAGGAACGCAGATCTCTTCTGTAACACCAGGATAAACAGTGGATTCAAAGATAACAACAGCACCTTTTTTCATATATTTTCCAGCAGTCTGAGATGAACTTTCCATGTACTTCAAATCGGGACGTCGTGCAGTATCTATGGGAGTTGGAACTGCAACAATGATATAATCCGCATCTGAAATTTTGGATGGATCAGATGTCGGAAAAAAATATGCTGCTTTTTCAAACTCGTCCTTTGACACTTCACCTGTGGGATCTTCAAATTTTTTGCAGTTTTCAATAATACTTTCTTTTAGATCAAGACCGATTGTGTGAAATTTTGCAGCAAAATGAACTGCCAGTGGTAATCCAACATAACCCAGACCAATAACCGCAATTTTTGTGTTTTTATCCATTAAAAGCGTTCTCCCAATATCGTTTCATATAAAAGTCTTCAAAAATCAAAACAAAAATTTCATATTTTGTTATTGACAAACCAAAGAGACCAGATTGTTGTAAAAAAATAGCCAGGTCTGCCTTTGGCATTTATTTATAGGCATTTATTTATAGGCATTTATTTATAATAGTCTGTATACCATTTAACAAAATTTTGTATACCCTCTTCTATGGAAGTTGAGGGTTTAAAGCCGGTATCTTTTATCAAATCATTTACATCTGCATAGGTTGCAGGCACATCACCGGCCTGTAACGGCAAATACTCTTTAACGGCTTTTTTGCCAATGGCAGTTTCAATGGCTTCAACAAATTCCATCAGGGCAACCGGTTGATTATTACCTATATTATACAATTTATAGGGCACACAACTGCTGGATGGATTGGGTGTGTCGGAACTCCAGTCAGGATCAGCCTTGGGAACATTATGCATTACCCTGACAACACCCTCTACAATATCATCAATATAGGTAAAATCCCTTTGCATATCCCCGTTATTGAAAACCTTGATGGGTTCATTTTTTAAGATAGCCTTTGTAAAAAGGAAAAGGGCCATATCCGGCCGTCCCCATGGACCGTATACCGTGAAAAATCTAAGTCCGGTTGTGGGAAGGTTGTATAAATAGCTATAAGTATGGGCCATTAATTCATTGGCTTTTTTCGATGCAGCATACAGGCTGATGGGATGATCCACATTATGCCGGACGGAAAACGGCATGTGGGTATTAAGGCCATAGACAGAACTGCTTGAAGCATAAACCAGATGCTTTACCCCGGAATGCCGGCACCCTTCAAGGATATTGCCAAAACCCACAAGGTTGCTGTCGATATAAGATCCCGGATTTTCAATGCTGTAGCGGACCCCGGCCTGGGCTGCAAGATTTACAACATAGTCAAATTGATAAGTTTCAAATAAAATTTTTATTTTTTCTCTGTCAGCAAGGTCACCAAGAATAAATTTAAATTTTGAATCTTTTTCAATAATAGATAACCTGTTTTTTTTAAGATTCACATCATAGTAATCATTTAAATTATCAATACCATAAACGCGGTGCCCCTCTTTGAGCAGACGACAACTCAAATTAAATCCGATAAAACCTGCCACACCTGTTACAAGAATTTTCATAATATTCCTTACCTGATCGTTATTTTGATTTATAAAACGGATAAAATATTTTGATTTTTTAACACAGACAACAGATAAAAAACAATGAGAATCATCATTTTTCTAAGCCATAGGACGGTTAGACGCAAAAATCCGTTGACATGCTCACTGGCATGAAGCCTTGGCAAAGCGGAATATCTAATGATTTAATTTTAAATTATTTTTCAGGCACCTTCATGAAAAATATCATTTAAGCTGCAGTAATTATGGCAAATCAGAATAAATAGGTGAGCTGCACCACTTGCTGATTCTTTCCCAGCCGTATCTGTCTTCCCAGCCTCTTCTACGGCCTTTTGGCTTTGCTCTCTTTTCCCGGCCGGGATACCCCGGCCCCATATCTAATATGCGCCTGTCAACCGGGGATCTGCGATCCACGGGAGAACGTTTCGTGTAAACACTTTTTGCATGATCCATTATATTCTCCTTAAAGCCTTAAATTAAAAATTCAAACTATGCGGAGGGCGGCAAAATGATTGCAAAACGAGTTCTAAATGACAAGTACAATGGGTAAGAATATCAAAGGATTCACATCAGGTTAACAATACAACTGCATAGTCTTTATATTATATAAAATTGTCAAAAATTGTCAAAAGATTTTTACGGAAAAATTAACCTTTCAAGAATAAGCCCATAAAAAATTTTTAATTTTGACGAAAACATCCATCCCAAATGATTTGAACAATAATTACAGCTGCAGATTTGCCAGGAAAACCCCGTGAACCATGAGAACTCATCAGAAGACATTGAGCTTGGCCTGCACCCACCGGCATGAGAAAAACAGCCAATCTCAAACACATAACCGTGAGGATTGGCAAATACATGACTAAACGAACCATTGACTATTATTTGTTTTAAAGGATCTGTGATATAATGATTACAGTATGCACAGACAATAATTTCCTCTTTTTGTGATAATATTTTGCTCTCTTCACCAGATACCCTGTGAGGCGACTGTTTGCAAATCACTTCCATACAAATATCTTTATTTTCATATAAAAAGTTCTTTTAAACCTAATCTTGACTTTTATTTTTGGTTGCAGGCAAATCCGGATGAAAGAACAAATCTGCCCTTGGCAGTTATTTAAATCATTGCCCTTCTTTATCAAGATAATAAAGGGTTGCACCAACCGGTGCAAACGATAAAAATACAATATTCAACCAGGGGATCAGAAAAAGAAGACCAAACCCCACATGAAACAATAGATTCTTTTTTAAAAATCCAAACCGGGTTTTAAATGGAACCATACGTCTGGCAGGAATCAAGTCTGTATTGTCCCATGCCAGAAAAACAGTGGCGGCAATGGATGACATAAAGATTATAACAGGACCCAAAGGTGTTAACAAACCGGTCACCATGATTATCAGGGTAATCAAAACCGGGATAATCGCCCTGGGTATTTCCTGTTTTATAAGGTGTACAAAGAAACCAAACCACGACTCAGGTTCAAAATGTGCCTCTTTTCCCATAACAATTTTTTCTGTTATTCTGGACATATAATCCATGATAAACACACAGAACAACAATTGTGATATCAAGTATGCCATCACCATGGAAATGGCAGCCAAAAAAACGGATAATATCCATGAAACTGCTTTCCATAGATATATCAGCCAGCCGGATTCCGGCATTTTCCATAGCATCATTAAAATCTCATTATGCCAATATAAAACAAGACCGGACAAAAGAACCGTTAACAAAAAAACGACAAAAAATCGCAACACCCCAAGCATCAATAGCTTTGGTGTTTTTAAAGCCAGCGCCACCCCTTTGATATTATATTTTATACCATAATATAAATTCATGTTAAAATTTCTTTCCTTTGCTCATTGTTATGGAATACTTACATGTGTACTATATAAATAGTATTTTTTCAACGTTAAGACCGTCAAAATTCATGAACATACTATCTAAAAATTATCCGAATCAGGGATACATTTGATTACATATGAAATATTTTTTGAAAACTCTTTATATGAAATGTTTTTTTGTTCTTTGATCACATTACCTTTAATTCCAAAAGTTGTTTTATAACAGTTAAAAAAATCCAAATCGTTTAATGTTTCGCTTTTTTTCAGATCATTTCCTATAAAAACAGTTTGCCAGACAATCTTTGTATCTCTTGTAATATGAGCATCTTTTAACAGGTTCATTACATTCTCGCTGATATGAATTCCATCCTGCACACCGGTACTTTCAAGTCGTGATGCCGTATTTACAGCTTTACCTATAGCGGTTACAATTCTTCTTTTTTGGCTACCCAAAGGACCGATCAAAGCAGTCCCCATTTCCATTCCGGCTCTAAAGCTGATATTCGTTTGCGCTTCATCCAATATTTTTTTTACCCTGCCTGACTTATCCATGTCATGCCGGCCTGTTTTCAGCAAATGTATTTCATTAAAAATCGAGGTAATGGCAAAGATGATCAGCATTATTCTTTCATGTGTTCCCATGGGAAAACCAGCTTTTTCATCATCAAAAGGTGATGCGTTTTGCAGAAAAACAGAATCACCAATAAAATTATCCACCCTGCAGGAATAACGATTTGCATTATCGGCGGCAATCTGGTGACAAAGGTTTAATATAAAAAAATAATCCAGGGGATTTATTATTTTCTTCCTCAAGGTGGCTGATCCTATCATATCAATAAACGCATAAACACCATCTGTTATACTGACAGCTTCCATATTGAGCTGATTTTCGTTGACCGCACCCACGGCCTTCAGATAATTTTTCTGCTCATTCAATTCAATTTCTTTATTTTTTAATCGCAATGCGGTCTTTCTAAGCGTTTTTTCTTTACGCCATATGATATGGGCCGCCTGCCTGCCTCTGGCTAACCCGATATATGCAATTGATGCCATTTCAATTGCGGAAATCAACATATTTAATCGTTTTTTTAATTGTAATTTATTTATGAATCCGTCTTTATTTTTTTGCAGCAGATTCTCATCAATCATATTAAAAACAATGGCACCATAATCCGGTATATAAGCACAAATAAAATTTTGTGACTTAAACTGATTGACAATGGCAGTATTCATTTTCAAATCAGACAAGGATTTAAACACATCCCCATCATAAGAAAGAATAGACACCTTTGAAAAATTTTCTTTAGCATCATTTAATACTTCAAACCTTAATGCTTCCGGGCTGGTATCAATAATGAGGATTTTAATGCCCTTTTCATAAAAATCTTGATGTTTTCTAAGAACAAAAGAAATAATACCGTCAGTTTCTTTTGTTTCACCGAATTGAGTCTCCTTATACAGTCTGACAGGTGATAATCCTTTATATTTTACGATCCAGGTGCCAAAATATTTTAAAACCACCCCCTTAAATCCCTTTCCGTCAAACTTATGCATCACCCCCCTGTCCCATTGATCAGGAGGCAAAAATTTCGAGTAGGTCTTGTTGGTACCAAACAAAAGGCCTGCCTGGCTGGCCTGCATTAATTTCAAAGAAAAGGACAAAAGAAGACCCAGGGGATTTTTCTTCTTAAAAACAATTCGTTCAAATTTTTCCATATCAGACGATTCGGGTTTCATTTTTAGCGTACGGGCTTAAAAAGATTTCAGTGCTGTTGTTATCACAATCTGTTTTATAAAAAAGATTTTGAAACAAGGAAATTTCTTTTGTTTTAAAAGAAATCAGTGATCCGATAAAAAAAACATGATAAATGCGATAAATATTATCTGATACAATCTGCTGCAATTTATCTTTGTGTCGTTCCATCATCAGTATCCAATCATTTAATGTCCTCACATAATGAGTTCTGAAATTTTCTGCATTCAGCAGCTCAAACCCGGAAGACGATGCCAGATCCAATAAATCCTGTTCAAGCATTAATTCACCTCCCGGAAACATATATTTGTCCATAAATGAATTTTCAAATCCTTTTTTCCTCCTATTATTGGTGGTAATGGTATGCTGCATAAAAAGGCCGCCTTTTTTAAGACTATTATAAACTGTTTTAAAAAAAACGGACATATTGGATTTTCCCACATGTTCAGACATCCCCACACATGAAATTTTATCAAATATCTGACTGCCAAGATCCCGGTAGTTTAAAATTTTTATATTTATTTTATGGGACAGGCCTTCTTTTTCTATCCAGTTTTCAGCATATTTTTTCTGCTTGGAACTCAAGGTAATTCCGCTTACATTCACACCATAATGTTTTGCTGCATAAACAGCAAAGTTTCCCCATCCACAACCGATATCAAGAAGTTTATCTCCCTTTTTAAGTCTCAATTTCCTACAGATAATATCCATTTTTTCATTTTGAGCATCATCCATTGTTGCTCTTTCACTTGTATAATATCCACAAGTGTATCCCATTGTTTTGCCTAAAAACAATCGATAAAAATCACTGGAAACATTATAATGGTATTCAATATTTTCCTTTTCCTTTTTCTTTGCTTTTACAAAAAAACTGGAAAAAAATGTAACTATACTTTTTCGTTGATCAGTGTTGAGTAATTTATCACAGACAAGTTCATAAAGTTCTTTTATGCTGCCGGATATATCAAAATATCCTTTTACATATGCCTCTCCGAGAGAAAATGCATCCGGGCAAATAAGGGCGTTAAAAAATTTTTGGTCTTTAATAAAAATTTTGTGTTTTATCCCATGAGGTGCTGTTGAATATTTATTCCCTTTTGTATCAATAATTTCAAGGGGAATCTTTTCCTGATTGAGCGTTTGGATAAACTTTTTTAAGAAAAAAGACTCTTTTTTGATGAAAAATTTCATAATTTCGCCTTTCATAGAAGTTTGAGATTTTAAAAAAAACTTTTTATAAAAGATTCAAAAATTTAACTCGATTATATTAAATATCATAAAAAGATAAAGGCTTATCTTAAAAAAATAACAAATTTTATATTAGAATAATGAGTATTAATATTCTCACAACGCATCAAGTTAATACGCTGTTATGACTGATGATCGCTCAGGATATCGCTTTGAGGATATTCCTGGTTTCTAAAAGTGCTTTGGAAATATTATTCCTTTTTCTTCCCAACTGAATTCGAATGCTGTCTTTTTTGACAAATTCATAACGAACCATACCCTTTAAAGCTGTATTTAATTCATCCAGAGGTCTTTTCATATGTTTTTCAGAAAAGGCAAGGGTTAATATGTTGGGTGAAATATCAAGCCTCTGAACACCTGCCTTTATACAATAAACCCTCAGCATGATTTTTAAGAGCATATTTTCAGCTTCTTTGGGCAGTTTCCCATACCGGTCTGTCAGTTCTTTTTTCATATCTGAGATATCTGAAACCATGGTAATCCTTGATAACCGCCTGTATACGGTTAACCGCTGTTCAACAGACTCTATGTAATCATCCGGGAACCCCGATGACATGGACGCATTGATTTCAGGCTCTAAAGGTTCAATGTTGTCTTCCCCTTTCAGATCATGAACAGCCTGATCCAGCAATTTTAAAAACATGTCATACCCAACGGCCGCTATATGTCCTGATTGAGATGCACCAAGGGCCGTTCCAGCACCACGTATCTGCAGATCTTTCATCGCGATTTGAAATCCTGAACCCAAATCTTTGTATTCCATCAAGGCTGCCAACCTTTTCTTTGCATCCTTTGTCAATCTGCTCTCATCTGAAACAAACAGATAGGCATAGGCCTGATGATCCCCTCTTCCGATTCTTCCTCTTAACTGATATATCTGAGAAAGTCCGAAGTGTTCGGCTTTGTTGATAATCATGGTATTGGCCGAAGGAATATCAAGACCGGATTCAATAATGGTTGTGCATACGAGAACATCAATTTCAAGATTCACAAACTTGAGCATCACCTTTTCAAGTTCGGTTTCCGAAAGCCTTCCGTGAGCTACGGCAATCCTGGCTTCAGGAACAAGTTTTTCCAGATTTTGTGAGACCTTGAAAATAGTCTTGATGTTATTATGCACAAAAAATATCTGGCCGTTTCTTGACAATTCTCTTTTAACGGCATCCTTAACAATTGGATCTTCATATTTTGAAATATAGGATATGATCGGCTGCCTGTCTGCAGGGGGAGTTGTGATCACGCTAATATCCCTCATTCCGGTCAAAGACATATGAAGGGTCCTGGGAATGGGTGTAGCGGTCAAGGCAAGGACATCCACGGAACTGCGCTTTTTTTTCAATGCTTCTTTATGCTTTACGCCAAACCGCTGTTCCTCATCAATCACCAAAAGTCCCAGGGATTTAAAATCAATGTCTTTTTGCAGCAGCCTGTGGGTTCCAATAACAATATCCACAAGACCGGAACGAATTGCCTTGATTATTCTTGCCTGCTCTTTTCGAGTTCGAAACCTTGACAGGCATTCAATATGAACAGGATATTGGGCAAACCGCTCCCTGAATGTTGACAGATGCTGTTCTGCCAATATGGTGGTGGGCACCACAACCGCCACTTGTTTAGCATCGTTTACCGCTTTAAACGCTGCCCGGATGGCAACTTCTGTTTTGCCGTACCCCACATCTCCGCAAACCAGCCGGTCCATTGGAATCTCGGACTCCATATCCAAATGCACATCATCAATAGCCTTTAACTGGTCACGGGTCTCTTCATAAGGAAACGCAGCTTCAAAATCATTGTAATAATTATCAGGCCTGGAAAATGAAAATCCGTTATTCACTTTTCTTTTTGCATACAGATTTAAAAGATCAGCAGCCAGTTTTTCAACTTCTTCCTTGGCTTTGGCTTTTGATTTTATCCAGGCTTTGGAACCGATTTTATCCAGAACCGGCGTATACCCGTCCACGCCAATATATTTGCCAATCATTTCAATACGATCAACCGGCAAATATAGCTTATCTTTATCCTGGTAAAGAATGAGAATAAAATCCTGAGAGATACCATTTACGCTTAAACTGCATAATCCCTCGTATTGTCCGACTCCATGCTCAATATGGACAACAATATCTCCATTTTTCAACTCTTCCGGCGTGATAAACTGGGTTTTCAAATCTTGTCTGACCGGCTTTTGCCTGCGAATTCTTTTTTTGCCGAAAATTTCATTTTCAGTTACAAGTGCCAGATCTTCGTGTTTCAGGACAAATCCTGAGGATACATTTCCGAACAAATAATAAATCCCTGGTTTTTGTTTCATTGCCAGGGGAAATGCTTGACACGGTTCGGGTTTTATTCCATAGGGTTGCAATAGCGAAAGCAACCGTTTGGATTGTGACTCTTGACTGAGAACACAAAAAACTTTTCTGTAATTTTCAATATGATCGTTAAACCAGTCTACCAGGGGCCTTAAAGGATTATCTTTGGTACCTTCCCTTTTCAGCATTGAACAAATCTCTGTATTATCCTGGTAATCAAATGAGAATGTTGTTTGACGGGCTTCATTTAAAGGCATAACGGCAGGATCAAACAGCTTAAATGATGTATGCTTTTTTGACTGAATAAGAGACTTTATTTTATCCCATTTCAAGTAAATGGAATCAGGTTCAACACAAAGCCTGCTCTCGGATGCAGTTGTTTTGTAATTGAAAAATGCTTTACTTTCAAAATCCATTGCGCAAAATTCAAGTTCGTCAGGAACATCAAGCAGTAAACGACTGTTTTCAGGAATATAATCAAAAAACGTATCTAAATCATCATAAATAATGGACAGCATGCTTTCAATACCAGGAAATCTTCCAAATTCCCTGGTTTCATTCACATACCCTCTGACTTTTGGTGCATCAAGACCTGCAATATTTCCGGCCTGCCTGAGACGTGCAAGGATATGGGGCAAATTTTCTTTGCTGACGACAGCTTCGGTTGCCGGGATAATGACGGTCTCATAAATTTCTTTAACCCCTCTTTGGGTAAATGGAGAAAAATAGCGGATGGATTCTACCAAATCCCCGAAAAATTCAATTCGAACCGGATATTTTTCTCCCGGAGAAAACACATCCAGAATACCGCCCCGGACGGAATATTCTCCAGGATCTTCCACAAGAGAGGTTTTGGTATAGCCACCGGACTCAAGTTTTAAAATCAATTCATCCCTGTCAATTTCTTCATTGGCAATCACCAATTCTGCAAATTCATTCAGGCTTTTTTTAGGAATCAGCTTTTGCAAAATTGTTTCCACAACCGTTACTATAATTAACGGATGAAAAACCGAATCCATGATTTTTGACAACGCTGCAAGCCGGTTTGTAGATGTTTCTCTATGGTAGGCCAGGGATTTAAACGGCAGGATATGATATCCTGGAAAAAAAACAATATGGTCTTTTTTATCCGGCAAAAAAAAATTCAGTTCATCTAAAAAGCCCAGCGCCTTTTTTGTATCACTTAAAATAACAACAATTGAATCATTTGAGTCATTAAACAATTGAGATATCAAACAAGCCTTATGAGATCCGTCTGTCGGAATGATAACCACATTATTGTCCGTGGCTTGAATTTCTTTGATTATATGATTTGACATCTTTGCCATAACCGATTGGACGGTATACCGTTTTCCTTTAGCCTTAAGGTCACACGTTAACCTAAAAGTAACGCACAACCTGAAGGTCACTCGTAAACTGAAGGTCACACATAAAAATTATGGTCTTGATTTAAAAGAAGTTTTAAAAAGAATCAAGAACAAATCAAGAAAAATTATTTAAACTTGTTTGCCAGATCGTTATCTATCACATAAATACATGCCTCATTGGCCCCTTTGGTTGAATATCCGAATTTTCTGGACATATTGTCCAAAAGGAACTTCACATCTTTTTTAATTCTTTTGTCATGAGCTTTATATTTATCCGTATCAAAATCTTTGATGGCATTCCTGAAATTTTCATTTTCAATAAAAGGCTCAAGCACCCTTTTTTTAAGGTTGTGAACATATCGGTCATATAAAGACTCAAACAGCCTGGTTTCCGTAATATTTTTTCCCTCTATCATGATCTCCTGGGTCAGGGTTCGGGTTGTGTATTCTTTTAACACATCATTTCGGATCTCCTGTCTTCGCTTCTTATCCATATCTTCAGAAAGAAGCCTGTTTTCAATGCTTTCAAGAAAGGCTTCAGTTACATGGATCTCCTCTTTTGTAAAAATACATTTTACAACCGAGTCAAACTCATTGGTCACAGCAGAAATATAATTTTTAATATCTTTGGCAATCTGTTCTTCATTGTAATAGTACAAGGATTCTTTGACCTGCTGAAGAACGCTGTAATCATACATTCTTAATAAAGATTCAAGAAATTGATGGGGAATCATTCTTTTTACCTGATCATTGAGCTTATTGAAAAATGTACACAAATCCGGCATATTAATCAAACGGTCTTCTTTGGCATATTTTGAATAAAACCGATCAAAAATTTTAATGGAATCACGACCGGACAGCCCTTCTTTTCCATATATTTCCGATTCAGCAATAATTTTTTTAAGCATCTTGTTATCAAGGGATTTAATATCATCCTCTTTGAGCCACTTTGGGATGTTACCGGAAAACAATTCCATTTTTAACAGCATCAGCTGTTCATCACAAAAATTTTTATATTTTAACGGATCTTTTATCCATTCAGCCAATGCCAGTGATTTTTTACCAATTCTTGTGCAGATAATAATCCTGGCAAAATTATCAAGTACCATGGGCAGAAAGCTGCCTTCAATATGCCTGCCAAAAATATTATTATAAATTTTAACTTCAGTTTTCACATCAAGAACATAAGGAATATCAATATATTGGATCCTGTCTTCAAATGACGGGAAATCACGAATACTTCGTTTATCCTCAGGATTCATCAAGGCAAAAAACAATGAATCCACTCTTTCTTCAATATCTTCAACTTTATGAAGCCCTTCAGAGATGATATTATGAAGTTCAACCATTCGATCAATATTATGGGATTTAATATCCATGAGCGCATAAATCCCGTTATTGATTTTCGCAAACCTTGAATACAGGTAATTGATAACATTGCTGTCCTGAAAAAGGCTGTTGATCCTGTTTTGAAGCATCTCGTTTGAAAGCGTATTCATTTTCAAAGGCCTGTCACCTGGATTAAAAACACTTATGCCGTTTCCAAGACGACGGTTAAAATAGTAAGGTCTGGCATACAGCATTTTAAACACTTCCGAAGGATTTCCCAATCGTTCCAGCAAAGAATGATAAATCGAAGAACAAATGGTGCAAACTTCTTCTTTAAAAACCCATTCATACTCTTTTTCCGTGAAAAGGCGCCATTTGAATTCATCATTTTTAATGAGTTCATCCAGAACTATCCGCCTTTGTTCTTTGGGTATGGCCAGAAAAGGATTATCATGTGAAATACAGGGTACTTCAATATAGTCGGCATTTTTAGGGATAAATATTTTTTCATTGGAATCCCGTTTCGATCCTGTATCTTCTCCTTTTTCAACATATTGAATCAGTTTTTCAAAGGCTGATATGGACAAAGATTTGTCTTTGTCCTGAAGTTTTTTTATATCCAGGCGCCATACAATTTCATACCTGAGGCCTTCTTCCGTATTGGCATACATTTCAAACTTTTTTAATAAATTATTTAAAAATGTACTTTTTCCGCAACCATGGGGTCCATAAAAGATATATATCCTGTTCTGCTGGGCCCCGTGCCGTAAATACTCCATTTGTTTCATAAATCGGTTGGCAAACAACATGTCCGTGAAATAGGGATTTTCAGAATCTTCAACAAACAGCCGTGAACAATCATAATTTGTAAAGGTCAGCTTATCAACATCCCTTGAGATGGTGTCTTCTGATTCATCAACATAGCACTTGATCATGTCATGGAAGGCCTGAAAAATATTTCTTAAAATATGAGAAGGCTTGGCATTTAAAATGTTTAAAAATTCTTCAAACGGAACAGGCTTCAGCCGTTGGTAATCTGTTATATTTTTATCAAGCAGATCAAGGGTTTGGTCCACAGATGTTTTTTTTGAAGCGTTTATTTCCATATCAAATTATAACTCCCGTTTATGAAGTTTACGGTTTTCCATCACATACACCATTCTTTTCCATTTGATAGGTTCCGTTTTTTTTTCGTCTGGTTGATGAGAAGTAGGATCATAATAATTGGCATAGCCTGCAGCAGGCTGTCCTGATTTAATAGGTTCGCTGGTCTCAAGGTGTACAGGTCCACCCCATAAATATTCTATGCCGACCATTGTATTTTCAATAAAATCCTGTTTTAACGGTTTATTTTCAAATTTATGATTCAAATACAATATTCCATCTTTTGTGCCTGCTCTATCAACAAATATCTCAGGAGGGTGATACAGCGTATCAATGATCATATCCTTGTAATCTTCAGCCTTTTTGGATTTAATATAGTATTTCCAGGACATTCTGGACTGATCAAACCGCTTACCAGCAACGAAAAGGTTATGCTTGGTAACAAATTCCTGATCAATATAGGTATTGATGAACGTAAAATCATTAAAATTTTCACGAACTTTTAATATAAATTCAACTCCTGAATCATTTCTCTTGTTATATTTTTTCTTTTCAAATTCATCTTTTAAAAACATATAATCAAACGAATAGCATCCCCTGTCTTCCATCTCTTCAATATGTTGAAACAATCTCATCCCCAGAGCATAGGGATTTAATCCGACCTTTGGCATGGCGGTTACATTTGCATTTACTTTGGCATAGTCGATTTCATGGCCGCAGATCCTGTCATCTCTCATAAAAAGATATTCATGCCAGTAGCTTGCCCACCCCTCGTTCATGATTTTTGTTCTAATCTGCGGTTGAAAATATAAAGAGGTGTTTTTAACAATTTGAACCACGGATTTAATCCATTGATTTTCATCTTCTTTTAAAAACGATGAATGTCGAAGAATATATTCAACTATATCAAGTTCAGGTTTTAATTTAACGGTCAATTCTTTTTTATATAATTCATCAAATTCAGGATATTGGCTGACAACCTGATCAAAAAATTCTTCATTGATGTTGTCTGTGGCATTAAATCGTGTGATCTCTTTTAAATATTCATGGGTAGAAACCTTTTTATTTTTTTGTAAAAAAATATCAAAATAAAAATCTATTTTACTCAATTTATGTTGGGTTCCATTCATGATCGTATGGTTGAGTTCCTTTTGATACCCTACCAGATTATCAATACCGCGTGAAAATTCAATGGCATAATCAACCCATCTGCCCTTTTCAGATCTGAGCTGGGCAATCAGACGTTTATCCGCCAATGCCTGACCTGTTAAATCAACATCCCATGTGTTTTTATAGAAAAGATTATTTTGAAAAAAATCAATATGCCCGAGAACATGATAAAAAATCATCACATTGAGCCAGTCCGGGTTATTATCATTATAAAATGAAATGGCAGGTCTGGTATTGATGACCGTTTCATATGGATTTGAAGGGTAAGCTTCATACCTCCCCTTTCCGGACAACACCCTCACATCATGCACCCAGTAGTCATAAAGCGTGGGTATCATGACCTTGGGACTGAGTTCAATCATATCGCGATTGGTCACAATATATTCAAGGGTTTCATCATCAAACTTCAACCCTTGATCCCGGGCCCTTAATTTACATTCTTCCATTATGCCTTTGACATGTTGGCTGACAAGTTCCATTGTTATCTCACTTTCAGGTTAAGTGCCAATCAAAAACCATCCGTTTTACCGATTATTGTGTTGATCTGAAATGTTAATCCCCAATGAACAAAAGGGGTATTTTCAAAAAAATTTCAGGTTTTAGTTCAGACACCAGGCAACCCCTTTCTTTTATGAAATAAGCCGTTTTATACCTTGAATTATTCTGGAATCATCCGAATTTTCATCCATTACATCCAGCTTGATCAAGGTACTGTGTTTGGTGAGCAAATTGGATGCTTTTAAATATTTTTCCACCTCAGTCTGCTTTGACCCGACATAAGAATGTTCTACAATGGAAATCCCGATCCTTGAAACATAATTCATCATTTTTTCAATTTCGACAATGGTCTGTTTTCCTTCCTTATCCCAGTCATCTCCGTCTGTACCGTGAAAAACATAAATATTATAATCCCGGGCCAAGTTCTCCCTTTCTACAATATCATTCACCATTTTAAATGCTGTAAACACCTTTGTACCGCCAGCAACTTTATAGGAATAATACTTATAAAAATCCGACACCTCTTTGGCTTCCGTATCGTGAAGGATAAAACGGGTTTCCACCTGTTTTTCGTATTGGTACAACAGCCAGGAATACAGCATCACATGCTGGGAAACAACGGTCTGGGTAACTTTACCCCCCATTGATCCAGAATAGTCCCTCAAAAAAAACACAAGGGCCTGGGACTCATAATCTTTCTCCCTGGATAAAATTCTGTAAATCATGTCCTGTGGTGAGATTATAAATTTTGTAGGATCGATATTTGCCACATCCGGGATATTTCCCAGGGTAATATTGGTTTCAACTATCCTCTTTAATGTTGCTTTTTTATCCAGAATCTGACCTACTCCCCTGTTCTTGTCGGTCAGATCATAGACATATCGTGCCAGAGTTCTTTTCTTCCCTTTGTCTTTTAAATTAGGCAGCTGGAAATCCTGGGATAAAACCTTGCCAAGCTCATATGCGTTGGATTCAAGTTCATGCTCACTACCCTTTCCTTCTCCTGGCCCTTCTCCTGAACCTTCTTCTCCATCTTCTCCTTCTTCAGGACGGACCGGTTGTTCTCCAATGATATCTCCTTCTTCACCCTCACCTGTTCCGCCGGTGGGTTCACCTTCTCCTGGTTCCTGATTCAGGTTTATTTCATCATGAACAAATTTTTCTTCAACCGTTGTCGGGACAATGATGATCTTATCTTTTCCACCTGTCCCAGGCTTGACAATTCTTCCAATACGGATTTTTCGTTTAAACCCGTCTTCTTCTCTTCTTTTGTCTTTTTCAAGAAGTTCATCAAGGGTTATCATCAGTATTTACCTCCTCCCCTGTCTATTTATCATCCTCTTGACTGCAGAAATATTCAATGGTTTTCTGGGCACAAGTTCTGCAATACCCAAGTTTTTCATTCATGGTATAAATCATTCTATCATAAAGTTTTTGATTTTCTTCGTTGGTTCTGTTGGCAAGAGCGCCAATTAATGAACCGGCACCGGCAATATCTGATTTAAGCCTTACATCTGTAATTGCCTTGACCAGTTCCAGGTTGTCCATAAAATCATAGTTTGCATCCACAGACAGTTTCTGTCCATAAATCTTTCTAATAGAATTTCTAAAAGATGCTCTTTGCTCTTCGGTTTTCAAACCAAGCCGCTCTTCAACATTTTTAATATATCTTTCATCTATTTTAAGAGCTTTTAGTTCGCCGGTCTGGGGATCTTTATACTTCCACATCATATCAGGACCAAGATATTCCGCATCAACACCAATGATCATATTTACATAGTTCATCACATCTTTTTTTATTGCCAGCGGTTCATCCATGTAGGCATTGAACATCTCTGTCATAATTCTTTCACGGTACAGCCCTCTTGCAATTTTCAAATCCTCCTTGAACTTTGCACGGTCGGCAGGTTCCTGAACATAATCCAGTACCGTTCTTTCAAGAGCATTGAAAATATCCAGAGCAAACATACATTGGCCTTCATTGGTTTCAGAACTTTCCAACAAAAGCTGTACAGCCCGGCCAAGATTTCGCTGTCCAAGGCCTTTTTGCCCAAATCTTTTGGTGATATCCGTATCCTGGTTTAAAGAATCAATCAGCTCAGCAAGGGTTTTAAGGCTTTTTTCTCCGGCGATCTCTCCTGCTGCCAGCTTCATAATTTCCACTGGAGTTAACTTGTCTGATCTGGGCAATCTAGTCAGGACAACACCAATGGATGCTGCATAATTTAAATTCGGGTCATGATGCAGTATTTTTGAATCAAGGGACCGTTTTGTATCAGTACCAATGGCATACTCTGTCAAGGTTTTCTGAATTTTGTAATCCGTATTATGGGCCACATAACAGATTCTGCAACGGTCGACAATAGGCGCTTCTTCTCTTTCGGAAAGAAACGAATCAAATTCGGAATTATTACTGGTGGCAATAATCAACGTATCAATGGGCCATTTAAATCCGTCCATTTCAATCATCCGGTTTTGGATTACCCCGAGATACACCTGTACCAGATCTTTCTTGTTTTTATAAATTTCATCGCTGAAATGAATGCCGCCGCCTGCGACCCTTGCCAGTGCTCCTCTTCTTAAATCGAACCGATATGGATTATTGGAATCGGAAATATGAAGCAGTCTTTGAATGGATTCTTCCCCCATAAGGTCCACGGCAGATGAGGTAATCTTATCCTTGGCCGGATATTTACCTGTAATCGTTCCAAGGCTTTCAATCAAGGGGACCGGCGTAATTTCAACAAATGACAACATCTTGTTAATATCATTGTCACAATGTTCCCGGATCTGATTTAGGATATAAGCAGAACAGGCTCCCAAAGGACGATATTTATCATACAGGTCATCTATCTGACCGTCAGTAAATTTAAATTTCTTTGCAAAAAGCTCTTTTGACTCGTCCTTTATCTCGCTCAGACTCATGGCCAGGATCATAGGGTCTTCATAGGTCTGGGATTCAATAAAATTAATTTTACCATACCCACCAATCTGATCCAGATTAATATACCTGAATGTATACTTCCTATTTTGAGGAATACTTAAAAATTCCCTGTATCTTGCACAAAGATATTCCACAAAAAAAGTCTTACCATTGCCGGGTTCGCCCACCAGAACAAAGGCCATCTCCCTTGATGATCCGCCTTCCGAGGCATCCTTCACAAATGAAACAAAACTGTTTATTTCATCATACATCCCTACCAGATGCTTTTTCCCCTGACTGAATATATCAAACTGATAAGTTGATTTCCCTTTTACTGTAATTTTTTGAATACCCGCATCAAGGATCATTCTGGAAACACCCTGAAAAGCATCTTCAAATACTCGTTTTCCTTTTTTAACTGCATCAACGTGACTGATTAAAGTTTTCGGATCTGTTTTGCCGACCATTTTACCCTCCCCTGGGCAGCAAGGAGGCTTATGCTGCCATTCAAATTGATTGGAATTTCTTTTTACTTTCTGCCAATGGCAGACAAATAATACTTGGGTAGATATTTATTAACGCTTACCAATATAAATCAAGCAACGCATACTTTATTTTATGATTGTTTTAATCTTATCAAGATAAAAAAACAGAGTCAAATGATTTACTCAATATCACATTACTTTTTATTTTACAGCTATTCGCAACTGTAACAAGTAAAAAATATTTACACTGTTTTTCATTTTTATTCCCCCCCAAAAAAAATAAATCCTCTATCGGACAAGTATACATGCTTTTTAAAAACCTAAAAGCAGTTTTTTTAAATTTTTCTTTTTCACAAGACTTTATTTATTCAAAAAAATTCAATAAACTTAAGCAGGTTGTCGATTCAACCATAGTCAACTAATATTAGTAACAATGAGGATAAAATGACACAAAAAAGATTATTATCAGTTAGTGGCATCATTAACGAACTGAACATAGGTAAAGTTACAACAAAATTTTTACTGAAACGGTTCGGCAAATGGATGCCTTATGACCTCATTGACGGACAGCCTTTTTATCCCATTGAAACGATTAAAAAACTCTTTATGATACAAGAAATGCTGGAAATGGGGATGCTTCCCAGCGATATTGAAAAAAAACTGGTCTCAGCATTTAATTCGGATGACTCTCCCTCCCCTTTTGAAAACCAGCCTCAACAAGAAGATATCCGCTTGAGCATGGACGGATTGACTCTTTTGAAATCCGTTTTCAGTGATATTGGCGAACAACAGAAAAGAATTGCCATAGCCCATGAAAAAAGAGCTGAAGCTGAAGAAAAAAAAGCCGATGCAATGAATAATATTGCCAATGCATTGCAGGAAATAAAAACACTTCTTGAAAACGACCCCGCTATTCAACGGATTATTCATCAGGCAAGCGCTGTCATTACAAGCGATGATCCTGACGACACAGACAAAAAAGCCCCCCCCATTGAAATGGATGATCTGTCATTACTATTGGATGAGGCCGAAGAACAAGATGACCTGTCATTGTTGCTGGATGATACAAAAGAACTCAATGATCAGATGGATGATCTATCAACACTGATTGATGAAGTCGCCTGTCCGGCAAACGAATCTGACCAACTGGATGATTTATCATTACTCCTTGATAAAGTTTCCTCAGAAGAGGATATCAAGACAGATAAGACTTTGGCGCTTGATGATCTGTCCGCCTTAATTGATCAAAACAGCAGTTCAATTAAAACAGAAGCCTCTGTTGAACAACCTGTTGAGCTGGATGATCTTTTAAAACTAATTGATGACCCTCCATACAAATCCCTACCGCCTTCCCAAGACCTGGATGATCTTTCATTATTAATAGAACAAGACCCTGTTTTAAAAAAAGAGACAAATAATACCGTGCAAGATAAAGACTTGAAAATGGATGATTTATCAACACTTCTTGATGATCAGACTAATAATGAACCCCCTTCTTTTGGCAACGAAGAGTCAGAAAATACCCCTGTCATAAAAATTGATATCACACCAGAAGAAAATCTGGAAAGATATAAGGCTGCCGTCATGAAAGTCATAATAGGACTGGAAGCAGACGGTTTAGATGTTGAAGCAGCAACAAACCGACTGAACAAAAATAGAATCAGAACATTGTCCGGAAATCCCAAATGGAATCAAAAAGCAATTTCACAAATCTACAAATTCATCAGATCTGCAAAATAATTTTTTATTATTTTGCACCTGCTTGTCTTGCAAAACCTGTATCAACGAATTTTTCAAGATCAATCAGACTGGTCATGATCTTCATCTCGTCCATCATGTATTTCTGGATTGTATCAAGGTCATCAATAATCGGAAACAGCTCACCTGTCAATATACGATCAGGCGGATCTGTGAGTACTTTTTTGATAACGTCTTTATCCTGGGAAAGAAAATTTCCGCCGATGATAGACGCAGGCTCAGGTTGTGCATCAATAGCAAGACCGGATCTTACAAAACTGTTGCAGATTTCCTGAATAGCTTCAGGATGTTTTTCAATAATTTCATTTCTCATGACAAAAACACAGCAGGGGTGATTGGGCCATAAATCCTTGGAAAGACAAAATTCTTCCCCATGCCCCTTGGCAACAACTTGCGATCCAAAGGGTTCTGCAACAATAAAGCCTCCGATTTCACCCTCTTCGTCCAATTCTATGGCTTCAGGCATCTGAAAGGGTGCAACCACTTCAAGAATAACATCAATGCCTTTTTCAGTTGATCTTCCGGGCTTTAAGCCTTTTTCAGACAAAAGCTTATGAAACAGCATATTATGAACCGAAAGTTGATACGGGATAAGTACTATTTTTCCGGCAAAATCTTCTATCGTTTCAATATGAGCATTTTTACTTTTAACCAGCACACTTCCTGATTTATGGGCAAATAGCAACAATTTCAAATCAACCCCGGCCTTAAACATGTCCATAGCTGTCGGAGCAAGCAAAAAGGCACCATCAAGAGACTTCACAGAAAGCGCATCAGCAACCTCATTCCATCCATTTTTCAGCACAGGTTTAAGCGTACAATGTTCAAACTTTTCCATACCCTTTTTTAATTTAAGGTCTGTTACACCAAGAATAAGATGATCTGTAATTTTAAGATAACCAATCTTTATTTCAGGTTTTTCCGCCATTGTGATACCTCCGGGTTATGTGCTTGGACGAAAATAATCCGCTTTATCATGCTTCACTTAATCTCAAAATCAAAAACAAAGTACTTGACAAACCAGATGCCAATTGTTTGATCGTGCAAAATGTTACATAATTTCTATCTAAAGTAAAGATTTATTTAGCTTAAACGCTTGTTAGCAAAGATTTTCAGAGATTACTTGAAAAACAAAAAAGACATTAATATCCATTACACAATGCTTAACAGATATTTTCCCAAAGCAAGGTCTTCCGGGGTTGTAATTTTAATATTCATCTTAGATCCTTTAACAACAAAAACCTTTTTTCCGAAATGTTCCATCAACGAAGCATCATCTGTACCTGAAAAACAAGTTGCCTCTGCATGCTCAAACGCATCCCATATCAACTCCATTTTAAAAACCTGAGGAGTTTGTGCTTTATACAGATTCTCCCTGTTTAATGTTTTTTCAACAAACAATTCCCCAAAAACCTGTTTTACAGTATCAGTGATTTTAACAGCAGGAATACAGGCACCATATTCAACAGCACTATTGATACACTCTTTAATAATACTTTGATCAACAAAAGGACGAACTCCATCATGAATCAGAACCATGGTTTTTTTTTCATGATTTTTTTTATCTCTAACCTTTTTCAAGCCATTTAAGACGGAATCTTGTCTTTTTTTTCCGCCTCCAACCAAGTGAATTTTTTTTACAAATCCAAAAGGCTCAATAATGTTTTTTTTACAATATGCCATCTCGTCTTGTGGAACAACAAGTACAATCTCATTAAGTTGATCACACCTGTCAAACACCATGATGGTACGGGATAGAATCGGAATTCCCTCCAGACAAAGATACTGTTTTTTTGTCTTTGATCCCATTCGCAAGCCTTTGCCGGCGGCAACAACGATGACAAAACTTTCTAAACTCTGCATATCAGCTCAAATAGGCCAGTTCTTTTGGCAAGGGGATGCCTTTTCCTATGTGATCTTCTCCATAATTCACACCGGCAAGAATCTTCAAATCGTTTAATGCCCTAACATCCCCTTTGAACTGAACGATTTCTATCTCTTCTTTTTTTATCTTCCCTCCGGCCCATTGAATATCCAGAACACTTGCAGCATCAAAACTATCATTATTTACAAGCAGTTTAACTTCACCGCCATAATGCTGAACAATTTTAGCAACCAAAAGGCTTGGCCGACTATGAAACCCACGATCCTTGGGAATTCCGACTTCTATAATCGAAGTCTCCATATTTTCATTCAATATTCTGGATGCCAGGTCTTTTCCTGTGGATAAAAACCTCCAGGCATAAAATAAACAGAAATTAACTGCCCTATCCAGAACAACATCAGGATCAATCAAGTTGGATAAAGATTCACTGACATTCTTATAAACATCCTTAAACCCGATATCATACAGATGCCGTTCGTAAAAATGCAACAAACTGCCTGCGACCTGAAGGATATGAAATACAATGGAAAAATGACTTCTAAGCTGTTCAAGTAACAAGTTTCCTGATGAAGATTTTGTATTGACCACATATGAATCAAACGAAGACTGTATATTATGAATCAACATTTCATATCTTCTGATGATGACCTCATTGAATTGTTCCGGTACAAGATTATTTATTTTTTTTAAATCATACCGCTCATAAAATGCAAATTGATCAAAATCTTTTACAACTTCTAAAAATTCACTGGCAATCCGTGTCAGGTTCTCTCTTTGTTTGTCTTTGGCGTTAAAATCATCAATATTATGGTCCAACTGTTGGACAGATGAAATTCCAGGAAAATAATTCAGGTTATACCCAGTAGCCGGAATATTAATTTTCAAGCGACGGGCTTCTTCTAAAATCACGGGCGCAGCAAGTTTTATGGAATCTTGTAAAATTTTCAGAGTATCAAATGCTTCAAGCTTGAATGTCTCATAACGATTTTCTTGAAAAAAATAAAATTTAAACCGGTTGAGAATATGCCGTTGAGAATAGCAAGCTAATGAAAGATGACGAATAGTTGCCGATAATTCACGATAAAAAACCCATTCTTTATTTTTTTTCGCTCCATGAAAGTCTAAAAAATCTTCAAGAATATGAGAAGTTGTAATCAGCTTTGAGTATAATTTTTTTGTAAAAACATAATCATTATCATCAATTTCTACAACAAACAAAATACATTTCAGATATTCAAAAGAAAAAATATTGGCTTTTTCCCTAAAAGAAATATCGCAAAAATAATTCATGTTCAATAATCCAATACTAAATTAAAAGCTCGGCCTGACCAGTTGATAAGCCGAATTCTGTTACCTGTTCTCGTTACCGTAGAACAGGTCAACGATCATTCATCTGGGATGTACGTTACCGCACACCTCACGCGACCTACCCGAAAACTTGGGCGGACAACCCTCAAGCGTTTCCCTATTTGGCCTTGCACCGGACGGGGTTTACCAAGCTTTTCCAGTCACCTGGAAAACTGGTGCGCTCTTACCGCACCGTTTCACCCTTACCCGGATCAAATTCCATCCGGGCGGTCTACTCTCTGTTGCACTTTCCTTCACGTCACCGCGACTCCACGTTATGGAGCGTCCTGTCCTGTGGTGTTCGGACTTTCCTCCAGGTTTAAAACCCAGCGATCGTTTTGCCTGGTCAGACCGAGCTTTATATATTTATAATTTATGTATTCATATGATATAAAATCCTACTGCATTGCGGACATGAAATCAATGAGTTCCCACGCTGCACTTCAATATATAATTGAGGCGGTACATTCATAAAACACCCCATGCACACTTCGTTTTCCACATTGACTACAGCAAGCCCCCCATTCATTTTTGATATCTTTGCAAACCGGTTCATCAAAGATGGATCAAGACTTTTACCTATTTCTTCCTGTCTGTCAAGATATTCATCAAGCAACTCTCGATCATCTATTGATTTTTTATCAATATCATTTTGTTCAGCATCTATTTGGTCCTTGAGAAGTTTATATTCATTCTCATTTTCCTGAACAATTTTTTCCATTTTTTCTTTTTCATCCAGATGTTCGAGTAATTCAGTTTCCAGAGCGTCTTTGCGTTTTTTGTTATCATCCACTTCTCTTAAAAAAAGCTGATACTCCTTATTGGTCTTCACCATCCTTAATTTTTCATTGCTTTTAACAATACGCTCATCAATGATTTGAATTTCCATTTCAATATCCCGGCAAGCTTTAACAGCACTTGAAAGATTTTCTTTATGATCTTCCAAGGCATTTCCAAACTGTTTTAACCTGATACTTAAATTTTCTTTTTCCTTTTCAACTTTTTCCAGAACAGTTTTCAGCCTGAAAATTTGAGTTTCAGCTTCCTGGAGTTTGACAAGGGTTTCTATATCCGGTTTGGAAATATCATTCATAACAATATCCTTAAACTATAATAAATGGATCTTTCTCTTTTTTGAACTTTTTTATTTGTATATTCAGCCCGGCCATTTGAATAGCATGGTCTAATTTATCGGCAAGCAAATCTACTGCCATATGTTCAGAACCAAAATGCCCCACATCAACCAGTCCTTTTGAATATTCTTCAACACGTCTTGCTTCATGATATTTTATATCTCCGGTGATATAAAGGTCTGCTCCAGATATCAAGAACTCATCAATCAGTGAGCCACCACTGCCTGTACAAACAGCAACAGTTGTTACGGGCATATCCATATTGCCTGTTACACGCAGATGTTTTAAATCAAGTTTTTCTTTTATTTGATGAACAAAATGTTTAAGCATAATCGGAGATTCCAGATATCCAATTCTGCCGATACCTGTCATTTCATCCTTTTGCATAGATGATGACGGATCAACAAGAAAAGCACCGGTTGTCTTGATACCAATCTTTGATGCAAAATAATCATTTAATCCGTCTTGTGCCTTATCAAGATTAGTATGTGCTGATATTATACTGATTTTTTTTCTTGCAGCAATTTCAATCGCTTTGCCCGGCATTCTATTGAAATCAATTGATTTTTCAGGGGAAATCATAAGAGGGTGATGGGTGAGTACAAGGTCTGAATTCCATTTTTCCGCAGCATTCATTAATGGCAGGGACACATCAAGACCGATCATTATTTTTTTTACTTCCCAAATCAAATTTCCCGCCTGAAGCCCTGAATTATCCCAACCTTCAGCAATATCAAAAGGAGCTATGATATTGAGAAATCCCAATATATCCTTTGTTTTAACCATAAACGACCTACTGACAAATAAAAAAAGCGTGGTAGATTACCACGCTTTTTTTTATATCCGGTTGATATTCTTCAGACACATTCATATGCGAACAATATGTCCTTTACAATGTTTTATTACAATCATGCTTTTATTACATCCATAAAATATACCAGTAACATTTCATTGGTGGGCCCACCTGGAATCGAACCAGGGACCGACCGGTTATGAGCCGGTGGCTCTGCCAAACTGAGCTATAGGCCCTTTCATTCGCACAAACTTGGACTATATATACGACTAAGCATTTTATGTCAAGATTTAATTCTCAATAAAGGTCTTAAGTTTTTTACTTCTGGTTGGGTGTCTCAGTTTTCTCAAAGCCTTTGCCTCAATTTGACGAATACGTTCTCTTGTCACGGTAAAATCCTTGCCAACTTCTTCCAGAGTATGATCAGATTTTTCACCAATACCAAACCGCATTCGAAGTACCTTTTCCTCTCGTGGTGTCAAAGTCGCAAGAATTTTCCGGGTCTGCTCTGCAAGGCTGAAATCAATGGCTGCATCCGAAGGAATGGAAAATTTCTTATCTTCTATAAAATCACCCAGATGACTGTCTTCTTCCTCTCCAATGGGAGTCTCAAGAGAAATCGGTTCTTTGGCAATTTTTAATACCCGTCGAACCTTTTCAATGGGGATTTCCATTTTTTCCGCAATTTCTTCCGGCGACGGCTCTTTGCCCATTTCCTGCACAAGGTATCGTGATGTCCGAATAAGTTTATTTATGGTCTCAATCATGTGAACCGGAATCCTGATTGTCCTTGCCTGGTCTGCAATAGCACGGGTAATGGCTTGCCTTATCCACCAGGTGGCATAAGTTGAAAATTTATACCCCCTTCTGTATTCAAATTTATCGACCGCCTTCATCAAACCGATATTACCTTCCTGAATCAAATCAAGGAATTGCAATCCTCTGTTTGTATATTTTTTTGCAATACTGACAACCAGTCTTAAATTTGCTCTCACCAATTCTCTTTTTGAAAAATCGGCATCTCTGCGACCCTTGTCCACACAATCGACAATCTGCTTTAGACTTTTAGAATCACCCTTAACCTCATTTTTCCTCAAAGCAACCTGGGTTAAAATTGAGCATATATCCTGATATAAAATAACAGCTCTATCCTTGGTTATATCAGAATTGGATATGGATGTGGCCCACTGCACAAAGCTTGTTTCATCAGACACCTGATCCAGCATTTTTCGGGTTTTTACATTAAATGTTTTGGCACATTTTTCCAAAAGATCGTCAACTTTATCAAACCATGTAATTGTATTTCTTATACTTTTTTCTATATTATCAATAACATTGGATTCAAACCGCCATTTTTTCAATTCTTCAAATATGATTTCCGTATTGGAGTAAATTTCCTTTGAAACAGTATCGTATTTCTTTGATCTTTTGTTCTCCTGGAGTAAGATATCTCTTTTTTCTTGATTTTCCCTGTGAAGCTCTTTAATTACATTTAAGGAACTTAAAAATTTTTCCTGTTTGGAAACTTCATCTACCACCCCATCCCCTTCATCCACATCTCTTAAAACATGCTTGGGACGCATTGATTTTTTTTCCATTTTTTCACCATACATGAAAATCGTGGACAATGCGATGGGGCAATCCAGCATGGCTCTCAAGACATCACGTTCACCACGCTCAATCTTTTTTGCAATTTCAATCTCTCCCTCGCGACTGAGCAAAGTAACCATCCCCATCTCTTTGAGATACATTTTCACAGGGTCGGTAACAGCACCAAACTCCATATCCGAGCGATCTTTTTTAGCAGAAAACAGGTCTTTATTGGCTTTTTTTCCCCTTTTCTCATCTTTTTCATCATCATCTTTTTCATCATAGTCATCATCATCTTTTTCAGACGTTTTTTTAACTTTATCATTAACAATCTTTCTGGATGATGACTTGACTTTTATTTTTGCAGTGCTTTTTTTTGCGGCCTTTTTTATTGTTTCTTTTTCCGTATCCACAAGCTTGATTCCAAGCTCTTTAAATTGCATTACAATATCTTCAATATGATCCAATGATTTCAAATCATGGGATATTGCATCATTAATTTCGGCAAAAGAGAGAGAACCGGTTTTTTCTCCTTTTTTAATAAGCTTTTGTAATTCTTTCTTAGTCATTATTAAATTCTCTCCAGACTTATTTGTCTTACCTGCCATAAAATGCCTCCCAAAGGCTTAAAGTTATAACCGATTTTGTAATTGCTGAATTTCTGCCTGTTTTTGCTTTAACAAGTCCATCAATTCAGAATCACAGCCCTTTTCCGCACTTATAATTTTACTTGTCAAAGTGTTTTCCTGCTTTTTTCTTACACGAATAATTCGGTTTATTATAAACAGAGCTGTTTGATTGACATCTTGTTCTGAAAACATGTCATTCATAGCATAAGAAGCAATAAGCGATTGATCCTCATCATTTTCCATTTTTGCCATAACATTTGTAATGAAGGCTTTTTTATTCGAATCCACACTTATAATTTTCTTTCCAATGTACTTTAATTTTTCAGAATAAAAATACTCCAACACATCAGTATTTTTAATTTCCTCTATGATTTCGGGATAATTGAGCATCATTGAAATCATTTGTTCTTCTCTTCGATCAGATTCCAGCTTATCTTCATTGTTTTTTTTATTCATCAAAAATGAATCTTTCGTATTCTGTTTCAAATACTGTTCCCTGACTTTTTCCAAAACAGCTTTTTCATCGATATTTAATGTTTCAGCAAGCTCTTTAACATATAAAGATCTCAATGCACTATCCTGAATCAAACTCAAATGCTGTTTCATATCATCTAAAATCCTGATCCGGCCTTCCACGGAAAGCCCATGTGTATCAATGGAAACCTTCAAAAGAAATTGCATAACTGTTTTGGCTTTTAACGCAAGATCATTGAATGCGTCTTGTCCATGCTTTACAATATAAGAATCAGGGTCATTTCCTTCCGGAAGAACAAGCACTCTTGTATCAACACCTTCTTTCATAAAAATTTCAATGCTTCTTTTTGCAGCATTGATGCCGGCTGCATCAGAGTCAAAAACAAGAACCATTTTGGACGCATATCCTTTCAGAATTCTCACATGATCAGAAGTTAATGCAGTACCAAGACTGGCTACCGTATTTTTAATACCGTGTTGATAAAGGGATAAAAAATCAAAATACCCCTCCACAATATAAACAAACCCTTCCTGTCGGCAAAATTGTTTTGCTGCATGCAAGCCATATAGAATACGGCTCTTGATGTAAACAGGTGTTTCAGGGGAATTCATATATTTGGGCATGGCATCATCCATCACCCTGCCCCCGAAACCAGCGACCTGCATATTCACATCAAAAATAGGGAACATGATCCGGTTTCTAAACCGGTCATAATACCCATTATTTTGTTTTCTTTCCAAAACCAAGCCGCATTGGACGGCAACCTTTTTGGGAATTTTCCGTTTTTTTAAAAGATTAACTATCGATTCCCAGTTATCAGGCGAAAACCCAAGTTTGAACTGCTGAATGATATCTTTGGAAATTCCTCTTTTTTCAAGGTATATCCTTGCTTTTTCGCCTTGTTTTGATTGTTTAAGCTCATCAAAATAAAAGCCCATAACAGCTTTGTTTAATCTAAACAGACTCTCTTTAAGGTTGAGTTCATTTCTTGTTACAGGATCAATTTCTTTGGTTTCAATGATAATATTATACTTGCGAGCCAACATTTTTGCAGCTTCTGGAAAAGTGATGCCATGATATTTCATAATAAAAGACAATACATTTCCGCCCGCACTGCAACCAAAACAATGAAAGATCTGTTTACTTGGATTTACAGAAAAAGAGGGAGTTTTTTCAGAATGAAAAGGACATAAACCAAAAAAATTTCTTCCGCTCTTTTTTAAAATAACGGACTCTGAAATAACATCAACAATATCTGAAGTATTTAAAATGTCTGAAATTTTTTCTTCAGGAATATACATCTTTACGACACTGACTCCAAAATTTAACGGTTATGCAAGTAAAATAAGCTAAGTATTTAAAATCACATGTCAATAATTATCTTTACGGATAATTGTTATTTTGAAATCATTTACTTTCACTATATATGTAAAAAAGCTTTTGATCATCTGGTTTGTTTAACAATTTCTATAGCGTTCCCTTGCTGGAAAGGGCACCCAAAATTTTTTCATCAATTCTGGTAGCCATATGCAACGATCGTCCAAACGCCTTAAAAATTGATTCAAGGACATGGTGTTCGTTTACACCATAATAAGAATTAATGTGAAGATTAAAAGCCCCTTGAACGCAAACAGCCTGAAAAAATTCTTTGGCAAGATACGCATCAAATTCACCTTTTGACCTTAGCGTATCCGGGAAATTATAGACAAGATACGGCCTGTTTGACAGGTCTATTGTAACCTTTGACAGGGCTTCATCCATTGGGATACTGGCATCTCCAAACCTGACAATTCGCTGTTTTTTTGCGAGTGCTTTCGAAAGCGCTTGACCAAGAACCAGGCCGACATCCTCAATTGTATGATGAAAATCAACTTCAAGATCTCCTTTGGCATTGATTTCAAGATCAAAAAAACCATGAACGGTAAAAGCGGTAAGCATATGATCAAAAAAAGGAATTCCGGTTAAAACATCAACCTTGCCGGAACCGTCTAAATCAAAACAAATACTAATCTCAGTCTCATTTGTTTTTCGGACAACACTTGCCTTTCGACCCATAAATAACCTTTAAATTGCAGTAACACCAGCAAAAATCAACTCATACACGAGCAAAACTCAACAAAAATGAATCTTTTAATTTACCTAAATCAAAGTTTTTTGTCAAATAATTTTTATTTCGGTAAACTTTCTCTTGCAATGATATTCTTTTTATAAATATACTTTGAATAATGTCAATTTAAGGAACTGGATATCATTCCACCCTGAAGAATAAAACTGAAACAATAAAAAATGAATATCTCAACCAACACATATGATAATTATCAATCCGGTTTCAGCTACCCCTCTGTTCCACACTCAAAAACCTTAAACATTAAACCCCTTGCCGAAAACAACCAGACATTTAATACAGTTTCAAATTCAAATAACAGCACACAAAAAACGATTAACCAAACTTCGGAAACAAATAGCCCCAAACAAGAACACACCGGCCTGAGATCACAAGAAACTGAAGAAACTCAAACAATTGCCAAACCCAAAACAATGAGTGGAGAGGAACAGACATTAACCCGGGCAGAAATCCAACTTGTTGAAGAACTCAAACAAACTGACATCGAGGTAAGACAACATGAAATGGCACACATTGCAGCCGGCGGGAGATATATCACCTCAGGAGCGAATCTCACCTACAAACGTGGGCCGGACGGAAAAGAATATGCTGTTGCAGGTGAAGTCAGCATTGACACGTCTCCTGTACCTGGAAACCCCCAGGCCACAATCCGAAAAATGCGCCAAATCAAAAACGCTGCACTTGCACCTGCAAATCCATCTTCTCAAGACCTGAAAGTGGCATCAAACGCAACATCAACAGCATCCAAAGCCCTTTCAGAGTTAGTGACATTACAGGCAAAAGAACAGGCAATTGCCAATGAAAACAAGGCCTTTGGATCCCCTAAAAAAGCTGCACAGTCATATGAAAAAATAAGCCGCCTGCCTGAAGAAAACAGATCAACCTTCCAAATTGCTGTTTAATCCTCTTCTAAGTGTAATATCAATCCTATGCACTGTAAATAATTAATATTATGAATGAATTCCTTTTACTCGGTGATCAAATTTTATATTCACCCTTATTTGATAAGTTTAACAATCTGCTTAAACTGATCACCCTGTGCCGCCCGCATCAATTCAAAAAATATCATTTCAACACAAGTCACCCGGCAGCCTGACTGAACAAGCCTTTGAATACCAACTTCCTTATTTTCTTTGATTCTGGAAGAAACGCAATCCGAAACGACCTGAACCTCGCAACCTTGATTAATCAAGTCGTATCCTGTCTGAAAAACGCAGATATGAGTTTCAATTCCGGTCAAAAGCACTTGATTTCTTCCGGCTTTTTTGAACTTTTCCATAAATTGCGGTTCCCCACAACAAGAGAATGAGAATTTCTCAATGGGTGTCTCGCCCACCATACATTTTGAAACCGCTTCAGCTGTCGGACCTAAATTCTTTGGGATCTGTTCCATCCAGATAACCGGCACTCCAAGAATTTTCATGCCCTGAATCATAACCTCAAGTGATTTAAACAATTTTTCTTTTTCATGCATTAGCTGAGACAGCTGACCCTGAACATCAATCAACAACATAATGGTGTTATCAATGGTAAACATTATCATCCTCCTTTAGCTATCCATCATTATAAAACACAATTTGTAATCCATGCCGTTTTTTGTTAACCTGATTACAGTAAACAAACAATTCAATCGAATTTAATTGAGGCATTATTTTTAATAAAAATTAATACCCCCTTCAAAAATAAGGGAATTTATTGAGCATTTTGTTCTAAATACTTTTTTAGCACAATTATTGCAATCAACTCTTTAAAAGAATATTTTAAAAAATATTTTTTCAGGAGTCAATTCAATGGTGACATCAATTCAAAGTAACATATCAGCCTTACAGGCATTTTCCAAGCAAATGGCGGTCAGTGCCAATAATGTTGCAAATACCCTTTCCGATGATTTCAAAAAAAGCCGGGCAATAAACACTGAAGGAGAAAACGACCAGGTTAAAACAATCATCACAAAAATAGATACCCCGGGTCCGCTTGTGGTAGATCATTTAAGCGATACCGGAAAATTAAAAGAACTGTCCAACACCGACATAGCAGAAGAACTGTCCAACCAGATAATTATCAAACAAGAATTTGCAGCAAATACAAAAGTTATTCAAACAAACGAAAAAACCACTGGAACTCTTCTCGACCTGATAGGATAATCTTATGATCATAAAAAAATCAAATATCTTACAATATCAACCTTAAACTTGATACAGGCAGTTTACACCCATTAATCAGAGTAACCCAAAGAGGACAGATTTATCTAACAGCTGCCGAGTAATTTTCCGGCATCAGCCATGTTAAGATCGAACCATCATAGACTAAGGATGCAACCAAAAAACCGAAAATCATCTTTATCGACAGTTAACCTGACGCCTTTCTTCATTTAGATGTACTTAAAGCATAATTTATGCCATACTATGGAAAATTTAAATTATAGGCTGTTAAAACGTAAAAATTGAAAGAATATTCAGGATATTATATGTCATTTGATGAACTTGGCCTTCGGGTCGAATTGCTTAAAGCCTCAAAATCCAAGGGTTATACCGCCCCCACACCCATTCAGACCCGGGCCATTCCGGCGATTCTCAACGGACGGGACATTCTTGCACGCGCTCAGACAGGAACGGGAAAAACAGACGCATTTGCCCTCCCACTGATTGAAATCCTGAGCCGTAAAAAAGTCAAACGGCGATACCCAAGGGCCCTTGTCCTGACACCAACCAGAGAGCTTGCACTACAGGTGGGAGAAAGCATCAAGGCCTATGCCAGACGAGTATCCATTCGATGCACCGTGGTTTACGGCGGGGTTAACATAACGCCACAGATTGATCGACTGAAGCGCGGCATTGATATCCTTGTGGCCACACCAGGACGTCTTCTGGATCTTGCCAGCCACAGAGACCTGGATCTTTCCAGAATAGAATTTCTGGTGTTTGACGAGGCCGACAGAATGCTGGATCTTGGATTCAGTGAAGAGATTTCCGAAATCCTTGAGTTTGTTCCGACTGAACGCAGGACCATGCTGTTTTCAGCCACCTATACACAACAGATCCGAAATCTTGCCCAAATAATGCTTCAGGAACCAGACTATATAGAGGTGACACCCAGCAATACCGCAGCAGAATCAATTGTTCAGAAGGTTCACCTGGTGGACAAACCCAATAAACGCGCACTGCTCATACATCTGATCACCACTGGACACTGGACCCAAATACTGGTCTTTGTCCGCACAAAACACGGGGCAAACAAACTCACGGAGAAACTTGTCGCAAAAGGGATCAGTGCTGCTGCCCTGCACGGCAACAAGAGCCAGTCTTTCAGGACACGCACCCTCAAAGAATTCAAAAACGGTGTAATCCGCACCCTCGTGGCAACGGATGTGGCTGCAAGAGGTCTTGACATCAGCAATCTACCCTATGTTGTCAATTACGATATACCGAGTGTACCAGAGGATTATATTCACCGCATCGGACGCACCGGTCGCGCAGGCGTAAGCGGTATTGCTGTCTCACTGGTCAGTCCTGATGAGAGACCTCATCTTAAAGCTATTGAAAAACTGCTGAAGCAAAAGATCCCAAAGGAACCGATTGACCACTACACCATGGATGGCACAGTTCCG
This sequence comes from Desulfobacula toluolica Tol2, assembly GCF_000307105.1. Taxonomy (NCBI): domain Bacteria; kingdom Pseudomonadati; phylum Thermodesulfobacteriota; class Desulfobacteria; order Desulfobacterales; family Desulfobacteraceae; genus Desulfobacula; species Desulfobacula toluolica. The sequence continues at coordinate 2,761,897 of NC_018645.1, forward strand.
GATTTTGTCCTATTGCGCCCCAACAACCCGTCCAGCGAAAAAAAGGCAGACAAACAAATAAAAGAGATTGTCAACAAAAGAAAAGCCTCAAAACAGCGTTCTCAAACACCTGCCGGGAAAGCAAGATCAAAATCCCGATCCGGCAGAAAAAAACACATCACAAAAAAAAGCGGTTTCTAAGACTTTGTATTAACCCAACCATGAACCATAAAGTTGTGGATTACTGTTCTGCAAAGCTGAAGAACCGATTGTTGATCACTTTAGTGCCTGGGAAATAAATAAGGGCACCATATTATGCCCAATGGCACTTGATGGGATTCAAATAGTGTAACTGTTTCTTAACTTCTCAAGCGGAGGCAGCTCAAATATGAATTCCATGACAAGGTTGAGGTCAACAAATTTATAATTTAGTTCCTTCTGAACCAGGTCAAATACTGATTCCGACTTAAAAACGTATTTTTTTGGAACATCAACTTCAAAATCCGATTTTTCAAGATAAAATTTCAGATCTTCCCGTTTGGCAAAACGCCTGAGTGCAGCAAGGCTGATGAATCAGCCCAGTTCCTTTTCAAGCCAGTAGTGGTAATTTTTAATGCTGATTATAAGGGATTTGGGTAACCAGCTCTATTGCCCTGATCAACGACAAATATTTTTTTCCTTCAACGACAATTAAAATTCCCGTTTCTCATTCCTTTATAACCTGCTGATTTTATATTTTTTTTCATTATTGACTTGATATTTTTTGTAACATTGATAATATCCCTCACGCCGGTCTGGAGGATAGGGCAACTGCTGGGAAGCAACCCGAGCGCCGTGACTGGTGACGAAGACATGGGGGGCAGTATGCTGTCCAATGTATTCTGCCCTTCCCCCCATGTTTTTGTCCTTCATGCGTTAAATCCCCGCGCCTTAGCGCGGAACAAATACCCCGTAGGGCCGCCGGAGGCATATTGTTTTTCTTCATTTTTCTGCTTGATACTTGAAACCCGCTTTAATCAATATATCCTCCAAAATTATCCCAACCTCACCTCTTTTTTTGAGCTCATCAAGCATCCACCGCTGGATGCGGGCATTCACATGAACACGCTTTAGATGTGACGGCAATTTCGGTTTTGGTTTTCCTCTATATCCTCCACGCATACCATCTCCTTTTTAAATAAAAAAACCCGAAAGCCTTGCCATTCAAAGATTATAGATAACCGTACAACGCTTTACAAAAAAAATATGTGATTTTCGCATAAAAAAATGGCCGTTTATTATTCATCTGTTTTTAAACAGGATTATTATAAAAACCGGTTCTGCCATGTGTTAGGCCATGTCGTGATAATATACGCCCAATAGTTCTCACAGAAGGTATTGGCTGGATATTCTCATTCTCCATTTCCTCCCTTATAACCCTGGCGCCACAGTGCAGGCCTCTATTGTATAAATGCAGCCGTATCATTTTGACAATTTCTACGAGTTCTTCCCTGGTATATGCTGTTTCCATATCGTGTTCGAACATTATCTTGCCTCCTTTTTGGCCTGCTCCATGCGATAGCTCTCAACATTCAATTCAAAGATAATGCTGTGATGAACAAGCCTGTCGATAGCCGCAGCCGTCGTCATCGGATCTTTAAAAATCTGTTCCCACTTGGAAAAGGGAAGATTGCTGGTGATCATCAGACTGCCTTGCTCATACCGGTCTGCCAGGAAGGTGAACAGCACCTCCATCTCTTCCCGGCTTTGCTGGACATATCCGATATCATCGATAATCACGGCATCAAACCTGGAGAGGCTTTTGAGCTTTTTTGTCAACTCAAGCTCCCTTTTGGCGATCAGCAGCTCCTGAACAAGCTGGCTGCATGAGATGAAAAGGACCTGCTTTCCTTTTGCAATCAATTCATGGCCAATGGCACACAACAGATGGGTTTTCCCGCTTCCCGGATTCCCAAAGGCCAAAATATTTTCAGATCGGCTTAAAAAAGAGCCGTCGATCAGTACATTCAAATGATTAGCGACCTTTATGGGAAGGCGTTTTTTATCAAAATTTTCAAAGGTCTTTGACGGTGGCAGCTTGGATGCCCTCAGGTTCCGTGCTATCCGGTTTTGCCACCGCACTTCACATTCAAGATTCAGCAGCTGTAAAAGATACTGTTCATACCCCCATGACTCCGCCCGGGCCTGATCTGCCATTTCTTCATAGCTGCGGCGCATGGTCGGCATGTGGAGACTCTTGAGATGGTTCATGATCTGGTCATGATCACTCATCATGCTGCCACCTCCTTGAGAAGTTTGTCATAAAGGGTTAAATCAACTGCCGGAATATGGATATCATCTGGTCCGGCAACAGGGGCATTGGATTCCATAAGGCGCTGAACCGCATCTTTGCTGATTTCATGGCTTTCGTTTATTAAAACCGTCAGAGCACTGTCTACAGCCACTTCACTGTCTTTTGCGGCAAGGTATAGAATCTTCAAATATCTTGAGGCAGCGCTTTGAACAGTATAGCGTTCTTTTAAATAGTCATAGGCAATCCGGAAACGGCTGGTGGGAAACATGGCATCACGATAGCGGTAGTTTTCAAACGCCCTCGGCTTTTTGACCAGGCTGTCAATGATATGCCGGTAATTGATTTTGTGCTTCCCCTCACCCCGTAACCGTGGCAAGGTGTCGATCTTTTTCTGTCCGTACCAGATTTCCAGACATTCCATGTAAAGACGAACCTGTATTTTTTCTCCTATGAGCCTGCTGTTCACTGAGTAGACATTGTGATTGACTCGTATGGTACTGCTGGGACCGACTTTTAAATCCAGTTTTTTACATGAGTCGATCCGGCGTTTGGGGAGCCGATGCAGGAGTTCCACTTCTTCTGCAAGGCGGCCTTTTCGGCCGGCATTCAGTTGCCCAAACAACCTGGACAGAAAACTCTCATACTCTTCCCGGTCTTTAAAATCCCGGTGACCTCTCAATAACAGGGCTTGTTCAACGGCTTTTTTGAACCGGTAATTGCGCTGCTCCACATCACCATTTTCATTGGGGCTGGACGGGTTCGTTTTAGAAGGAGTCAGACCGTAATGGTCGACAAGATCCTGATATCTGCGGGTGAACTCTTCCGGGTGGGTCTCCTTGTTGACAGCGGCAGCCAAGCGATCTGTGCGGTGATGATACGGTACACCGCCCAATTCCCATAAAGCATTTTGCAGGCCCTGGCTCAGGCTTTCAAAACTCTCGGAGAAACATATGGTACCGGTTTCCCAGTTGGAATAGGTTAAAACAAAATGATAAATCATGTGATCAAAAGGAACGCCGGATATGGTGATGCCCAGCTCATCCATATGGGTGAAGTCAGACTGGCATAATTCGCCCGGCTTATGAATTTGAGCGAAGAAAATTTCTTTACCCGGTCCTTCTGTTGCCCTCCAATGTTTTATCCTCCGTTGCAAGGTCCTCAACTGCCCATCGGCAAATCGGCTTGGCTGGTTTCTTTGAAGATCCTCAAAAATGGTTTTGGCTTCCAACCCCGGATTTATTGATAACATTCCTTTGATACCATCCCATACGTCTTCAAACGGGTCCTTACGTGTTCTCCAGTTATGCTCCTGTTTAAGTTCGCTTGGCAATTTGCCCATTTTACGGTACTTTCGAGCCGTTTTTTCATCCATACCTGCTTTCATTGCTGCTATCCCGAAATTTTTTTCAGTTTGAATCAACTTGAATAACCTCCTCACTTGCTGGTCCGTTACCATCCAAATCTCTCCTTTCATAAGATTTGGCGGCTTTTACCATTTTTTTGATTTATATTTCAGGAATTTTAATTGTCGTTCGGCGGGTATTATATATGACGCTGATCATTGCCCCCCAATGAACCCGATATTAAATGCGGCAACAACTTCGGTTAAAGTGCCTTTGTTTCCTATGGGTCATTCTGGATAGCCCTGGGAATAATTTTCATGATGAATTATTTTAAAATTTATCATTCCAGCACGACGGATGTAGGATGGTTCCTGGTCGTCTGGACCCTTTACACCTTCATCATGTGGTTTACCGGAATGACCAAAGTCGCAGGTTATGAACTGATGCTGTGTGCCATCTCAGCCTGGTACATGATGGCACATGTCATCTTTGCCCAGTTTTTCGGAAAAGATCAGTTATATCTACAGAGTTCCCAATCAGGATCTTTTCGTAGGAGCAGGTGTCTATGTAAGTGGCATGATGTACTAACCCTCGGGAAACTGTTGTGTAATTAAAAATATCAAACAAGGGAGTGCAAAGCTTAATTTGCACTCCTTTGTTATTTAATAGTGCTTCTAATAAAAACAATTATCGAGAATCGGTCTATTAAATGTTTAGGCTTTTAAGATAACTACCCCCTGCTTGTAACCCAATCCCCCGTTGCCGTGAACGGCCCCATACTGGAAAGGTCCATTTTGAAGCTCCCTGTACATTTGGACTAGGGCATTTAAAGACGGGTTGTTCCATGGCGCTTTGCAAAGGTTCATTCCTCCGGTTACTGTGATTTCGTATTGATTGAGAAGGGCGGGTATATGCTTGTATGAATCGGCAATACCTGTTTTTAAAAGAAAGGCCAGCGGAACCACCGGGTAGCAGGTATAAATTTCAAGCAGTGCGTTTTTATTAAGAAATTCAGCTCCAATATCAACCCCGGCAGCTTTACAGGCGCTCTCATAGGCTTGAACAAGGTGGGCATACTCTGCAATTTTGTGTATGTTTTCCGGCCCATCTTCAGTTGAGGATATTCCCGTTCCTGCTATTTCAATCAAATCCCTCTCCTCAATTCCGCATGCAAAGGCCGTTTTTTTGTTGCAGACAATCAGTTTGCCTTTAAAGTCAATCATAGGATTGGCGCAATCTACCCCCCGAAAAAGATCTGTTATGTACTCAAACCATTTCGCATCCGGGTTGCAGTCACTGTTTTTTCTTGAATAAGTTCTTCTATAATTTTCAAAAAGCTCTCCTGCTATCTGTTTGAAATCATCTTTCGAGGTCTGGTGGGCCTGAATGAATGTTTCTGCCAGTCTGTTATAAAGGTCCACAATGGAAAGACCGTCACCGTAGATCGCCATCATTTTTTGCCTGGTCTCTCTGGGATATGAGGATCGCAAATTGTCTTCCCCTGAAATAACAACGACTTGAGCCGTTTTGTCGATAATCTGCTCAGCGGCTTCATGAACAGCTTCCACCGGGGCGCAACCGCTTCTAAAATGATTTTTCAAAGGTTTAGAATGCCATCCTGCCTTTAAGGGATCAATATAAAAATGAGTTGCAGGTATGTTGTTTTCTTTAAAAGAAAGTTCAATTGATTCATAGTTATCAAACGAACCGTTGCCGTCAATTGAACTCTCAGCCGCTATGATATATGCTTTTTCCATTTCCAGGGGGAATCCCCCCTTTCTCCTTTTTATTAAAATTTCAGCACAATCTGTTTGTCAAATCCTTCCAAGGAAGGGGGGAACAGGTTACTTTAAATTCAACGGAACTTTTCAGCCACAAACTTTTTTTAAGATCAAATAAAGACTTGATTATTGATACCATATTCCTGGCGCTTCCCAAGCTATAAAAACATCATATGATTTTAATATTATAGTATTTTCAAAAAATAAACTTACATCATATTGTGGTGCAAGGCAATTTTATTTTAGGCCGAACTCTCAACAATATAGGCGAAGATATAAAATCAAATTTCCATTACACCCTATACAAAAAATTTATCTAATGTATGGGAAAGGGATTTCTTGAAATAAGGTTATTTTCCAAATAAGAGCCTGTTTAAAAAATACCACAGAGTAGCATGCTGTGAGTTTGAATTTGATAAGAAATGCTAAAAATTCACTGTACAGCAGTGAAAATTAAGAGATAAAAAATGCCAAACTACAATAATGTAATAATTTTTAAACAGATAATATGAGAAGGCTGGTCCCTCCAACGAGCTATGATATAATCACGCTCAATTAGTAACGCAGTCACCCAAGGGGCTGCAAAAAAAGGAGGGGACCAGCCATGAATAACAATATCACAATAGGAATGGATTTGGGAGACAAGTTTCACATAGCGGTTGTATTTGACAGTGATGGCACTGAATTAGAGATTGCCAAGGTGATTAATACTAAAACCGGTATACGCACGTTCTTCAAACAGTACAAATCCGCCACAGTGGCTATAGAGGCAGGCACTCACTCTCCATGGATCAGCCGGTTGTTGACTGAAATGGAGCAGACCGTGTACGTCGGGAACCCTCGTAAATTAAGGTATATCTGGGACAGTATTGATAAATCAGATGCCCGGGACGCACGGATGCTTGGTATGGTTTGCCGATTGGAACCAAGACTTCTGCAACCAATACACCATCGCAGCAGCCAGGCCCAAGTTGATCTGACAACAATCAAATCCCGTGATATGCTGGTTAAGAGCCGCACACAGCTGATCAACCACGTAAGGGGAATCGTCAAAGCCAATGGGGAGCGTCTGCCCAAATGCAGTGCAGCAAGCTTTGCCAATAAATGTAGTTCCGATATCCCAAAAGAGCTTTGGCCTGCTATAGCGCCTTTGTTTGAAGTTATCACGGAGTTGAATTGCCAGATAAAAGAGCTTGAGAGCAAAATTGAACAACTCAGCATAGAAAAGTACCCTGAAACCAGGTTTTTGAGGCAGGTTCCTGGAGTTGGTCCCATAACTGCATTGTCATATATCCTTTACATTGAAGATCCTGCCCGTTTTTCCAAAAGTCGTCAAGTCGGTCCTTTCTTAGGGTTAACACCCAGGAGGGACCAATCGGGTGAAATGGACAAGCAACTTCCCATTACTAAAGCAGGGAATACTTATCTGCGCCAGTTGCTGGTGGGATGTGCCCATTATATTATGGGGCCATTTGGCCCAGAAAATTCCCTGCGCCTCCACGGCCTGGCTATCGCTGCAAGAGGAGGTAAAAATGCCAAGAAACGAGCCGTTGTCGCTGTCGCCCGGAAATTGGCAGTGCTACTGCATCGACTATGGGTGAGCGAAGACACATACCAGCCATTTTATTGCAGAGACAAAAAAGTTGCCTGAAGATGAACCTCATCAATATAAAACAGGATTTATGAGTTGAAGATTTTTAAGGAAGATGACCCGATTTTAAGGGGGCCAGCCGCCCCCTATCCCCCCCCGGGATTTATCGCGCTAGGGACAAAAGCATGAGGGAGGAACAGGTACAGTTGCGGTGTACCTGCCCCCATGCTCTCGTCACCGGCTGCGGCGCTCGGGTCGCTTCCCAGCGTTGCCCTATCCTCCGAGCCGGCAGTAAGATAATATCACTGCCATACAAAATATCAACAGGATGGTGCAGCATGATACAAGTTTCCAACGTCTCATCCAGGAGACTGCGATAAGAGCCTTGCAACAGTCGGTTGCCGCTGACATTAAATGGTTGCGTTAAACAGATAGCAGCTCCTGCCACCGGATATTAACATGCACCGGGACAAATGGCAGTCCCATAAAAGAGTGCGAATGGAAGCGTGATGGTCCGAGACTTGTTGGATTGGGAAAAGGATAATTCGTGAACGAATTTCCTCTTGACATAAGCCTTCTCATGGAAGGCTCTAAGAGATTACTATTACAGACATGGCTTTGCCAGTGGCTTACAACGTTACCGGTGCATGTCCTGCAAAAGAACTTTTAATGCCGTGACGGGTACTCCGCTTGCACGGCTCCGTCATAGAGACAAATGGTTAAGTTACCTCAAGGCTATCAGAGAATACTTAACAGTCAGAAAAGCAGGCACTCTGGTAGGTATCAACCGTAAAACATCTTTTCGTTGGCGACATCGTTTTTTGACATTGATAGCCAGTGATCGTCCCGATTCACTACATGGAATCACAGAAGCAGATGAAACGTATCTTCTTGAATCACATAAAGGATCTTGCCATCTTGTTCGAAAGCCGCGTAAGCGAGGAGGAAAGGCCTCCAGGCGAGGAATTTCGAGAGAACAGGTTTGCATTCTCATTGCACGGGATCGGGCTGGTTGCACCGTTGATTTTGTAACTGGCTTAGGGCCGGTTAGAGCCGCCAGTCTAAAAAGCAATTTAAAGCCTGTGCTTGATATAGATGCTCTGCTTGTAAGCGATGGCCACATTGCCTATAAAACATTTTGCCAAGCTGAAAATATCTCTCATGAGGTCATAAATTTGAGCAAAGGAGAGAGGGTTAGGGGCGCCTTCCACATCCAAAATGCCAATGCCTATCACAGCAGGTTTAAAGTCTGGCTGAAACGGTTTTATGGTGTTGCAACAAAGTATCTATCAAATTATCTTGGGTGGCGGCGTTTATTTGAACAGCACACAAAGATATCACCAGAATTTTTGCTTGGCATTGCGCTGGGACAATTTCAACAATTAAAGGGAACATAGCCTAAAATTATGAAAAATATGCTTTAACAACACTTCCGGTTTTTGGGGGAAGGTGCGCCTTATATTACCCTGAATGTCTTTCAGGCGGCATTTTTGTTTTGATAGCCTTAATTTTAAAGAAAACTGGCCGTTACTATTGCAACCTATTAGTCATTCCCCATAATATTTGCGTTGACAATTAATTGTTATTATAAGAGCAATGCTCTACCAAGTTTAATTAATAATAAAAATTCATTTTCCATTTATTTAGGAGGTATTATCTTATGCCCAGCAACAAGTTTACCCTTTTTTCATGTGCCCTGATGTTTTTTGCCACAACCCTATTCCCTTCCACAACTTTGGCTGCTGAACTAACAGCATTACGTGTTGGAGAACGAACCAAATCCGCATTGCAGGATGAAACAGCGTCAATTTGTAAAGATTGGGAAGAAAACATGGTAAAACAGGGCAAGGGGACAGCACAGCAAGAAATGTCTTCTATGACCAGGCAGAAGGAAAAAGTAAATGGGCACATATCTATTTTAATTTTTTAAGCAACGTTTTCCGGTCGATTTTTAAAATTTCAAGGGCTTTGGCTTTGTTGCCGCCGGTCTGTTCCACCACATCCCTGACATATTTTTTTGACATATCTTCCAGGCTAAGATTGAGGCATTGATCACAGGGTACATTAAACTTCATGATGTCGGGAAAATTGACACTGTCGATAAAATTCGTATCATTCATGATCAGGTTTCGATGAATCAGGTTTTCAAGTTCTCTGACATTGCCGGGCCAGAAATATGTTTTCAAAGCATTGACAGCCTTATCCGTAAATGCGGGTTCTTCTTTTCCCAGCTCTTTGGCATATTTTAAGGCAAAATGCCGGGCCAACAGAAGAATGTCATCCCCACGTCCCCGGAGAGGGGGAATTTCAATATTGATAACATTTAACCGAAAAAACAGATCCTGGCGAAACAGACCCTTTTTAACCAGATCTTCCAAATTTTTATTGGTGGCTGCAATAACTCTGACGTCAATTTTCTTGAGTTTGGTTTCCCCAACCCTGGCAACTTCTTTTTCCTGTAACACCCTGAGAAGTTTTGCCTGAAGTTCAAAAGGCAGTTCACTGATTTCATCTAAAAAAAGACATCCTTTTTCAGCAGCCTGAAAAAAACCTTTCCTGTGTTGCACAGCGCCCGTAAATGCCCCCTTTACATGTCCGAACAATTCACTTTCAAACAAAGTCGCGGGTATGCCCGGACAATTGATGGGAATAAACGGATACACGGATCTGGCCTTGTGATGATAATGAATCGCCCGGGCCACAAGTTCTTTTCCCGTACCGTTTTCTCCGGTTATCAAAACAATTGCATCGCTTTTACAGGCTTTTTCAATCTTTGAATACACCTTGAGCATACTTTTGGATTGACCAATAATACCAAACCTGGACCAGGTATCCGTATAGATTGCTGCCGGATCTATTTTTTTTTCTTTCTGTTTTTGGAGGGTTCTTTGAACGGTATCCAGAAGTTCCTGATCTGTGAACGGTTTGGTAATGTACTCATCTGCTCCTTCTTTCATGGCAGCCACGGCACTGTTAATAGAACCGTATCCGGTCAACATGATGACACCAATATCCTTCAAATGGTCACATACATACCGTATCAATTCAAGGCCAGTATGTTTGGGCATTTTATAATCAGTGATGAGAAGATCAACTTTCCGATGTTTAAGGACCTGGATGGCATCTGGTACACTATGGGTTGCAAACACCTGATAACCGGACATTTTAAGGTTTCGTTGTATCACTTCACATGTAATGATATTATCATCAACAATGAGAATCGCTTCCTTTTCGACTGGATCAGGCATTATTTTTCCTCCAGAGGTAAACAAACTTCGAAAATAGTTCCTTTGCCAGGTTCGCTGCTGACTTTAATGTCCCCATTATGGTTTCTGACAATGCCGTACACAACGGAAAGGCCTAACCCCGTGCCTTCACCAACATCTTTTGTCGTAAAAAAAGGCATGAATGTTTTGCTGATATTTTCACCGGATATCCCGATCCCGGTATCTTCAACAGAAAGAATTACATTTTCATTGTTTTTTCTTGTGGTGAATGTTAATTTCCCGCCATTTTTCATTGCCTGGATGGCATTGATTGTTAAATTCGTTATCACCTGTTTGATCTGGTTGGGATCAGCGGTAATGGTTATGGCTTTTGCATAGTGTTTTACAATTTTTATGCCTTCTTTAACACATCTTGCTTCTAAAAATATGATGCTGCTGTCAATGGCTTCATTGAGATTGATTGTTTTTTTGCACAAGGATGTCTGACGGGAAAATTCCATTAATTTTTTTATGATTTCCCGGGAATATATGACACATTCTTCAATTTTTCCAAGGTCTTTTTTCGCCTGATCCGGCATGTCAGGCAGTTTCAGTGCCAATTGCGCCAGCCCCAGTATATTACCCAATGGTTCGTTGAGTTCATGGGCAACCCCTGCGGAAAGCTGACCTATTGTTGCCAGCCTATCGGCATGAAGAAGTTGATGCTGAATGAGCTTTCTGTTTTCATCATCACGCTGCTTTATCACATAAAAGCTGATGATATTGGCAATCGCCTTGAGCAGGTTTCTTTCTTCAATCAAAAAAGGAATCTTTGATTCCAGACCCAGTCCAGGAGGGTAAAAAACTTCTATTGATCCTACAGCCTTGTTTTCAATTAAAATTTTTTCAGTCTGAAACACACTGGATTCAAAAAAATCCGGGGAAAGATATGTAGTGTCCTTAAAAGTGATACGGGCACAGGATTCTTTTGAATATTGCCATCCATGGGGGATTATACAAACGATTTTATCCAGTGCAACATCCATGTCGGTTTCCGACACCACACACTGGGCAACCCGGCACAGACAATTGAGTTCTCTTATTCTTTCTCCCTCACAACGGTGGCGTTTTTTATAAGCACAATAAAACTGTTCTAATTTTTCATTGCGTTGTTTGAGTTCTTTAATCTGCTGCTGCTGTTTTTCGAACCGAATATCAATGGGTTCCATTTAATTTTTCCCACTTATGATGTCGCTTCCACAGGTTCCATACCGGGAATTCCGGCATGGAACGTTAAGTGAAAAATAATCTATATTCGATAAAAGTCAATAACTGCAACGGGCAGACCTGGTCTTTCGCTCAGATTTGCCCGCAACAAAAAATGAAAGTCACTGTCTGGATTTTTGAAGACTTTCATATAAAAAATCAGGATAATCCCTGATCAAGAATAGCATCTGCCACACGCCGGAACCCGGCAACATTTGCACCAAATATATAATTGCCTTTTTTGTTGAATTCGCAGGATGTTTCATAACACTGGTCATGGATATGCTTCATTACCTGATGAAGTCGATTATCAACTTCCTCTTCCGTCCAATTCATAAAAGTGGCATTCTGTGCCATTTCAAAGCAGGAACAGGCCACCCCTCCTGCATTACATGCCTTTGCAGGTGCATACATGATATCTGATTTTTCCAAAAATTCCATACCCTCCAGGGTCACGGGCAGGTTGGCACCTTCTACAAGGCATTTTACATTGTTTTTAACCAGGGCCTTTGCATCATCAAGATCAAGTTCATTTTGTGTTGCACAGGGAAATGCAATATCACAAGGAATTACCCAGGGCCGCTGATCTTTATAAAAATCCACGTTAAACTTATCTGCATAATCTTTTACAACATCATTTCCGCTCAACCTCAGTTTCAGCATATAATCGACTTTTTCGCCGGTAATACCCTCGGGATCATGGATAAATCCGTCCGGTCCGGAAAGAGTAACCACTTTGCCGCCAAGCTCATTAACCTTTTTAACAACCCCCCACGCAACATTTCCAAAACCGGAAACCGTAACAGTCTTACCCTCAATATCATCTTCTACATTTTTCAGCAGTTCCTCGGCAAAATAAACTATGCCATACCCTGTAGCCTCGGGCCTTAAATAACTGCCGCCCCATGTAATGCCTTTGCCTGTCAAAACACCTTTAAAAGATTTGGTTATCCTGCGGTACATGCCGAAAAGATACCCGATTTCCCGTGTTCCCACACCGATATCACCGGCCGGGACATCAGTTGATGCACCAATATGCCGTGAAAGTTCCAACATGAAACTTTGGCAAAAATTCATGATTTCATTATCTGATTTGCCCCTTGGATTAAAATCAGATCCGCCTTTTCCACCGCCCAATAAAAGACCTGTTAATGCGTTTTTAAAAATCTGCTCAAATCCGAGACATTTGATAATGCTTTGGGTAACGGATGCATGGAATCTAAGGCCCCCCTTATAGGGCCCCAGTACATTGCTAAACTCGACACGATACCCGGTATTGACCTGAATCCGACCCTGGTCATCTTTCCATGGTACTCTGAAACTGATTGTCCGGTCCGGTTCGACCAGTTGTTCAAGAATCCGGTTGTTTTGATACTCCGGATTAGAGTCCAGCACCGGTGCAATGGATTTAAAAACTTCAGCCACAGATTGAATATATTCTTTTTCCCAGGGATATTTTTCCGTAAGCATTGCTAAAACAGACTTTGTATATGCATTCATGAATTTTTCCTATTTGTCTTTTTTAAAATTAATTACATGGTCATCTGTTTTTTTCAGACAACGGGTTTCACCATTTTTACAATATTTATTGCAATTGCAAATTCCATTCCAAACCGGTTTTATTGGATAATCAAACTTTTGAGTATCCTTGTCAATATCGGTTTTTGACTCCAACGGATCAAGACAGGAAAACTCCTCACAAAAAATAACAGGTCTTTTGTGATTCATGCAATAATTGCATTTTTCTGCATTTGAACAATTAATGCAAAGACCTGACAGTTGATTTTTCTCTGTCATAACACCTCCCTAATTTATCTTTAACATAAAAATAGCAATTAATATGCCAGACTCTGAAAAAATCATCAAAACCTCTAATATTACAAACAATTAATCTATAAACAAATCACAATCAATCCCTTTTAATGTATGGAAATTTTCCATAACCGGGAAATTTTCCATACTTTTCTGGCTTGAGGCAATGCTTCATATTTGCATATCATTGACACCCTTTTCCTGATTTAGTAAGTTAGCTGCCAAGTTTCTGGGAATGATACAGGAGATAAAATTTGAAGATTATTATCGTTGGTGCAGGGGAAGTCGGATATAACATTGCCGGCCGGCTTGCGTCTGAAAACAAGCAGGTTATTGTCATTGACAAGAACCCGGACGCTGTTCGGCGACTTTCCGAAAACCTTGATATACAGGTCATAACAGCATCAGGCAGCAATCCCAAAGTTCTCATTGATGCCGGTATCAATGAAACTGATATCCTTCTTGCGGTAACAGACCAGGATGAAACAAACCTTGTGGCCTGTCTGATAACCGACCTGATATCACCCACAACTAAAAAACTGGTAAGGCTCAGGGATGCTGATTTTGATTCCTATCATGAGCGCTTCAAAAAAGAGGCCCCCCATATTGATACTGTGATCAATCCTGAAATTGAGGTGGTCAATACCATCAGAAAGCTGATGGAAGTACCCGGCGCTGTTGATGTTGGTGATTTTGTTGACGGTCAGGTAAAATATATAGGGATCAGACTGGACAAAAATTCTCCTATGGCAGGAATCCGACTGATTGATTTTCCTGCTGAATTTGGTGAAGAAAGACCGTTGATTGCAGCCATCATAAGAGGCAACAAAGTTATCGTACCCAGAGGCGGAAACAAATTAGAACCCGGCGATCTTGTCTATTTTGTCTGTGAGACAATAAAGCTTGAAAAAACACTCAAGCTTTTTGGAAAAAAAATACAGCCCATTCAAAACGCCTTGATTATCGGTGGCGGACGAATCGGTGAACGACTTGCCAAACGTCTTGAACAAGACAATATTAAAACAAAAATCATTGAATCCGATATTAACCGGTGTCATTATCTGTCCGAACAAATGGATAAAACCGTTGTTCTGCATGGGGATGGGTCTGACCAGAAACTCTTTCTTGAAGAAAATGCAGGCCAAAGCGATGTAGTGGTATCTGTTACAGATGATGATGAAACCAATATACTTGTTTCCCTGCTGGCAAAAAACTTAGGTGTTCAAAATACGATCACCAGGATCGGAAAATCAAGTTATTCTCCCCTGCTTGCCACCATTGGCCTGGAAAAAGTTGTCAACCCGAGACTTTCAGCTGTCAGTTCCATCCTGCAGAATGTGAGAAAAGGAAAAGTTTTGTCTGATATTTCCATTTTTGGGGAACGAGGTGAATTTATCGAAGCCATTGCCCTTGAAACCTCGGATATCACGAACAAACCTTTAAAAAAAATATCCTTTCCCAAAGGTGCGCTTCTGGTATGTATCATCAGGGAAGGACAAATCATGATTCCGGCGGGAGACAGTTCTGTCAAGCCTGGCGACCGGATCATCATGTTTGCCGTAAAACATGCCGTAAAAAAACTTGAAAAACTTTTGACTGTTAAACTGGATTTCTTCTGATGCGCTGGCAGTTTATCGCAAGAATTATAGGTATTCTTCTTTTATTTTTGGGATTTTCCATGATCGTCCCGTTACTGGTGAGTTTGTATTATCATGACCTTGCCTTGAACGGTTTTCTTCGATCTATTGCTATTACCGTGGTGGCTGGACTTTTACTGATCCTTCTGTCAAAAAGCCATGCAACCGAGGATTATATAAACCAGAAAGAAGGAATGACCACCGTTGCCCTGGCCTGGACTGCCATCGGCCTTTTCGGTGCCCTGCCCTTTTATTTTAGCCCTGACTTTACAAATTTTACCGATGCCTTTTTCGAATCGGTTTCCGGGTTTACAACAACCGGATCATCGGTCATGATAAATATTGAAGGGGCAACTCAAAGCCTTCTTTTCTGGAGAAGTTTTATTCAATGGCTTGGCGGCATGGGAATTATTGTCCTATCTCTGGCCATACTCCCGTTCCTGGGGGTTGGGGGAATTCAATTGTACAAAGCGGAAGTCCCAAGTCCCGTACCTGACAAACTCACCCCGAGACTGAGTGACTCTGCAAAAATCTTATGGATCGTATATGCAGTCTTCACCTTGATTGAAATTATTTTTCTGCTGGGTGGCGGCATGTCGTTATTCGAGGCTTCCTGCCATGCGTTCACAACCCTTCCGACCGGCGGGTTTTCTCCTAAAAATGCATCCATTGCCCATTATGACAGTGCTTTTTTTGATTATGTCATTGTCATATTTATGGTGCTGGCAGGTATTAATTTTTCTCTTCATTATCAGATGCTCAGGGGTAAAACACTTGCTTTCTGGGAAGATACGGAATGCAGGTTTTTTCTTGGACTCACATTACTGTTAACCCTTTTAATAACCTGGGATATCTACGGCTCCGTCTATACATCCGTTAAAGATGCATTTCGGTTTTCAAGCTTTCAGGTGGTCTCCATCATTACAACAACAGGATTTGCAACAGCGGATTATGAAAAATTCCCGGGATTGAGCCAGGTGCTTTTATTTGTCTGCATGTTTATTGGTGCGTCTGCAGGCTCAACCGGCGGCGGTATGAAGTGCGCCAGGATTATTGCCTGTTTTAAATATTGTTACAGGGAATTGTTCAAGATTATACACCCGCGAAGCATCAGCCATGTAAAAATCAATAATACGGTTATCCCGGATGAAGTGATTCGAAGCATCATGGGATTTTTAGCTCTTTATATCGGTCTTTTTATTTTGTCCAGCATACTTCTTGCCTGCATGGGGATTGACATGATGACAGCATTTGGTGCGGTTGCCGCCTGCATAGGCAATATCGGCCCCGGCTTTGGAACCGTGGGACCAACTGAAAATTTTGCCCACCTGCCGGTAATGGGAAAATGGCTGCTTGCCTGGTGCATGCTGCTGGGCAGGCTGGAAATTTATACCGTTATCATCCTGTTTGTTCCCGAGTTCTGGAGAAAATAACCGAACAAATTCAAAATTATCTTTTTTTACATTTTTTTTACAACTTGTTTACACCACCGTGACAAATGAATAACTCAATGGGGGTATGGTGAACTTAACTCAAAGTTTGAGTGTCAAAATTCACCCGTTAAACAAGGAGAAACCCATGAAACAGATTATCAATAATTATTCCAAATGCATTATTATTGTAGCCATTATGCTCATAGGTTCCATGGCATGGGCAGGCTCACTGAAAAAAACAGAATTGGTTTGCCGCTTGAAAACAGACCGGGATATTTTTATTGCAGGAGAACCCCAGAATATTGTTTTAAAGGTCAGCCTGGATGCCCCGGCTGCACCGGCAGACATTTCGCGTCCTGCAGTGAATCTTGCCCTGGTGCTGGACAGGTCCGGCTCCATGAACGGCACAAAAATCGACCAGGCAAAAGCGGCTGCACTGGAGACCCTTAACCGGCTCGGCATGCAGGATATTTTTTCCCTGGTGACATACGACACCACCATCCAGACCATTGTACCGGCCCGTCATCCAAGCAGTGTGCAGGAAATCATCCATACCATCCGACAAATCAGGACAGGTGGCAGCACAGCCCTTTTTGGCGGCGTCAGCCAGGGAGCTGCGGAAATCCGAAAAAACCTTGAAAATGAATATGTCCACCGCATTGTCCTTTTATCCGACGGGCTTGCCAATGTGGGCCCAAGCACACCCGAGGATCTGGGCCGGATGGGAGCTGCCCTGATCAAGGAAAACATCTCCGTCACCACTGTTGGTGTTGGAGTGGACTACAATGAAGATCTCATGGCACGGCTCTCCCAGAAAAGTGACGGCAACACCTATTTTGTTGAGTCAGAATATGATCTGCCTGCCATCTTTGCAGCGGAGCTGGGAGATGTACTCAATGTGGTGGCGAAAAATGTAAAAGTCATTATCACCCTGTCCGATAATATTACGCCTGTGGGCATCATCGGTCGGGAAGGCAGGATAAGAGGCAACCGGATAGAGCTGTCCATGAACCAGCTCTATGGAGGCCAGGAAAAATATGCCCTGGTGGAAGTGAGACTGCCGGCATCCAAGTCTGGATCAAAACAAACTATTGCCAGGGCTGATGTATATTATGAAAATCCGTTCACCCAAAAACAGGCTCAATCCACAGGCACCAGCCAGGTCAAATTCAGCAACAACCCCAAACAAGTGGCTGAATCCGCGAATATTGATGTGGTTAGGGAGTATGAGCGTAACCTCAATGCCATGGCCCAGGAGAAAGCCATTGAGTTCTCCGACAAAGGACAAAAAAAAGAGGCTGTTGCAGAACTGAAAAAATCTGCAGTCAAGCTCAAAGCTGCTGGTGCAAGATACCAGGATGAAGAACTGCTTGAAGAAGCAAAAGCAATTGAAAACCAGGCCCGGCAAATAGAAGCCGAAGGAATGAGCAAAAAAAGCCGCAAGGTTCTGCGAACCCAATCCTTTCAAATGAAGAATCAACAGCTTTTAAAAAAAGAATAAACATGGTACTGGATTAACATGACAAGCAAACGGACCATTCTCTTCTTCTGGGCACTGTTTTTAGTGCCCACTTTGATTGTGGCCGGCCTGGCCTTCAAACTGCTGTTCCATGAACAAGAACGCCTTAACCGATTGGCTCTGAACACATTATCCAGTCAGGCGCAAACCATTGCCGACACCATTCATATAACAGCCCAGGCCGTTCAGGACAACATGGGACTGTCCCTGCTACAACTTGCCCCTGACCGGCTGTCAATGCAGCTCAAATTCTGGGAAGCCTCCAACCCTCTGGTTCGCAACTTTTTTGTGCTGCAAAATGACAAGGGGCTGGCATACCCTGTTCCTGGTATGGGGTCAACCCCGGAGGAGAGGCGGTTCATAGACAGATATGAGGCGCTGTTTTCCGGCAGACTTGCCTTTGATTATAATGATATGCCGTCCAAAGATGAGGCCGGGTTTTTTTTTGAAAAACCACTGGCACCTGTCCATAACGATCTTTACTCTGGAAAAACACCTCTTGTATCTGCTGCATCAAAGAATACTGCTGAACAGCAAAGCCCCTCTGCAAGACAAAACCTTGTGACCCTGTCAAGATCCCCTCTGCGGGAAGTGCCTCGGCAGGAAGATGAAAAATCCCTGAATAAAAACAATACAGACAAAAAAAACTTGTTCGAAAAAGACCGGATTGAAAAAACCGGTTGGATTCCCTGGTTCAGTGAAAACCGCCTGTTTATTCTGGTGTGGGCACAGCAACAGAAAAATGATGACGTATACGGTGTGGAACTTGAATTAATGACCCTTTTATCACGGCTGGTGGTGGATTTTCCCCCTCTGCCCCAGGAGAATGCAGCACTGGTACTCATGGATGGCAACGGCAATGCCCTTCATCAATCCGGAAATTTCCAGATACCGGCAATTAAAAAACCAGATATTTCCCTTGCAGTATCACCTCTGTTGCCCCACTGGAAAATCACGGTATTCATGAATGACAAAAAAATGGGGAACACCCTGGGATTTTTTTATCTCTCCTGCGTTCTTCTGGGTATTTTTCTTGTTGCCATCATCTCCGGCGGTGCCCTACTCACACATATGACCCTGAAAAACATGAAAGATGCCCGTCAAAAAACCTCATTTGTTTCATCAGTGTCCCACGAGCTGAAAACCCCTCTGACCAGTATCCGCATGTATGCTGAACTGCTCCGGTCCGGACGGATTACTGCTCCTGAAAAAACAGACCGCTACCTGTCGGTGATGGTGACAGAGACCCTTCGCCTAACACGGCTGATCAACAATGTACTGGATTTTGGAAGGCTGGAACAGGGAAAAAAACAATATCACAAAACAACCTTTGATCTTGGGATGCTTCTAAAGCATATCATTGATGACCACAGTATCAGGATACAAAAGCACGGCCTTGAAATAATCCGCCAGTTCCCAGCCTGCACTGCCGACGATTTCATGATCTTTTCCGATGCAGATGCACTCAAACAGGTTATTCTCAACCTCATTGACAATGCAATAAAATATGCAAGACAGGGTGGATTCATCCGGTTTGTTCTGGAAAAAGCGCGTACTAAAACAACGGGTATAGCTGGAACAACTGGTATAAAAGAGAAGATGATTTTATTAAAAGTTTGTGACAATGGTCCGGGAATTCCAAAAAAACACCACAACACCATATTTGAAAAATTTCACAGGGTGGACAACTCATTAACTGCAACTCATCCGGGTTCTGGTCTGGGTTTGAGCATTTCCAGACAAATCATGCACAGCCTTGGAGGAGATCTGGTGCTTGAACAAAACCAAACCGGTACAGGATGCTGTTTTACAGCAAGGATAAAACCCGCATGACAACCATACACATACTTGTGGCAGAAGATGACGACAATATCCGCATGGGACTTGTGGATATTCTGGAAAGTGAATCCTATCAGGTGACCCAGGCACAAAACGGTGAAAAAGCTCTGGCACTATTCCGGAACAATACCGTGGATCTGGTACTTCTGGACATCATGATGCCTGAAAAAAACGGTTATGATGTTTGCCGTGATATCAGGGCCATGGATAAGCAGGTCCCCATCATAATGCTCACGGCAAAAGGCGAAGAGATGGACAAGGTAATCGGACTTCACTCCGGGGCTGATGACTACATCACAAAACCATTCGGTATCCATGAGCTTCTGGCGAGGATCACTGCGGTCTTAAGACGCGCCGGGCTTCAAAAGAACGCTGTAGCCCATGCTGAGACCACAAAAGATGCGACCACAAAAAATTTTGATGCCTGCAAAGAAATCTTTATGTTTGGCGGATACCGGGTAAATCCCAAAACATTCAAGCTGACTACAAGATATTCAGAAGAACCTCTATCTTCATCACATGACGGTAAATTGGACATGAAAGCCCCTGTTGAAATTGTTGAAATTGAAATTTCCAAGCGGGAATTGAAATTAATTCAATTTTTTTATCAACACACAGGACAGGTTTTAAGCCGGGACACCCTGTTGAATGAAATATGGGGGATCAACTATCTGGGCACCACCCGGACTCTTGATCAGCACATTGCCAAACTGAGAAAAAAGATAGAAAACACACCGTCCTCCCCGAAATTTATCACCACCGTCCACGGGGTCGGATACCGATATTCAGAACAATCTTGACACATTTTAAATCATTTTCAATCCAAAATATTTCGAATTGCCTGTGCAAGATCTTTCATGCCTACAGGCTTCATCAATAATCCTTTGCCACCCAACTCTTCCACATTTTTTTGTGTTATGGTTTCACTGAATCCAGTACAAATCAAAATGGGTATATCAGGCCTTATCTTTATCAATTCAGAAGCAAGTCTATCTCCGCTGAGTATAGGCATCGCCACATCTGAAATCACAAGATCAAACTCATTAGGCGCGGCCCGAAACACTTCAAGAGCCTCAACACTGCTGGTCAAAGAGGTGACTTGATACCCCATCCGGGTCAATACTTTTTTTTCAAATGCAATAATGGCAGCCTCATCATCAACAAGCAAAATTCGTTCAGTTCCGCCTTGAATGCTTGACAATGGAATCTGAATTCTTCTATTTTCAAATATTTTTTTTTCTTCCGGAAAAAAGGCCTTAAACTCCGTACCTTTACCGGGTTCACTATATACTTTAACTGTACCCCCCATTTCCGTAACAATGCCATGTACAATCGCCAACCCTAATCCAGTGCCTTTTCCCTTTTTCTTGGTGGTAAAAAAAGGATCAAAAATTTTTTCAATGATATTTTGTTGAATACCCACACCGGTATCCTTTATTGTTAAACAGACATAGCTACCGGATTTTATTTCCGAATTTTCCTGTTTTCCTGAATTTATCGGGCCAGCATCTTCAGATTCAATCCTTTTGAGACTTATTGTTAACACTCCGCCTGTCTTTTCCATAGCATGATATGCATTGGTTGTAAGGTTCATGATAATCTGATGCAGTTGTGTAGGGTCGGCTTTTACAGCCCCACACATATTGTCAATATTTTGTCTTATTTCAATGGTAGACGGTATTATGGATCTTAAAAGCTTTAAAACTTCCTTTACTATATGTTGTATTTTAATGCTTTTTAATTCAGCTGATTCCTGGCGGGAAAAAGTAAGAATCTGTTTCACAAGATCTGCAGCCCGTTTTGCACTATCATGAATTTCATTAATACTTTCTCTAAACTGGCTGTTTTCCGGCATATCCGTCAATAAGATTTCCGCATGACCCAGGATTGGGAAAAGAATATTGTTAAAATCATGGGCAATTCCTCCGGCAAGCGTGCCAATGGCCTCCATCTTCTGTGACTGTCTCAGCTGGGCTTGAAGGCGTTCTCTTTCCGCCTCGGATTGCTTTACCGCAGTCAGATCAATATCTATGCAGAACATTTCTTTTCCAGCTTGAGTGCTGTTCATCACATGAGAAGAAAAAACAGGAACGTCATTTCCAAACTTATCCACAAGCACCAGTTCCCCTGCCGGTATTTTTTCGTCTTTTTCAATCCAGAGTCCATGCAGCCGCTTGACCTCATTTTTCATTGCAGGCGGTATGACAAGGTCTTCAAGCTTTTTTCCCAAAGCTTCTTCTTTGGTATAGCCATATAATTTTTCGCTGAACCTGTTCCAGAATGTAACCCGTCGTTTTTCATCATATCCCTGGATGGATATTTCTGATACTTCTTCAATAATCTTACGAAATCGTCTTTCACTGTTTTTTAATGCATTGTTGACTTCAATGTCTTTTGTGACATCACGACCACATCCAACCGTACCGATCATTTCTCCGGATTTACTGTAAAACGGAGCTTTATGAACATCAAGAACTATATATTTTCCTCTTACCCGGCCGTCTTCCAGAAAACGTCCGGGCTTATTGCTCTTTTTCACCACTGCATCCGAATCCAAACAAATTTTACCAAAGGTATGGTCAAAGCCATTTTCTTTTTCACGGTGAGCAAAAAACAGATCGGTTTTTCCCAGGGGCTCACTGGTTGATTTTCCATGCAGCAGGTTATCGCAAATTGACTGGTTCGCAAAAAGATATCTGTCTTCCATATCTTTTGCCCAGATCATATCAGGAACATTATCCGTCATAAGTCGCAAAAGTGCGTGAAGCTCCTGAAACTTTTCTTTATCCTTAACCAGACTCTTTATTTGATTTTTCTGATCAGAGACTTCACGTTTCAAAAGAAACAAGTGTTGTTCCAATTCTTCATAGGTTGGTTTTTTTATCATGGAATTCACCCTTTCGTATTTTCCCGTCAAAAATGCGTCAAGAGTATTATCCGTTTATAAAAAATTTAAACGAAATTACTTGTCTTTTGGTCCGTCCACTGCGTTGCAGCAAAAATCGAATAGTCAAAGACTGTTAATTAAATTAACTATCAGTTATAATTGTTTAATTTCAGGATACGATGCCAGGGTTTTTAAAAACTGGCGGGTATGCCGTTCAATTCTTAACTTAAAAAGCTGAGCTACCTTAAACATCAAGGTGTGCCCGATTTTAAAATCTTCCACAAACAATTTATGCAGTTGGTCAGACGGAATGGTAACAATCGAACATTTTTCAGCACAAACTGCAGCAAAAGAACTGGAAGGATCCTCAGTTAAAGCAGCCACCCCAAAGGTTCTTCCAGGCATTACTTTGTCCAGGGTCAAGGTTTTTCCTGAAGCGGTTTTAATGCTTAAATAAACCTTGCCGGAAACCAGCATATATAAATGCGTCAGTTTATGATTCTCGTCAAACAGGACTGTGTGTTCATCAAATGTTTCAAGATTTGCAATCATTCCTACTTTTTCAAATACAATATCAGGCAGATCCTTAAAGAAAAGTATTTTTTTCAATACGTCTTTTTCAACCATTTTAAAGGCCCCAGCTAAAAATATGTTGTTCTATTAACTATCGGAGATATCATCTTCTATATCCCGGTGTTTACCAAGCGTCTTCAGGATCATCCCGGCCCGCACGTCCATGTATCGTTTGTATTGTTCTGAAACTTCCAGCATCATATAATATGCCAGTTCATGATTTTCTTCAAACAATTGAATCATCCTCGGCCCGGAAATGGTAATCAGTTCGCAGGGTTCCTGGCAAACCGCAGTATAAAAGGCATTTGATCCTTCAATGATTGAATACACACCAAAGCAGGCTCCGGCCTGGATATAATCAATAATAACATCTATCTCGGGCGTGAGTTCTTTTTTGACCGCCACCTGTCCCATAAGCAGCATATAAAATGTATCAACTTTCTCGTGTATGGTTATCAGCTGGGTATCGGTCCCGAAAATACTCAATTGCGCCTCTTTTGCAATAATCTCAAGTAATTTTTCAGACACATTCTTGAATATGTTAATGCGTTTCAAATCTTCTATTTTTACCATTTAAAGCCTCGGTTCTTATATTAATTAATACTGAAAACACCTAAATTAACACATAAAGAAAAAGAATAAACGTAACGGTCACGGCAGCACCAATACCAATGGGCAATGTCCCCTGAAGCACATCATTATACAGCCTGTACTTTTTTATCTCCAGCCGCTTATCACGATAACCGATGAGCAGCCAGAAATTCACGGCAACAAATAAAGACACATTTGCACCGGCTCCCCCGAAAAAACGGGCAACCCCTGATGCACTGCTTCTGACAATGGCTTCACACCAAGCATTTAATGGATTTAGCCACTTGTCAAGGGTAGCATAAATTGATCTTCCCAATTTTCGGTAAATCCAGTCTGAATCCACATTTATTGCCCGCATTTCTGCGGGATAAATTCCGGAAAGAAGCAGCAGCGTAAAAGCAAGTGCCGAGAAAAAAAGCAATTGTGTCTGGGATAAAACGTGAGAAATGGTATAAGGATGGTAATCCACGGGAAAGGGCAGAATATCATACAAAGGTTTGGGATATGTTCCTATGCCCACGCACAAAACAGCTGCAATCCCCATTGCAATCAACATGTTTTTGGGCGCTTCTTTTACCCGGTGCCCGGCATCATGGCCGAAAAAAGCAAAAAACGGTATTTTTATTCCTGCATGGTGAAACACACCTGCCGACGCAAACAAAAGAACCAGCCAGACAAAAACATAAGCACCCTGCCCTGCAATGTGCGACCCGCTTGCAGCAGCTTCCATAACCATTGATTTACTTACAAATCCTGAAAAAAGCGGAAACGCTGAAATGGACGCAGCCCCTACACAACAAAAAAGACAGGTCCAAGGCATGCTCTTGTAAAGCCCTCCAAGATCCGTGGCATTGATCTTGCCTGTGCGGTACATCACAGCGCCCATGGACATGAACAAGAGCCCTTTAAACAAAACATCATTGAAAACATGGGCACAGGCCCCGTTAATGGCCAACTCCGTGCCTATACCGATCCCCACTACCATAAAACCGACCTGGTTGATCAGGCTGTAGGCCAGAACCCGCCTTAAATCATTTTCAATCACCGCATAAAAAATCGGGAATGCCGCCATGCCCACACCGATCCAGATCAACGCCTCTGTACCTGGAAAGAGTCTTGCCAAGGCATAAACAGCGGTTTTTGTTGTAAATGCACTTAAAAAGACTGTTCCGCCAATGGTGGCTTCGGGATAGGCATCCGTTAACCATGGATGAAGAACAGGCCAGGCACAGTTAATGCCAATGCCAAAAAAAATCATATAGGATGCCGGGCTGGACAAGGTCAATTTTAACATTTCAAGAGAGCCTGTTTGTGTCACATGAAATACAATGCCGGCAAGCAGAACAAGACCGCCAAAGGCATGAACCAGAAGATATCTGAAGCCTGCGGCCTGGGCAGATGGTGTCTTTCTGGCCCAGATCAGCAGAACCGATCCTATGGTCAGCATTTCCCAGAAAACAAAAAACGAAAACAGATCACCGCTGAAAACAGCGCCAAGAGCTGCTCCTGCATAAAAAAAACCAGCCACATACTCCACGTTATTTTTAAAATTGAGAATATAAATAACCGTGATAAATGAAATAATATGGAAAATATAGCCAAACAACAGGTTCAGCCGGTCAATATGCAGCAAAACAAGCTTAAACTCACCAAAACCGATCAGGTGCATATCACCCATGGGAAGATAAAGAAGGTTGATAAACCCGGCAACAGGTAGCAGCAACATATATATGGATTTTGCCTTGCCCCTGAACAAAGGAATAAAAAAACCGCCGATCATAAAAATAAAGGCCGGGAGAATGCTATTTGTCATAATAATCCTCCTTTCTTTTTACCAGGGGTCTTAACACATATTTTGACACCAGTACCAGTATCACACAGGCCACAAATCCGTAAAATGCATAAAAGCCCCAGAATTCCTCCCATTTATAATTCACATGCCGGTGAATCACATGAGCCTTGGCAAGGAAAATATAAAAAACATCCAGAATCAGAAGAATGACCACAAAACTGAAAAAAAATGTTAACAGTCTTTTCACGTTCCGAGGATTATCAAACAGATGCTTTTTTTCCATGAGCAATACCCCCGATTCTTTAGAAGCAAGGTTGAAATAAAATATAGGCCATATATAAAAGGCTTACGCCAAACACAACTCTGAACACGCTTTTATAGCCGGGTACAGGGTCATGTTTAAGTTCCATGAGTTCTTTTTTGTCTTTGAGGTTTGTCATAAACGAAATCAGCCTCCTAAAAATCCTTTGACGGCAAGTTGTGCCAGGTTTAAAAACGGTTGAGGAGCAAAAAAGAGAACAAATGAAATAAGTGCTGTAATCACAAGTGGCACCACACACATCATGGGTGCTTCATCCATCTTATCCTCAAACATTGATTCCTCTTTTGTGCAGAAAAACGCTTTATAAAAAACAGGCATAAAATATGCTGCATTCAACAATGAACTGGACAGAAGAACAAACAGCATTATCATCTGATCTCCCTCCAGGGTTCCTAAAACCAGATACCATTTACTGATAAACCCACCTGTGGGCGGCAGCCCGATAATGCTTAATGATCCGATAAAAAATGCGGTCATTGTAATCGGCATTCTTTTGCCCACCCCCACCAGCTGACTGATATACTTTTTTCCCGTGGCCACAAAAATCGCACCAGCACAAAAAAACAGGGTGATTTTCCCAAAGGCATGCATGGCAATATGCAGCATGCCGCCGGTCATTCCCTTGGGTGATAACAATGTCACCCCCAGGATAATGTAGGATAATTGCCCAATGGTGGAATAGGCCAGCCTACGTTTAAATTCATCCTGGGTCAGTGCAATGCAGGAACTTACCAGAATTGTAATGGAAGCAACGGCCGCCACCACAGCGCCCAAATTAAAGGATAAAAGAAAATCAATACCAAAAATGCCCGTGATTACCCTGACAATTGAAAAGGCACCAACCTTGACAACTGCCACTGCATGCAAAAGCGCACTCACGGGTGTGGGTGCAACCATGGCAGCCGGGAGCCATGAATGAAACGGCATGATACCGGCCTTGGCAAAGCCGAAAACAAACATCAGCAGCAAAACTGTTGCCGAAGGTTTGCTGATCTGGTCCGTAAAAATTCCTCCGGCAGCAAATTCAAGGGTTCCTGTCACATGATAACAATAAATCATGGCTGGCAGAACAAGGCCGATGGAGGTTCCTAAAATAAAAATCAAATACTTGCGGCCCGATATTTTTGACTTGGCATCCTGGTGATGGGTCACCAAAGGATAGGTCGCAAGGGACAGCATTTCATAAAAAAGATACAATGTCAGCAGATTTGCGGAAAAAGCCGCACCAATTGTAGCCGATATTGCCAGGGCAAAAAAGGACACAAACCGGGTTTGCCCATGTTCATTAAGACCTCTCATATATCCTATGGAGTATATGGAGGTGATAATATATAAAGATGAGGCCACCAGGGCAAACAGCATTCCCAGGGCATCGACCCGAAAAGCAATATCCGCACCAGGTGCAATTTCAAACAAAGTCAATACAATCTGCTTTCCTTGTAAAATCTGGGGAAGCATGGAAATGACAATCAAAAATTTTATGGTTCCTGCAATAAATATCCATGATTCCCTTACATTGGGTTTTTCCGAAGAAGAGAGCAAAAGGGGTATGACGCAAAGAGAAACTAAAACTGCCAACAGGGGTTTAATTGAGATAATGGTTTCCATTTATTGATTTGCCTTTTTTATAATCATTTCATTTAACTTTATTTTAGAAAAGGGAGGATAACCGTATTTACAATTGTTCCTGAAAAGAGTCCGACCACAATCAGGGAAAGACTGACAAGACCGGATACAATCAGCATGGATACAGGTGCTTCTTCAAGTGTGACTTCGCCATAAGAGTCACCATGTCCATGTTCTTCAGACATGGACTCAAAAAAGCAGATTTCAAAAACCTTAAAAAACAGGACAGCACAGATCAGGCTGGATATGATCAGGGCGGCGGCAAAATGATACGCGCCCGACTCAAATGCGCCCAAAATCAAATACCATTTGCTGAAAAATCCACAGGTTGGCGGCACTCCTATGATACTGAATGCTGCCAGAACAAATCCTGCCATGGTCCACGGCATTTTTCCGAACAGACCCTTTAAATCAACCAGATCAACGGTTTTTAACCGACAAACCATATTGCCTACAGCAAGAAAAAGGGCAAAGGTCATCAGGGCATCATTTAATATGTGCAAAACAGCACCGGTCATACCAAGCTGGTTCCCCATCCATGCCCCGCCAACCATGTAACCGATTTCACATACAATGATATAGGTGAGCATTTTTTTTAAATTTGTCTGGGCAAGTGCCATTACACCACCTGCCAGGACTGCCAGAGTAGCAAGCCACACAACGGCATCGGCAAGGTTCAGGGTTTTAAAAATATAATCAAGACCGAATACCGTTATCATCAGACGTATCATCACATAGACCATGACCTTTGTCATCAAAGGCGCCACCACCCTTGAAAAGGCAACGGGTGAATAGGCATAAGCATTGGGCAGCCACACATGCATGGGGAAAAGTGCCATTTTGATCCAGACACCGATCATGCACAAAATAAAGGCAACCAGTACCGTGGATGATCCATTAATACCTGTAAGGATATTGGCAACGTCCGCCATGTTCAAAGACCCGGTTTTAAGATACAGGTATCCCACTCCCAAAAGATAGAAGCTGGCACCAATAACCCCGATAAAAACATAGTTCAAACTTGCCAGAGGCCCTCTGTCCCTATCTCCAAGGGCAACCATGGCGTAACTGGTTAATGAAGTGATTTCTATGAGAACATAAAGGTTGAACAGATCCCCTGTGGCGCTTACGCCTAAAAGTCCTGTAACAAACAAGAGATAAATGGTGTAAAATGATCCGGTCCTGTCCGATGTTTCCTGTTTCACGCTTTGATAGCTTGCCACCATATTTAAAAAAGCTATGCCGGATACCAGCAGCAGCACCATGGCATTCAACAGGTCAATTGAGTATTCAATCCCCATGGGAGGTGCCCAGCCGGCCATCCTGTAATGGATGGGTCCAAAAGCAATGATTTGCATCAACACCTTGAATGCAAAAAACATTGAAAGGGCAAGTCCTGCAAGGGCAATGGGGTATGATAACCGTTCTTCGATCCAGACCGCAAGCCCGGCTAAAAGGGCGGCTAAAAGCGGCGTAATAACAATGAGTGCTGGGTAATTATCCATAGTTTATTCTTCCGATATGCGCATCCTGAGTTCATCTTCTTCCAGAGTCTGATACCGCTGGTATATTCTGACAGCCAATGCCATGGCAACGCCAAATGTCGCCACAGAAACAACAATGGCAGTCAGCATGAGAACATGGGGCAAGGGATTTATATAATCCGCCGCATGGATGGCCGCCCCGTGTCCGCCATGAGCATTTTGAATAATCGGTATGGTGGCATCTGTCTTGAATCCTATGGAAACATAAAAAAGGATAATGGCAGTTTGAAAAATATTCATACCCACCAGTTTCTTGATCAGATTGTTTTTTGCAATCATGGCATAAAGGCCGATCATCATTAAAATCACATACAGCCAATAGTTGTATTTTGCCACGATAAGGGGAAGTAAATCCGTCATAGCCTAACCTATAATCCTTCCTCAAGCCTGCCTTCGGAGACGATATTAATATAAATAATTGCCATGACTGCTGTCACAGCAATCCCCACACCGATTTCAACCCCAAGCATACCCAGGGCCCTTACATGATGGGGATCTCCCGGCAACAAAGGTGCAAGACTTGAATAATCCAGAAAATTGCCCCCCATGAGCATGCAGAGAGAGGCAATCCCCACATAGATTAAGACACCGACAGCAGCAAAAATCCCAAGGACTTTTTCTTTAATTCTTTTCACAAGAATTTTAAGGTCATAGGAAATGGCTAAAAGAATAAGGCTGGAACCGAAGATGACCCCGCCCTGAAATCCACCGCCAGGAGAAAAATCGCCATGGGCCACCACATACATGGCATAAATCTGGATAAAGGGAATGAGTATCCGGCAGACCGTTTTAATAATCAGATCCGAAGGTACCCAGTCTCTATCCATATGTTCAAATTCCTTTCCCACCGGTAAAACCTTTTTGCTGTCTTTCACATGCAGGATAACCCCTGTGGGGACGTGGCGGTAAAACCGTTGTTTTTTCTCCCGAAAATCCCTTAGCAAAAGAAAGCAGGCTAATCCGGCACAAAAAATAACAGCTGTCTCAAACATGGTGTCAAACCCACGGTAATCGGCCAGTACAGCTGTTACCAGGTTGGGAACCTGTGTTTGCTCAACCGCGTTTTCAATATAATAGTTTGAAAGGTGAAGCGAAGCCGGGGATTGAGGGTCTCCCCAATCGGGAAAATCTGCTGTCCCATACAGCAAAAAACCGCCTGTCAGACAAACAACAATAAATCCTGTAAATTTCAATCTTTTGTCCTCCTGCTAGTCCTGAAAACAGCTGCAACAAAAAAAACCGTGCTGACACCGGCACCAACAGATGCTTCTGTAAAGGCAACATCCACTGCCCCCATAACAGCCCAGAGCAGGCACATCATAAATGAATATGCACCAAATAAAATGGCTGTTCCCAACAGATCTTTGACGGAGATGGCAGCAATGGCACAAAAAATCACAAAGGTTAACACGATCAAATCAATCAGCCAGTACATGATTAACCCTTTCCTTTCTTCCTGGTCCAGTGTCGTAACCCTGCCCGCATTCCGGCATCAACAATGGAATGTGTTGCAGTGGGACTGGAAAGAAACACAAAAAATACAATTAAAAAGATTTTAATGGAAAGCAGGAGGGATTCAAAGGAAAAATGGTGCAGGTTATACAGGGCAAGCCCCATGACCATTACAAGGATTCCCATGGTATCCAGTATGCCAGCCGGATGAAGTCTGGTGTAAAACCCGGGCATTCTGACAATTCCAACAGCGCCTCCCAGAAAAAAGAACAAACCGATAAGCAAAAACAAAACAACAAGTAGGTTCATGGTCTCTCCAAATTTAACAGTCAATATAACATTCAGTCAGTATATAACATTCAGTATATAATAATCAGTCCAGAAAGGATTCTTCGTATAATCCTTTTCTTTTATGGAAATAGCGTGATGCTGCAAGCACAGCCACAAAATTCAAAAAAGCATAGGCAAGAGCAATATCCACAAACATATCAACGCGTTCATAGAGAAAACCAATAAGCAGTAAAAGAACAACCGTTTTACTTCCAATGGCATTAACACCAACGAGTCGGTCCAGAACCGTGGGACCGAACAATACCCTGTACAAAGAAAAAAGCATCAGAAAACATAATCCCAATGCAACGCTTAGAAAGAAAGTATTCATATTTCTTCTCCAAAAACTTCTGCAACTTTTTTGAGCATAATGCCGGGTAAGCCTTCGGCAGATTTTTTGTCGATGGCATGAACTTTGAACACACCGTCACTGTTTGCCGATACCGTAATGGTTCCGGGGGTCAGTGTGATGGAATTGGCCAGGGTGGCTATGGCGATATCGGATTTTAAATTCGTTTTAAAAGTGATAATTTTGGGATCTATCAGATCTTTGAGCCTCGGGTGAAAGGCCAAGTACAGCAAATGGAAATTAGCTTTAATGATTTCCCAAATTACCCAGGGAATATATTTCGTAAATTTTAAAAAAATAATAACATATCGTGGTTCCAATAAGGGAAACAAAAGATCATAAAAATAGTATGACACAAAAAAACTTGAAATTCCCCCCAGCCATAACAGCAGTGGATCAAATTTGCCGGATAGCACAATCCAGGATAAAAACATTAAAACGAATGTAATCAGAAAAGAAAAGAATACCTTAAAAAAAATATTTGTCGATTTAGCATAACTTTTGGCAACCCCATTGCTGGAAACAGTCAAAGAAACAACCTCCTTTCCCAAAAAAATGAAAATAAAAAGGTTTAAAACAAGCTATTTTTCAACGCCGTACAGCTTGCGAAATTTGCCATACAACTTGCCTAATACGCCTTGTTGTTTTATCCCTTGAGAACCGTCAGATCCAGAGGACAGTTTTTCCTGCTGCATTCTGAAATCATAAGCCGCGTTTATGGTTTTGATAAGCGTATCCATATCCACAGGCTTTGATAAAAATTTAAACGCATTGTATTTGCCGCTTTCCAGGGCATTTTCAACACTCCCATGCCCGGTGAGAACGATGCAGGGCAAATTCGGCTGAAGATCCTTGAGTTGTTTCTGGACTTCAATACCATCAATCCCCGGCATCTGCAAATCCACGACAGCGACGTCGAAATCCTCTTTTGAAGCGACTTCAACACCTTCTTCCCCTGAAAAAGTGGTTTTAACCGTAAATCCGTCAAGAATAAGCCGTTTGGCAAGATAATTCAAAAAGGTCTGTTCATCGTCTATGAATAGGAGTTTCATAATTTATCCTTATTTATCCTTAAATAAGCTATGCTTCTGTTACCAACTCAAGTTGAGCAATACCAAAACCATGATTTGGAGTCAACAAATAATTCAAATTCAGTATTGCCGTTATAATAAAGTTATTTTCGACTAAACCCTATCACTGATAGAAGGCAATTATCAAAAATCTTTTTCACCTGGAATAAGAAGACAGGGGAAAATGGATTTGTCGGCGATATTTTTTGAAATAGATCCTACCCATCGCTCCAAAATAGCCGCTTTTTCACTTGAACCTAAAATAATCATACTGGCCTGGTATTCTTTTGCCGCTTTTTCAATCTCTTTTTGAGGATCTCCCACATATACATGGCCCCTGGCATTGATTCCATCTTGTTCAAGTTCATCACAAAGCTCATCTAATTTTTTTCGTTCCACCTTTCTGACTTTCTGAACTTCATGAGTATCCGGACTTTTCAAAGCACTGTCTTTTACCACATGCATGATATGAAGTTCACCAATGACATTTTTCATGCCCTTGATATATTCAACCGTCTTTTTACCGGTTTCTGACCAGTTTGTAGCAAACAAAGGCCGTTCAAACAATTTTTCAGGGACAATATTATCTTCCATCATGTGTTTGAATACCAGGATAGGAACTTTTGTGCGCCTGATCAACTCAGTAACATCAGATCCGGCATAAAGCTGTTCTAAAGGCCCTTTATGGGAACGACCGATCACAATCAGATCCGGCGACTCTTTTTTAACAACTCTGAGAATCTCAGGAATCAGACTGGAAACTTCCATGTAAGCACCGACTTCCATACCCATTTCAAATAAATTTTCCGCCCAGTCAATAAACCTGATATTTGCTATTTCTTTTAACTTGACTTCTTCTTCCTTAAGATAGCCAACCCCTCTTTTCATTGCCACCTTGTCTCTTTCAATTACTGTCAGAAAAACGACATGCTCCAGTGCTGCGCGCCGTAACGCCAATAAAGACTTCAGCGCATCATAACAAAGGTCCTCAAACTTTGTTACAAAGAGTAATTTTCTTATTTCCATAATGCCTCCAATCTCATCAGCTATAATCAATTAATCAACCAAGTTTTTTTTTGATTGCCGCAGCCAGCTCTTCCGGTTCAACCGGCTTTTCCAGATAAATGGCAGGTTTGGGAACTTCACCGCCCTTGAATTCATCAAGTACTTTTTGAGACTTCAAAAAAGATCGAAGTGTAATCCCAGTAAACATGATAATGGGTATTTGGCTGAGATCTTCATCTGTTTTTAATTTACGATACAATCGAATCCCGCTTCCCCTCGGCATCAGCACATCAAGAATTACCAGATCAGGATGTTCTTTTTTTATCACTTCCAAACCTTCCACACCATCTTGAGCAACCAAAGGCATATACTGGTTTTCTTCCAGAACTGTGACAACAAATGACCTGACATCCGGATCATCATCTACCACAAGAACCTTTTTACTCATAATCCATCCTCCTTGGTCAATTGATATCAACCCCATTTTCTTTTTCATAGGGAAGTTTAATCGTAAATGTGCTTCCATCTCCCAGGCTGGTTTCAGTTTTAATAACTCCATTGTGTTCTTCTATAAGCTTTCCTGTAACCAGTAATCCCAGCCCTGTGCCCTTCCCCCCTTTTGTACTGAACATGGGGTTAAACAACTGTTTTTGAGTATTTTCATCCATTCCACAACCATTGTCTTTAACTTCAAAACACAAGTAATTGTCTCTATCTTTATACGTTTTAATCTTTATTTCATGAATTTTGGACGTATCTTCATCTTCAAGACAGGCATCAATAGCATTGTTAACAAGGTTAAGCAATGATCTATGAATGGTTTTCGGGTCTGCTATCACCTCGCCTATTCCTGTGTCAAGTTCTTTTAAAATGAGAACACCCTTTAATTCTGCAACAGCAACTACCAGCTCAATAACATCATTGGCAATAGCATTGGGATCGCACACTTCAAATTCCGGCTCCCGCTGCTTGGAATAAGTTAAAAGATCCTGAGTCAGATCCCCGACTCTTTTGATATTTTTTTTTATGGTTTCCCAACCGGTTTTGAGTTTCTCTGTATTATTTTTTTTAATCCCCACATCAACAACATAGCTGCCTCCTTTAAGCCCGATTAGGATATTTTTCACATAATGGGCAAGGCCGCTTACTGTCTGCCCTACCGCAGCCAGCCGTTCCGACTGGACCAGCTCTTTTTCAAGCCGTTTGATCTCCGTTAAATCCTGGAAAAAAGTAACTGTTCCAACGAACTCTCCTTTTTCATGGAGTACATTGC
Source organism: Desulfobacula toluolica Tol2 (assembly GCF_000307105.1). Classification (NCBI taxonomy): domain Bacteria; kingdom Pseudomonadati; phylum Thermodesulfobacteriota; class Desulfobacteria; order Desulfobacterales; family Desulfobacteraceae; genus Desulfobacula; species Desulfobacula toluolica. The sequence continues at coordinate 2,796,410 of NC_018645.1, forward strand.
TGGTATATCGAATCGGAATCTGCCTGCCGTTTTTTGTGTTGATCGTATAATCCTTCCATGGCCGTGTTTTCCGGCTTTTATCCGTTTGGGCCTGGAGTTTAAAAATTTTTGCTATTTTAGGCATATAAAGATCGTCAATAGTCATTTTATTTCTGACATCCTTTGCAGGGCGACCAAACATCTTTGCCGCCTGAGGATTGTAAACTACGACAAGCCAGTCATGATCAAATGCCACAATGGCATCATTGGAGCTTTTGATCAACAGCCTCTGAAAATTTGATTTACGTCGAATTTCTTCGGTTGCTTCTGCAATTTTAATTTCAAGATTTTCAGTATATTCCGCCAGTTTTTCCCTGATAGCAATCTTTGTTTTTGCTCTTTCAAGGGCAATGGCCAGAGCCTCGTCCCTAACCGGTTTATTGATAAAATCACTGGCTCCAAGCTGAAGTGCCTTGATGGTTGAATCAATATCACCATGCCCTGTGACAATGATCACTTCTTTTTCAGGATCAATATCCTTGATCTTTTTTAACAGTTCAAGCCCGTCCATTCCCGGCATTTTTATATCCGTGACCACGATATCGGGCCGTTGGGATTCAAACACCTCAAGTCCCTGCTCACCATTATAGGCAGTAAATGTTTCATACCCGTCACTTCGAAGAGAAATGGAAAGCAGCCTGACAATAATTTCTTCATCATCAACAATTAATATCTTATTGGCCGACATAGTTTATTTCCTTATTCAATTGCTGGAAATTTGATTATAAAAGTCGCACCATTGCCATATACACTCTTGATATCAATGGTTCCCCCATAATCTTTTATGATTCCAAAACTGATACTGGTGCCAAGACCAGTCCCTTTACCTGTCTCTTTTGTAGTAAAAAAGGGTTCAAATATTTTTCTTTTAACCTCATCTGTCATGCCAAGTCCGGTATCAGACACCTTAGTTACAACCCAATCTTCTTGAACATATGTTTTGATTTGCAGTATTTTTTCCACAGGTACATCACCATTCTCAGTTGTTTTAGCTTTTTCAGCTTTTTCATCCATGGAATCAATGGCATTGGTCACAAGGTTTATAAACACCTGCTCCAGACGATTATGCTCTGCACGAATTTGAGGAATATCAGGATCAAGGTCAAGATCGACTTTAATGGAATGAACCATCAGCTGATGTCCCAAAACCTTGAACACGTCATTTATGGGGTCATTAATCACAAGTTTTTTCAAATCTCTTTCAGATTGCCTTGCAAAATCCCTGACATGCTTGATTACACCGGCTGCCCTGGCAACATTCTCAATAATATCATTGGCCATCATCACCATTTCATCGTCAGGAATTTTAAGTCCCTTTTTAATCATTTTCAAAATCAGGTCGGCACAGATCTGTATGACATTTAACGGCTGATTGATTTCATGGGCCATACCGGCTGCCATGGTTCCCAGGGTGGCCAGTTTCCCTGCCTGGATCAACTGGGTTTCTTTTTCAACACTCTCGGTGATATCAGTTGCTGATGCAATCAGCACATCCCGGTGACTATAGGTGGCAGTCACAACCTTGACATTAACAAAAAATGATTGTTTGTTTTTCTTAAAATGCTTTTTCTTTGTGAACAAAATGGAGTTTTTTTGGACAAGCCCCTCAAGGCCTTCTTTAATGGTTTCATCGGATTTATCCCCTATATCAAGAAAATCCATTCCTAAAAGTTCTGTTTTTGAGTACCCATACTCTTCTTCCACACGGTGATTCACATCCAGAATCTCAAGAGTTTGCCGATCTATGATAAATATTGGGTTGGGGTTGTTGTTAAACAGGGACCTGTATTTTACTTCTGATTTTTTATATTTTTCATAGAGCCTGGACAATTCCTTGTCCTGCAACTCCAGTTCTTCCTGGGTTTTTTTGTCTTCTGTCAAATCTTTTAAGGTCTCAATAGCCCCCATCACCTTTCCGTCCGGCGATTTTATAGGGGCTGCGGTAAAAAAAATCCATTTTCCATTTTCTCCGAGATGAGGAAAAAACTCTTCGGCTTCATACGCTTCTTTTATCAGTGCCGATTTTCTCCAGGCAGACCCATAATATTTTGTCACCTCTTGTTCCGACATTCCGCCTACTATCACATCAGCCATGGTGGGTCTCTTGGCCGACCTGAAAGGAACCCACTGCCGGTCTGTTCCCACAAGTTCATAGGCATTGTGTCCGGTCAGTTCTTCACAGGCCCTGTTCCAGTGGGTAAGGATGTGTTCATTATTGATGATAAAGGTCGGAATCATGCTGCCCTGAATGATCTGGGACATCTCTTTTTCCATCTCCAGAAGCCCTTCTCTTTCAACCTTAAGGTATTGGTTTTCTTGTTCAGCATTTTTTTGAACTTGAGTTAAAAACTGATCCAGCAGTTCTAAAATTTCATTCTTGTCTATTTTATTCGCCTGAATTCTTCTTTTAATCTTAATCTTGTCTTCTTCTGCTTTTAAAAAATTCAAAAAGGACATGGCCCGGTAGGAAGTAAGATCAAAAATGCTGACGCATTCAGTATTCACTTTTTCCAGCATGCAGCCCAAAATTTCATCATTCTTTAGTTTTAAAATAACATCAATACCTGAAAGGCTGCACACTTCATTATAATCCGTGGTTGTCAATATCCCTTTTTTTTGGGCATATTTTATTCCTTCAGCCTGTTTCAAAGTATCTGCAACCACAATAACTTCAGGGGACAATTCTTTTAATCCAGGTCCCAGCAATATTTCAAGAATTTGTTTGCACGGACTGTTTCCACCTATTATTGCTAATTTTAATCTTTTAAGATCAATATTCATTGGCTGTCTTACTCCTTTTCAAGCTATCAGGTACTGTATCACCAGTATATTAAAAGAAAATAAAGGTTACAATAACAAAGGTTGGGATTAAAAAAATTAAAGAATACTTCAGGATATATCCGAAAAAACTGGGCATTTGTGTCCCAGCCTCGGTTGCTATGGATCGAACCATAAAATTGGGGGCATTGCCTATATAACTGCATGCACCAAAAAAAACAGCACCGGATGAAATTGCCTTAAGATAAATTGCATTTTCAGTCATCAGCAGAGGAACAGCAGTGCTTTCTGTCAGTCCTGAATAAAAACTGCCAAGGGCTGTATTAAAAAAGGTCAGATAAGTTGGTGCATTATCCAGAAATGCCGATAACATACCTGTAACCCAAAAATAGTGAACCGGTTTTTTTACAGCATTGATCAAAAATGCAAATTCTCCATTTGGCCCCGCTTTCAACAATAAAAGGCATGGAATCATAGTAATAAAAATACCGATAAACAGATAGGCAACTTCTATTATCGGGAACCATGAAAATTCGTTTTCCTCCCTGAGAACCGTGGGTGTCGCCAGAAGTGAACCAATTCCCAGAGCAATGAGAAGCCCATCCCTTACCCAATCTTGTATTGCCCTGTGAACCCCAAGAGTTGACACTTCTCCCAAATCCAGGATACCACTCATCAAAACAGAGCCAACAATTCCACCCAGAAAAATAAAATTATAGGTTCCAACCAGTCTTAACGGTTTTTTCTCACCATCATCAGGCGTAGAAGCACCCTCCTTTTTGTAATAATATGTGTCAATCACAAAATAGATGATAAGGAGGATAATGGTGGCTAAAATCATATGGGGTAAAATTTTAAAGGTCCAGAAAAAACTGACTCCATGAAGAAATCCCAAAAACAACGGCGGATCACCAAGCGGTGTCAATGCGCCCCCGATATTGGCAACCAGGAAAATAAAAAATACGACCATAAAAGTTTTATTTTTTCGATAGTCATTTGCCCGTAAAAAAGGCCTGATCATGAGCATGGCAGCCCCGGTTGTACCCATCCATGAGGCTAAAATCGTACCGATCAGTATAATGCCTGTATTCACAATGGGCGTCCCCCTCAATGTTCCCCGAAGCAAAATACCGCCGGAAACAGTAAACAAAGCCCATAACAGGATAATAAAAGGGACATAGTCTGCCAGAAAAATGTGAAGGATTTCATAAACGGCAAGACCTTTATAGGCATTGATAAACGGCAGTGCAAGACTGGCCGCCCAGAATGCGGAAATCTTACCAAAATGATGGTGCCAGATATTGCCGGCAATCAGCGGCAACAAGGCAATGGACAACAGCATACCGGCAAAGGGAATGCAGCTGTAAAGCGGCAGTGTCTCCCCCAGATTAACATGACCGTGTCCACCCTTATCCTGTGCGTGATCTGAAACATCTGCAAAAGGATGTGAAACTTCGGGTATATCATTATTTTTTTCGTCAGGATGGTCTTTTGCAGCCGCAGGTGTAAAAAAAAAGAAGAAAATAAAAATGAATATTAATACTGCCAACCTATCCAATTTCATCAATACGTTTCCTCCTGGTTATTTTTGGGTGTAACGCAACCTTTGAGTCTTTGAGTCTTTGTTTGGTCAATACCATGCTAATTTATTATTATAATTTTGAACCAGTTTTCCTCATAAAATATCGCAAGTTTATAAAATAAGATGTATTCATTTGACTATTTGATTTAAAGGATAATGTCAAGACGAAAGAAAAAATTTGAAATGTTACAGACACATAAATAAAACAACACAACGCTTAGAAACTAACAAAGAGCTTTCAGAGAACTCGGCACTGGTTCAGTTGGATAGACAATCTATCTTATTGAAAATATTAAACGAATTGCTTTGACACATCCTATTTCAACTAAACCAGTGCCTATTCCATTTTTAATATTTCTTACCCGTCCTGTTCAGTTCAGTTTAAATTTTGTTTCAACTTGAGTCGACATCTATACAGACACATAGGTACCCTATGAGGTCAAAATCAAAGACTTTTTTTTGAGAGAAGCTTTTTAGCAGAAGAAAGTTGTTCTGGTGATAATATTTTTGCGATTTTATCTCGTGCGGTGATCGCCTCTTTTAATCCTTGAGAGGCTGCCAGGCTCTCCAAAACATATGCCATTTCATAATTCTGCAAGACACCTTGACCTTTTAAATACATTCCGCCAAGTGAGTACTGCGCATAAACATTATTCTGATCGGCGGCTTTTTTTGCCCAGAAAAAAGATGCTTTATGATCTATTTCAACCCCCTGTCCCAAAAAATACATTATGCCAAGTTTGTATTGAGCCATGTGATCGTTTTGTGCGGCAGCCTTTTCGAACCAATCCACGGCTTTTTTGTAATCCTTTGAAATATACTGACCATCAACGTATAGCTCTCCAAGGGCTCTTTGCGCCTGGCTATATCCTTGCTCGGCAGCTTTTCCAATCCAAAAAACAAACTTCTCGTTGTCTTGTGGAACGCCTATCCCTTTGAAGTACAACTTTCCAAGAACAAATTGAGACAATGCATGACCACCCTCAGCTGCTTTCTTAATCCAGAAAGCTCCTTTTTCAGCATCCTTTTCAACACCTTTACCTTCAATGTAATTTGCACCAAGAGTATACTGAGCTTTTGAAACACCATCTATGGCAGCCGATTTAAAATAAGAACAGGCTATCTCCTCACTTTTTTCGACCCCCAATCCTTGAGCGTAGAGTATGCCAAGTTCATATTGCGCCTTTCCATAATGGGTAACCTTGATCTCACGAGCATCAATAATACAATAATTTAGAGGCTTACCAATGCGATAAGATCGGTCGGTTTTTTTAAACCAATCACGCGCCTGTTTATAATCCTGAGGAACCCCCATCCCTTTGGCGTAAAACAATCCAAGATTGTACTGAGCTACGACGTGATCTCCCTCCGCAGCTAGTTTGGTCCAATATACTGCTTTTTTGAAATCTTTTTTAACTCCCTGCCCCTTAACATACATATTCCCGAGCAAATATTGATACTTTGTCCGGTTGTCTTTTGCAGATTTTGCACCATGTTCAATCCAATGAGCTGCCATTTCATAGTCAGGAGTGTCCCCATCATGCAAATAGTGGCTTATCATGGCGGCGATAGCCTTTTCGTATCCTTGTGAAGCAGCTTTTTCGATCCAATTCCATCCATCAATATTGTAATTTTCTTTTAAACGTAGCAATCCATATCTGTACTGATCAACATCTAATCCGTTTAAAGCAGAAGGATGAATAAGCTTTTTTGTTAGCTCTAAATCCTGGCCTGATATTGCCGATTCTGGAATTAAAAAAAATGTGGCAATCATAACAAATACAACCATTAAAAGCTTTTTCATAGTTTTTCCCAATGACTGGCAGTGTCTATTTTTTGTGTGTGGCTATCCATAACCAACGCGCAAAAACCATATCAAATTAAAGATAAAGCTGGCCCCGTGTCAAGACTTATTTGTAAGCGATGTTTTAACCCCACTCAGGGGGCGGAAGGTCAAGCCAACTGTTTTTTATCGACATTGTATGGAAGCAACGCCTTAAAATCATCTTCCGTCATAGCCTCAGGCAAGTGTTCAAACAGATATTTGAGATACCAATATGGCTCCAGCCCATTTGATTTGGCTGTTTCAATCAAGCTGTAAATCAGTGCACTGGCCCGGGCACCCTTAACGGTGTCCGAGAAAAGCCAATTCTTTCGTCCGACCACAAAAGGTCGGATGGCATTTTCAACCAGATTGTTATCAGGCCTGATGATTCCGTCGGTCGTGTATTGGATGAGCCTGTGCCATTGGTTGAGAGTATAATGGATCGCCTTGCCAAGCAGACTTTTGGGAGGAACTTTTTCCACTCTTGCATCAAGCCATTTCTTGAACTCTTCTAAAATTGGAACCGCTTCTTTTTGCCTCCGAGCATATAATTGGTCAGGCGTTAATTCCTGCACCCGGGCTTCTTTTTCAATTTTATAAAGCAGACTGATATACTTTAAAGCGGTGCCGGCATTGCCCGATGAACTCTTTTTATTCCCTGCAGCTTTTGTTACATTTTTAAATCCCCTGCGGGCGTGAGTCCAGCATGCCACATGAATGATATCTGTTATTTTGTCCAGAAAATCATATCCTTTATAGCCATCCGTCTGAACAATGCCTTTGTATCCATTCAAAAATGATGCGGCAACATCTCCGGATCGTGTCGGATGATATTGGAATTGAATAATTGGCATATCAGGCGGACCACCTCTAAAAATCCACATATATGATTTTGATTTCCGGGGGCCCTTTAAGACCAGAAGAGGTGTTTCATCAGCACCAATCATCGGGCTTGCCAGTATGTCCTTTTGCATCATGTCGATTAGAATATCACAGGCGTCAGCGACTTTCATGGCCCATGTACACATGGTCGACCGGCCAAGTTCAATACCGATCCTGGTAAATTGCTTTTCCTGACGGTAAAACGGCAGGGCATCTGCAAATTTTGCGGTCAGAATATGTGCCAGAAGGCCCGGGGTAGCAATGCTTTTGGGGATAATCTGTTCAGGCATCCTGGCAATTGACACGGTGGGGCCGTCGTCTTCCACACCTTCACAATTTTTGCAGGCGTATTTATACCGGATGTTTCGAAGTACCCTTACTTTGGCAGGGATATAGTCCAGTTGTTCTGACTCTTCCTGGCCGATGCGTTCCTTAAGGCAACCGCAGTTGCACTGTCTTTCATCCTCGCTGAGTTCATGTATAACATCTATACGGGGAAGATCGGCGGGTAAAGGCTTGCGGCCACGTTTTTTACGGGTATGTTCACCAATCGTTACGTCTTCCTCCTCTTTTTCCAGGATAGGAAGTTCGGGTTCAGGCATATCGAACAGAGACATTTGCCCGTCATCTTTAGGCGTTTTCTCTGATTTGCGACCAAAGATCATATTCTGAAGTGATTTAACCTGCTCTTTAAGGATTTGATTCTCATCAATCAAATCACAAGTAATTTTCTTCACTTCATCCAGATTCCGATTACCTTTTACCTTGCCTTTAGTCATGGACTGTATATACCATAACCACGGGCTTTTTCATAGTTTTAACATCAATAAATCATGGAATATTTCAAGGGTTTATGTGCCTGATTTATATTCAGGCCGTCAACTAACCAGGACAACTCTCGACTGGTAATATTCATGACATCGTCAGATGTTTTCGGCCACTTGAAACGGTCTTTTTCAAGACGTTTCTGCCACATACAGAAGCCATTTTTATCCCAGTATAAAATTTTTAAAATGGTCTGCGTCCGGTTGCAGAATACAAACAAGTTGGAGGAAAATATGTCAAGTTGCATCTGTTCACTGACAATGACGGACAATCCGTTAATAGCTTTGCGCATATCCGTTGCGCCTAAGAATAGATAGACCTTGGTGTCTGACGGAAAATTCATCATTGGACAGCCTTCAATACAGAAAGCACCTGCTCAAGGGTTTCTTTCTTAAAACCGTCAGGGATTTCCACTTGCAGTTCCCGGCCTATATTCAGTTTTAGCCCTGCTTGACAAAAGTGAGTCGGCACAGGAACCTGAACCAGTCCTGTGGGCTGATTTGGTTTACCGAATTTAATCTTCCAATAGGTGAACCTGTTCGGCCTCAGGCCATTCTGGCGGCAGTACTCTATTTGGGACAGGCGGGATTCAGTCCATTGATCGATATGTGTTTTCCAGAATATTGCCTTTTCTTCGTTTATTTTCTTCCACGATTTGCTCAATACACACCTCCTTTTTGAGAAGAGATATTAAGCGAAATCTGGAGGCCTTAGTAGATGGGGTTTAATTACCGCTTACACTTATTTTGGCCTGATCCATATTTGGTGTGTTTTAAAATTTCTACGCCCCTTACCCCAAAAATCAGGGAGGTATCAGTTCAACAGCATGTGAGCAAAAGCTTACTGAGTATATTATCTTTGGGGCGCTAAATTGTCCGCTCTGTAACGTCATGAGAATAAACTGAGGCTTCTTTCTCGTGAAGATCCTGCATATTTCAGCTGGGAGTCGCTTTAAGTTTATCCAGAGCTAATGATAAGATCGGCATAAGATAATGAATCCAAGAATTTGCCTTCGGCAGGGAAATTCCAAACAATTGCCCTTGCATAGTTTGGGTTGCATATTGCTTTGTGTAGATCAGGATAAAAAGAAGCTGAGCCGCAATACTTGAAAATATCTAATTTTTGTAAATGGTTGGTTTCTTTTCCTTCTCTATCGGGGCATTGACGGGAACCACATCTGGTCTGTTTTATGTCAAACTGCGTATAATTTGAAAAAATTTCTTCAGCTTTATAATGATGAAACTATCAGCGAAGAAAGCCTTATGGAACTTGGCTTGTTTGGCTGATCTGTCTTTATTGTGTTTGTCTGCTAGCTGGCCGTTGGCCGGAAGTGGACAGGTGTGTACAAAATACGATAAATTTAACCCCAAAAACAATCCGAACATCTGACTGGACTTTTTTCAAGCATTATTTTAACAAAAGTATTTAAGGAGTCGATAAGCATATTATCTTCATATGAAAAAAATCAGCAGATACTTTGTATGGGGTACCTCAGATCCTGGCAGAAGCTATTGAGGAAACACAGAACACTAAACCTGTAGCCAGTTGCGTTTTGCCATAAAAAAGAGCTTTCATAAAACTCTGAAACCCCTCTTTAATACTTGGTCGGGACGGCTGGATTTGAACCAGCGACCACTTGTCCCCCAGACAAGTGCGCTACCAGACTGCGCTACGCCCCGAGCATTTTTGCTGAACAAGGCGACTTTTACCACCCTTTAAAAAATGTGTCAAGAACTAATGTGTCAGTTTGCCAAATTAAAATCAACAAATATCAACATAATCATATCAAAGAAGAGGTCACACCCTCTATAATGGCAAACTTTGTCAACTCAGGCACGCTGTGGATATTGAGTTTGGCTTTCAAATGTGTTCGATGGATATCTGCTGTTTTGATACTGATTTTTAATTTTTTTGCAATTTCTTTTCTCTTGTGCCCTTCTGCAATCAATTGTAACACCTCTCTTTCTCTTCTGGACAACGATGAAAAGGCTGAAACTCGTTTATGCTTAAAAAGATTTCCATCATTACCTTTAACCAAGTGTCTTATCTCGTGGTACAAAAAAATCTTTCCAGACAAAACAATTTGAATACATTTAAGCAGTTCTTTAAAAGAACAAACTTTTAAAATATACCCTGAAGCCCCGGCATTCATCATTCCGGTAATATAAATTTTTTCCATGTGCATGGAAAGTGCAATAACTTTTATTTCAGGATGCTTGGCAAGAATTTGTCTTGTTGCTTCCATTCCGTTAAGCCCCGGCATACTAACATCCATAATGATAACATCAGGCTGGTAAAGAGTTGCAAGTTCAATGGCCTTGTAACCTGAATCCGCCATTGCAACGACTTCAAAGCTTTTTTCCCTTTCCAGGGAAATGCATAGCCCCTCCTGTAAGATACTATGGTCATCCGCTAAAATAATCTTAATTTTTTTCATATTCACTGTCTTTGTTATAAGAAACGGGTACGATCAAATAAATTCTTGTTCCTTTTCCAGGTTTTGAATCCAGTTGAATTTTACCCCCGAAATTTTCCATTCGCTCTGCGAGGCTATGTAATCCAAAACCATGAGAGTCCTTTGACATTACCATATCCACATCAAAACCGACCCCCTTGTCTTCAACCCTTACTTGGATTGCATCCTGTGTATTTAATATTTCAATTTCAGCATTTTTAGAACCCGAGTGCTTCAAAACATTTGAAATCAGCTCATTTACGGCCCTGTATAAAGTAATCTTAACAGCCTGATCCAGACTCACCTGATCTTCAATATTATTTATATAATAGATATGACTGTGGTGCTTTGCATTTATTTCTTCTATTAAAAACCCCAAAGCAAGTTCAATATCAAAATCATCCAAGATCGGAGGGCTGAGCTGATAAATCAAGGAACGGATTTCTTTGATAGCCTGCTCAAGATACGCCTGAAGTTCTGAAAAATCCATTTCATCCATGCCTGTGCCGGATTCCCGAATATTCTTTAATTTAAAAATACTAATTGCAAGGGTTTGAGTCACACTGTCATGAAGATCTGACGCAATAGCCTTTCTTTCCCTCTCTTCAGTATAAACAAGATACTCATTCAATCTTTTAAGTTGACCGGTTCGTTTTGCAACTGTTTTCTCAAGATCATTTTTAATTTTACTGAGTTGTTCATTACTCTTTTCAAGTTCATTCGTTCTTAATCTGATCCGATGTTTCAGTTCGAGAGCATGTTCATTTTCTATTTTTCCTGAAATCCTTAATTTTTCCGCCATCAAATTAAATGACTTGAAAAGCTTTCCTACCTCATCTTCTCTGCCGGTTTGAGGGATTAAAGTGAAATCACCGCTCGCAACTCTGTGGGTGGCTGCGATAAATTGTTCTATAGGAGATATGAATATCCGTATGGCAAAACATACCAGCATCACAGAAATAACAATAATCAATAAACAATAACGAATAAAATCTGTCCATATTGCAGAAAGGCTGTTTTTCAGAGCAAATTCTGTTTTATTAACTGATGTAATAAGATCGGCTTCCCTTGTCACCAGGACAAGATACCATTCAACTGATTCCAGACAGCCAATGGCCAAAAGATATTTTTCATTATTTATCACCAGTTCAACAACTCCCCTGTGGAAATCAGGCTCACCTGGAGAAATCCTTTGAATTGCCTCAATTGAAGAATCCTTTAAATTGTAGTTGAAAATATCACTTGAATTCTTATCATGACGCAAATCAATATCCAATCCAAAGAGATCAAAAAACTCACTGGGAAATGCAATAATTTTACCTTCCCTGTTCTGGAGAAATGCAAAAAGAATATTCATATCGGCAATAACTGCACCTTCCGTTAAGTCACGGACAATATGTTCTACCGGGATATCAATACCGGTGGCACCTTTTAATTCACCAGTTTGATCATAAATAGGTGTTGAGGCTGTCAGCAACAATCCATCAATTACGTTACTTTTATAAATATTTGTCCATTGGGTATCACGATATTTGATCTCCTGTTTTGTAAAAACAGTTACCGGCTCACTATCTCTTAGATCAAATTCATTTGAAACCAGAAAATTATAACATGCATTTTTCGATTTTGCGTCCAAGGCATAATAACACCCTATGCCTGAAATTGTAACAATATGAGTTGCAAAACTTTCACGAACCAGTTCCTTTGTTTTCATCAAGATGGGCTCAAAATGGGACAATGCATTCAGCTCATTTTTTATTTCATCGCCAATAGCGTCTTTTCCCCAGTAACAAATAACAACAGGCTCCTGTTGAGGATTTAAAAAAATCCGGCTCTCTTGAGTCTTTTGAAGATTTAGCGTCTCTTTTATCGGCACTTTGCATAACACATCAATGTTATGGTAAACACTTGTGGCATTACTGCCTAGCAAGGCAGATGCTGTTTTTATCCTTTTAAAAATCTCATCATAGGTATCAGCCTGCTCAGCTGCTATTCTTGACAAATAAGAATTGGACATATCTTTTATTTGTTTTTTATTTACAGCATAGGCATAGGTTCCAAACTCGGTGAGAGATAATTTGGCGATATAAAAAAAAGGAACTATGATTAAAAATAAAATCAGGCAGATAAAAACAAATAATTTCCTGGACAATGAAAAGCCGAATCCGAACACATTACACCTTTACATGATTTACCATTCAATCGAATTAATACACTTATCGCAAGTTTCGGGTTTCAACAAGGAAAATTTAAACTGTCAATTCATTAACTCCTCTTCAATTAAACCTGAAGTTCTCCAATTTATTTTTAAAGGATTGATAATATATTGTTTTATGATTGCAATACATATTTTTCACAAATACAGGCCTTAAATCCCCAAAAAAAAATCACTAATATTATTGCACTATTCAGTATTTTGCGCTAACATCCGGCCATGTTTAATCAAACTCAATTATACGCTATTGATAATGTAATCCATACCAACCTTATAGAGTCTGGACTGGATCATGTTATCTTTATGGATATGGCCGGAAATACCATTGCCAAGCATGATAATGGAAAAAGCCATTTGGATTCCACTGCCTTTGCCGCTCTTGCTGCCGGTAATTTTGCAGCGGTTGATGCAATGGCAAAGCTGGTGGGTGAATCCGAATTTTCATTATTGTTTCACAGGGGAGAGAAATCAAGTATTCATTTCAGCAAAGTCAATGATGAAACCCTTTTGATTACAATGTTCAACAAAGACATATCATTGGGACTGGTGAGATTAAAAGTGACTGAAACCATCAAAAAAATCAATACTATATTGGCCAATGACTGATCACTCATCAAAACACGATAAAATTATCTTACCATTTGGTTTTATTTAAGAGGGATAAGGTTTGGCGCTGATCAACTTAAAAACCAGGGAAGTTCAGATTAAAATTGTTTATTATGGTCCCGGCAGAGGTGGAAAAACAACCAATCTTGAATATATCAACAAAACTTACCGAAATCAGATAAAAACCGAAATGGTCAGCCTGAAAACACAGGATGACCGAACTCTGTTTTTTGATTTTTTACCTTTTGACGTGGGTCAAATAAAAGGATTTGACGTTACCATTCAATTATACACAGTTCCCGGACAGGTGAAATATAATGCCACCAGAAAGCTTGTATTACGGGGTGTTGACGGCGTCACCTTTGTTGCAGATGTTCAAAAAGAGCAGCGAAAAAAAAATATTGAATCTCTCAATCAATTATATGAAAACCTTAACACCCACAATATTGATCTGTTTAAAATTCCCCTTGTCATGCAATACAATAAAACAGATCTGAAAAAGTCAAATATTCCGATAATATCCTCCCAAACCATGCAAAAAGATCTGAACAGCGTTTTACGAGCCCCTGCCTATGAGGCCAGCGCCTTAAAAGGGGGTAACGTTATTTTGACCTTGAAAAAGATCATATCAATAACTTTGGCATCAATTCAAGACCAGCTTTTTTAAGGAGGTTTTTTTGAATTCTCTAACTGAGCTTAAAAAAATCATACAGTCCCTGAATGAAAACATTACAGATGAGGATATCGGCGCATTTCAAAAACAGATTTTACAACTTGAACTGCAACAAGGAAAGCCACCGATTGTCAACTCTTTTTTAAAGATGATGCGATCGTTGGGAAAATATCTGGGGTCAAAAAAAAACAATGCGCATGCGGATTCTATACCGGTATTGAATTCAATTGTAGAAAAGCTTGATAAAATAACAAATAACTCGAATCTTGAAAAAGATGAAATCAACCAAATATTATCCAAAGAGCTTCAGAAGTACAAATCTCTACAAAACAAAATTGCATCAGGCTCAGTATTTACGGATAATGAATTGAACGATCTGAAAGAAGCCATTTTAGCAATTGACTGGGAAATTTCCGAAATCAACTTGAAAAATTTCGAAAAAATTGTCACACACTTATTGTCAAAATCAAAAAATTATAAAATCCAGCGGGCTTTTTTAAAGATCATCCACACTGCCGGACTATATATCGGCATCCTTAAAGCAGATGCCCCAACAGACTCAATATCTTTTTTACGCTCTGTTTTTGAAAATCTTGAAAAAATTGTTCATACGCCCGACATGGCATTAACGGATAAAAAGCACCTCCTGGAAACCGATATCCAACGGTTTTATGAAATCAAACAAAAATTTTCCAACAAAAAAAATCAGCTATATGTAAGAGCAGATAATTCCGATGATGACTCTATACAACCGGCTCTCTCCCATATTAAGCAGACAGGTATATCTGCTTTAGATGATGACATCATACCTTTAATCACGCTTCCCGAACAAGACGATAACCTGCTGCCAGGAAACAGACCTGATCCTGATCCCCTGGCACCGCCGGCATCAACAAACAAAAAAATATCAGTGGCAGGTCCAAGAAATGTCATGGATGATCTTTTTGCTACAAAAGAGTCTCCGGCAGATGAATTATTAGATGCCATTCATCTGCTTGACGTTAATAAATCAAACCCGGATCATGCTATGAGAATGATTGAACAGACAAGAGATAATCAATCCAACGGGATAAAAAATTTTACAGCCCGGAAAATAAATACTGAACCGATACCTGAAATCGAGAGTCGCTTAGATGAGTTCTTCAGCCTGGACACCCCTGAAGACAATGAGGTCACACCTAACGATCAGGAAGATCAGACTATTGAATTATGCACAATTGAAGATAATGATCCGGCAGACGGTATCGTGCCTTTCCAATACGAGGATGATTCCTTTGAAGAATACACGCATAACGCAGATAAAAATAACCCAGTGAATAATGAGCCTGATTTCAAACTTTTGACCCGACTGAAATCCGTCATTGAAAACCCGGAATGGCTTAAGGATGAATCCGCTATGATGTCAATCAAGCAAGACCTTTCTTATTTTGAAAGCCGCTGGCAAACTAATCTTGAAAAAACGTGTCTGGTTAAAATCATTGCATCACTTGTTACGCTGTTGAAAAATCAAGGTGAATCAAATGAGGAAATAGACCAAATGAAAAATGAGGCCAAAACCAATGTATCAAACAAAGACTCTTCAGATTCCCTCCAGAAAAAGACAAAGGGAATTTGGAAAAAGTTCAAAGGTATGTTTACCTCTTAAAACTGCAATAACGTCAAATGATTTTCTTTTGTGAAGATTGTGGGGAAAAAAATATTTTATCCCCCACACAGTTAAAAGACGGACAAGCCGTGTTCAGGTGTAAGTATTGCAGCTATCTGAATTCATACCGCACCAAATCTGCAGGAAAAGTGTATTCAAAACAAATAGATGAAGATTTGAATTTGTTTGGAAATTTACCTGAAATTATTGGTTTTTTTTTCTTTCACAGAAAAACCGGGGTTTTAAAAAACAATATGCCCGGTATTCTAAAAAAAACAGACCTGGATATTCTGGGGAAAATTTTAACAAACAGCTATTGGGTCTGTCACGCTCAATACCAGGATGTTCATGAAATGGTATTAATCATATCAAATAAAAATATGATTGTTAAAATAATTGACAGCAATCTGGCTTTTATCATTGCCTGCAAAATTTTTCCGTTATCCAAAAACAGTATGGATCTGTTAAACCGACTGGTAGACCAACTGGTAAATCAGTTGAATTTATACGTCAGAAAAAAAAAGGACAATCAAAATGTCAACCCTTAAAGAATTGATACAAATTGCCAACTTAACAGGTGTGGATCAATATATTTTTGTAGACCAAAAAGGAAAAATTGCAACCCATAATATTCAAGATCCCAAAAAAACGGCTGACATGGTTTTTTTTTGTGGCAAACATCTACACGCAATTGGTAAAACCCGATTAAGCCATGTTATTTTTTCCAGGAAAAACCAAAAAGATTTTTTTATTTTTCCTTTTGGTGATTACTATCTTGGAGTGATAAAAAAAAAATCAATTGACAATTTTGTTCTAACGGAAAATATAATAAAATTCACAAAAGATCTTCTTGAGCTTGAAAAGAAGACTCAATAACGCCCATGGCAGATTGACGTGCCGCAACAAGAAAGGAAAGAAAACTGATTTTAACAGGTTAAGAGTTCTTTTGTGTAAACTGAGACAGGCAAATCTGGCCATTTTGTACTATAATCTGGTTACCTTGATTTGACCACAAAGAAAAACATGAAAGTCTTTGTTTGTGTTTTTCAAAACTTTTATATAAAGAGGAGTGTTATGACAGCACAAACCATTATTCTGATTTTCACCCTGATAATATATCTCATTATTATATTTGTTTTTAATACGGCCCGAATCAAATATGCCGGTGGAAAAGTCGGAACCGTCATCAACCTGATCCTGATAACGGTGTGCTTATTGTTTATTGCCGATTATGTTATCATTTTTGATCAATTAGTTGATAATGATATACTTGAAATTATCAAGGCATTGTTCAGAACAGCTGCGCTCTCCTTTTTAGCCTATGGCGGGGCAAAAGTGGCAGCATCTTAGCAATCAACAACCATCAGGAGGCGGGCATCAGGAAAAAAAGGAAAAGATACCTCTTTTGGAGCCGCTTTTTTTATCTGTTTTAAACTCAGAAGAAAGTTGTACAATAACATTTTTCATATTATTGACAATTTTACTTTTTTCTTTTGACCCGGCTTGATATTTTTTTACATATCCAAGTACATTTTCAATATCATTCAGAATTTTTATCAGGGGCTGTGATCCCAGAATTTGCCCTGCCTTTTTTAATAGCTGGGTACAATATTCAGTAAATCCCAAGATTAAAAATCCTTTTGGATCTTCAATAAATTTCATTTGATCCAACGCATTGGTAATGGCCTGAAAATTTGAATTTTTATGTTTATCCGGGTGATATTCTCTGAAGACGTCTTTAAATTCAATAGCAAGTCCAGGCTTGATTTCTTCAAACAAAGAATAACTTCTGTCCCCGAGTTCATCAGCAATATTTTTACTGATGGATTGAAGAATATCATTAAAAACCGTCAGTATAGCGGAAAAATCTTTTTCCCCGCCCTGATCATCCAGTTGAATCTCTTCTTTTTGTTCAATCAAGCCGGATGAAATCACGGAAAAAAAGATTTTATATACAGCAAATTCATCATATCCACTTTCAGTTATGATTTGACGGACCGACCGGGTTCCGTCAATCAAAGAAAGAACCCGCCACTCATTTGCATTGAGCTTTATCTCATCCTTGCTTTGCACCTTTCCCGACATTTTAAACACCATTTTATCACTAGGGATGAATTCCTTTAGAACTGACAATTCATCAATACGCCGGGATGCTTCAAGAATCAGTTTCATGGGATTGAGCTGGGTGACAATCATGCCCTTTAAGTTCAACCTAGTATCTTTATATTCAAACCTGCCTTTTTTCCAGAAAAGAAGATTATATAAAATAGCTTCAACCTGCCGGGTATTATACTTTTTCAAGGTATCAACCGAAATATATCCTTTTTCTACAAGTATTTTGCCCAGATGCATCTTTTCCTGTCTGGCAAGGGCAAAACATTTTTGAAGTTGCTTCGCTGAAATGATTCCGTCATTTCGCATCAGAGACCCCAGTCTTGCCTCCTTAAAAGAGGCTGATGCATAAATAATTGTTCCCTGCTCAAAAAAAACCCGGCTTTCCTCATCATCACAGGTTACTGTCAGCACTCCTGTTTTCTGATCATTACACAACAGCTGAAGGATACTTGCCAGAGTTAATCCTTCAAAATCACCCTGAAGATTCATAATGTCCTTTTTGTATCTTTCATTATCCTTTTTCCAGTCCAAAACCTTTTGATATGCTTTAAAGACCGCCAGTGAAATACTATGCCATAATATTTGGGCGAATACAATATCATCCTCCTTGATGGCATTAGTTCAGACACACCTGATATAATGACTCTTCAGAATACGACATCCCCATATAACTGCCACGGGCAAACTTAGCCATTTTATACTATAATCTGGTCACCTTGGTTTGCCCACAACAAAGATTGAAAGTTGCTGTTTGAATTTTTGAAGACTTTCATATAAAAAAAGATTAAAAGAAGTAGTTAAACGATATCATATTTATATAATTGGAAATAATGAAGAAAAATTTTAAAATTATTGTTGAATACGATGGTACGGATTTCTTTGGCTGGCAAAGACAAAATGACAAGAAAACCATTCAGGGTGAACTTGAAAAAGCCTTAAGCATGATCCTGAACCAGGATGTCAGAATTTCAGGATCAGGACGAACAGATGCAGGTGTTCATGCATTTGGTCAGGTTGCAAATTTTCATGTCAATACCGGTATATTGCCACAGAATATTAAAAAAGGAGTTAACAGTGTAATCAAGCAACCCATTGTGATCAGGGAATGCCAAATTGTGGATAATGATTTCCATGGCAGGTACAAAGCTGTTTCCAAGGAATATCATTATTTTATTTTGAACAGGGAAGATCCTTGCGCCATAGGCAGGTCATATCAATGGCATATCCGGCATCCTCTCGATATTGAGGCTATGAATCAATGCTGCAATGAGATTACAGGGGTGTTTGATTTTAAATCTTTTGAAAACACAGGAAGTCCAAGATCTTCAACCATCCGGGAAATCTTTTTTTCACATATCAGCGTGTTGGATAATAATAGGTTGGTATTTAAAATTTGTGGCAGTGGTTTTTTAAAATATATGGTACGAAATTTAATAGGAACCATTGTTCTTGCGGGATTAAATAAAATCACGGTTACTCAGTTTAGAAAAATACTTGAAACAAAAGACAGGACAAAAGCAGGTCCGACAGCACCTGCTCATGGATTGTTTTTAAAAAAAGTAAATTATTCGTGATCTTTTATTTTTTGGATATGATCATTGTAATGAGAGATGATATCACGCCTGTAGATCAAACCGATCAGCTTGCCTGAATCATTTTCTTCCACAACAGGCAAGGCATCAATATTTTTTTGAGTCAGCTTTAAGAGTACGGTGTTCAGATCTTCGGACGGCAAAGTATAAATCAGATCTGACACCATGATATCTTTCATGACAACCAGTTGTTCTATATGGGGGGTAAAAATAATTTCCCTGATATCAGTAGAGGAAAAAATACCGGAAAAATGCCCCTTGCTGTTGATAACGGGAAAATAGTGCTGTTTTGTACTTGAAAAAAATTTTTTAAATTCACTGAACGGCATATCTTCATTCACACATCTGACTTCTTTGATCAAGTGTCTTAAACTTCCAACTTTCATGGTTTGAAGGATATCCATCATCACCTCTCCTGCATGGACAGGTGAATCAATCCTGGATTTAACCTGATTTTCAAAGATCGTCCATCTCCTGCACAACAAATAACAAATGGAACACACCATGAGACTTGGCAACAGCAAGTGATAGGAGTTGGTCATTTCACTGATAAAAATTATTGTTGAAATCGGCGTATTGGATACTGCTGCAAAAAAGCCGGCCATACCGACAATAACAAAGGAACCAGGGGTAGTGACAACCGAAGGGATCAGCAGGTTAAAGATTTTCCCGACCGCCCCCCCCATGGCGGCACCAATAACAATGGACGGACCAAACACACCTCCGCTGCCGCCGGACCCAATGGAAAATGATGTGGTAAATATTTTTCCCAGGGCCAGTGCGATCAAGGTGGGGATGGCTACCTGGTTGAAAATAGCCTCTTGTGCAATCCCATACCCAAATGCAAGTGTATAAGGAAGAAAAAAGCCGATAACACCCGTGATCAATCCGCCAATGGCTGGTTTAAAATGGTTGGGGATTGAAAACTTCTTGAACAGATCAATCACCCCGTAAAATACTTTAATGTACAAAACAGCAGTGAGTACAAGAATAACGGCCAGGACAAGATACGGCCCCAATTCCAATGGATTTTGAAATTTAAATCCAGGCGAATCAAATAAAGAACCCCATCCGAAAACAATACAGAAAATACAATAGGCGACAACAGAAGAAATACCCGCAGGAATGATAACTTCCGATTCAAAATCAGGGTCACGGTAGAGTACTTCAGCAGCAAAAAGCGCGCCCGCCAAAGGGGCTCGAAAAATACTGCCCACCCCGGCACCGATACCGGCAGCCATCATGATCCGTCTTTCTCTTTCGGAAAGCTTGAATTTGGTGGCCAGAAAAGATCCAAACCCTGCGCCGATTTGCGCGATAGGCCCTTCTTTGCCCCCGGAACCCCCGGTTGTCAATGTGATGGTGGATGCAATGGTTTTGATTATGGGAATTCTGCCCCGGATCAGTCCGCCTTTATGATGGTATGCATCAATGGCGGCATCAGTTCCGTGGCCTTCTGCCTCCGGGGCGAATGTGTAAACAAGCCAGCCGCTGACAACACCGCCTAAAGCAGGCAGTATGAGAAGTATCCATTTGTTGAACGGCGTCTGGGTATGGGGTAAAAAAAGGTGTTCTCCTGCCGGAGATGTTGGTCTGTATCCGGCCATCATATCCAGGAAATAATGCATGCCAAATCCGCACAAATAATGAAAAACAATGGCACCGCACCCGGCAATAACACCGATTAAAACGAAATAGAATAGCCACTTACCGGCAACTGCAATATCTGCCGAGCCTATCTTTTCTCCCACACCCATGGGCATTAACCTTGTCTGAGATCATTAATACCTTTTAAAATGATATCAAATAATATTTCAACATCACTCTCCTCAAGGCAGGAGAACGCCACCCGGATATTTTTTTCTCCAAGGGCAATCAAACCTGTGCCATAATTTTCAAGCAGATGAAGTCTTAATTTTTCAGCATTCACATCTTTGAGGCGGATACACATGAAATATCCTGAATTAAAAGGATAAACATCAAAGGCATCCTTAAATTTAGGGTTTTTTAAGACCTCTTTCATTTTTAATGCCCGGGTTTTGAGAAGTTCAAATTTCTCCTGTTTATAGGCATCATAATTCATGTCTTCCATGGATTTTAAAAGAATGGTCTGGCTTAAATGGGATGCATTGGAAATATTTCCACGAATACATCCTGCTGTCTTTTTTTCCAGCGCTTCCAAAACTGTTTCATCATCGCCATACACACCATAGGTAATAAATCCTGTCCTGAAACCCCAGACATAATCTTCTTTTGTGGCACCATCCAGTTTTACCGCCACAAGGCGTTTGTCCGCACCAGCCAATTTGGAAAATATGGATTCCTTGCTGGTTTCTTCTTCAAAAAACAACCCAAAGTAAGCATCATCACACGCTGCGACCACATTGGTTCCCTGCCGGGCAACGTCAATTAAAATACTTGCAACTTTGTCTGCTTCAGCTACACTCAAAGAATATCCGCTCGGGTTATGGGGGAAATTCAAAACCGTTACAATTTTATCATTTTCCTTGGCCTGCTCACGGATCACCTGTTCAAACGATTCAACATTAAATCGAGTCAACTTATCGTCATATGCTTTGTAATTAACAATGCGCGCGCTGTTTCTGATACAAAAACTCATATTGTAATTGCCCCACATCATGTCAGGCAAAACAATCACATCATTGGAATCAACCCACACATCAGACAAAATGCTTATCCCATGGGTGATACCGGAAGTGACAACAGGAAGGCTGATGTTTTTATTTTCAAGAGATGGATTTTTTTTGTAAATACCAGACTTCCATTTTTCTCGAAGATTAAGAACCCCATAGGATGGAGCATAGGATAAATAATCGTCCGGATCAATATCTTTGATATATTTTGTAACTGACGGCAGACTCAATACACTGGCGCCTTCTTTGGCAATACCAATGGTTGCATTGATTTTATGTGCGTATTGTTTGGCTTCAGCACTCTGGCTCAGGATGCCTTTTGGAAAGAAAAGTGCTTTTCCCATATTGGAAAGCATTTCAAAAATGTGGGGGTTGGACCCATTAATAATATCGTTTAGTTCTTGTGCAATTGGATTCATAGTTCACTCGTTAAAAATTCAATCTCTTAAAATGGTTATTGGATAAACAAACCGCAAAAACAATTTATTGATAAAGCTTTAGAAACGTACTTTGACCTAAAAAAAACTCTGCAGCTTTATCAAGACTAAAACCACAGAGTTTAAATAAAACTGATATATAAAGACTATCTTCTTTTAGATGCTTTGATCGGGTTGATTTTTTGTTTTTTCGTTACTTCAACGGTTTTAACATGAGTTGCAATATTACAATTGCCGTTTTTCCATTTTAATGATGGATCAGGAGCAGCAGTACAATAAACACCGGTTTCAAATTCTCCTGTTCTCTGACATCCGTTGCATTCGTCAATAATGGGTAGACAAGCGCCTTCATTGTAGCTACAGCCTTTTGATGTCATGAATACGCAGTCGTCACCTTTTCTAATAGTTGTACAAATCATAATAATAATCCTGTATCTTAATCCTGTAGTTTGAATTTCAAATAGTCCCTTCAAGGACTATAACCTTAACTAACTATCACAACATCAAAAAACTGTCAATGTTTGAGATTGTTTGCCTGAGTATTTTTTTATATGAAAAATGATTTGAGTATTGTATATAAAAAAACAATGCAGCAATCTTTTCAACAAAACAAAGGATTAGATAACGTTCAATCATGATAATAGAAAAAGCAAAAGAAGTATTAAGAATAGAAGCAGAAAGTATTTTAAAATTAACCCGGAATATTAATACCTCTTTTGAAGATCTGGTTAATATTATTTGCAGTTCTACTGGAAGGGTTGTCATCTCTGGAATTGGCAAATCAGGACTGATCGGCAAAAAAATTGTTGCCACACTTATCAGCACCGGGACAAATGCAATGTTCCTGCATCCGGTTGAAGCGCTTCACGGTGACTTGGGAATGGTGAATAAGGACGATGTGTTTATAGCTATTTCAAACAGCGGTGAAACCAATGAATTGAACCAATTACTCCCGGTAATCAAGCAAATCGGGTGTAAAACGGCAGGATTCACAGGAAAAACCAATTCCAGCATGGCAAACTTTTGTGATATCGTCATTGATACAGGGGTTGAAAAAGAAGCCTGTCCCTTTAATATGGCTCCGACTTCAAGCACAACAGCCCAGCTTGCCATGGGTGATGCCCTGGCTGTTGTATTGATCACCAAGAAAAAATTTAAAAAAAGCGACTTCATGAAATCCCATCCCGGAGGTGTTTTAGGGAAACGTCTTTCCTGCAGGGTTGGTGAAATCATGTTTGAGGCATCGACCGCACCGGCTGTATTAACAGGATCTTCCATGGGGTCGGCCATCGAAGAAATGGATAAATTCAGATTGGGTGCAGTGATTGTTATGGACAAGAACAAAACGCTTAAAGGAATTATCACTGACGGAGATATCCGTCATTATCTGGCCAAAACACAATATGATTTAGCAAGCCAACCTGTTGACATGATCATGAGCAAAAACCCGCACACATTAACATCGGAATCTTTTTTATATGATGCATTAAATATTATGGAAAAATATCAGATCACAGTGCTTCCCATTGTTGATAAGAAAAACAGGCTTGACGGACTTTTACATTTACACGATATCCTTGGAAAAGGATCTTTTCAATTTAATGGAGGGCATAAATGAAAAATTTTGATTTTTGCACGGATATTCCCACTCTTGGAGAAGCAAAAATTATATCTCCGCTTAAAAAGCATACCAAACCGGGTGAACCTGAAAAAAGATTTATTTCAGATGATGCAAGGGTAATTGTTGACGTGCAGATAAATCGCCTGGAATCTGATTTAAAAAAAAACAGCAGCTTTGATCAGGCCGGGCCAAGAGAAAAAATATATTTTGATCCAAGCAAGCTCAAATGTGCCATTGTAACCTGCGGCGGATTATGTCCTGGATTGAACGATATTATCCGGTCTATTGTCCTGGAACTTTACCACATCTATAATGTTAAAACGATTTATGGAATCAAGCACGGACTTCAAGGATTTATTCCTGATTTTCAACACGATGTAATGAACTTGAATCCTGATTCAGTATCAGGAATTCAGAATACTGGAGGATCAATATTGGGTTCCTCCCGGGGAACTCAGGATATCGGTATGATTGTAGATTGTCTTGAAAGAATGACTATCGGCATTCTGTTCATGGTGGGCGGTGACGGGACATTAATGGCATCGAAAAGAATTGTAGAAGAAATTGAACAAAGGAATTTAAAGATATCGGTTATAGGAATTCCCAAAACAATTGATAATGACATTTACCTGGTATCCAGATCATTTGGATTTGATACTGCGGTTGATGTTGCAACCCTTGCCATCAAGGGGGCACACAACGAAGCGATTGCATACCCCAATGGAATCGGTTTGGTAAAACTCATGGGCAGACATTCCGGATTCCTGGCTGCAACGGCTGCACTGGCCCAACAGGATGCTAATTTTGTTCTCATTCCCGAGGTTGATATTTCCCTGGATGGAAAAAACGGTTTTTTACAGGCCCTTGAAAATCGAATACTCCATCGAAAACATGCGGTTGTTATTGTGGCCGAGGGTGCGGGTCAGAAATTATTTGATAAACAGCAAAAAAAGTTTGATCCTTCCGGAAATATTGTTCTTCAGGATATTGGCCTTTTTCTCAAAGAAAAAATATCACAATGGTTTAAGGCAAAAAACATTCCCATTTCATTAAAATATATTGACCCGAGCTATATCATCAGAAGCCTGCCCGCAAATGCCAATGACAGTGTTTTTTGCGGTTTTCTCGGCCGGGACGCAGTTCACGCCGGAATGGCAGGAAAAACCAAATTATTGATCAGTTTCTGGAACAACCATTATGTTCATGTACCAATGGATGCTGCATCAGGAAAGCGAAAGAATCTTGACCCCCAGGGAAAACTCTGGCAGTCGATTCTGGAAGCAACTGGCCAGGATACTTTTTTTACCGACTGATTTCGACAAATTTTCCCTTTTTAATCGTCATAAGAAAAAGCTCCCTATGGGCAACTCCATTTGCATCAAAAATGGTGTTGCCGGTCACGCCTTCGAACATACGCTTGCCTTGCAGGGTATCCTTCAGCGTCTCCCGGGAATCAACCGTTTCGTCCATGGCTGTCAAAAAAAGAATGGAAGCCGTATCATAGGATATGGCTTCTAAAAACTTTGGCTTTGTATTAAAGACCGCTTTGAATTTTTTTACAAATTGAGTTGTCTTTAAATTTTGACTGTTGTCAAAAAATCCGTCAGTTATGATAACTTGCTTGTTATAACCCTTTGCATCTTTCAAAAGACTTTCATGATGCCACAGATTTGTTCCGACAAGATACATGCCTGTAGCATCGTTAAATGAAAGTTGTGGAAGTATTAAGTTGATATTTGAAGGAGAATCAGGAATAAAAAGGGCTTGAAAATCAATCTGAATTTTTTCTTTTGGATTATCATCCTCTTCTGATAGCGGATTGTTTTCAAATTCAACAGCTTCAGGTTTTAGAAAATCCGGAACCGGGAAAAACTGTCCGGTAAGCTTTTGTATCGGCTTGGTAAAATCTGTTTTTTTACCGTCATATAGCTCTATACCAACGACTTCTCCACCATATTCATCAACAACATCCCAAAAAAGTTCCATATATTTTTTGCCGTATTTTTCGTTGGGATAGAGAATTGCCACTTTTTTTATTCCAAGTTCCTGAAACAGATAAGCCCCAAGGGTTCGTACCTGCATATCAGGAGTAATGAAGTTTGAAAATAAATATTCTCCCTGCAGGGGAAACTCGCTTTTTTGTGTTAACGCAATCATTGGTATTCCAAGTTTTTCAGCTTCCCGGCCAGCCGGATTAACTGTTAACAATGGCCCTATTATCCCTGCAACGTTTTTTTGATGTAAGTCTCTTACCCCTTCAATGGCAATATCCGGGTTGGCCCTGGTATCTTTTATAATGAGTTTAAATTCCCTGGAGTATTTTTTTGACAATTCCTGTATGGCCAATTGAATTCCGGCCAATGCCCTTTGACCAAAAACAGCATATTTTCCTGTCAAAGGCAAAAGGCACCCAATCGTATCCTTATGAAAAAATGTTTTTTTTATGACCGCCACAAGATCAGCTGCATCATTATAATAAGGGTGATCAGGATATTGAAACAAAAAAGTTTCAAGTATCTCTTTTGATTTAACAGCATTGTTTTCCAAAGCAAAATTAAGCCCTGTCCAATACATTAACAGGGGTTTGGGAATATGGATATTTTTTGTATCCAGAAGCTCTGCTATGGTTATTGCCGGTGTTTTTACCAGAACCGATTCAATGCGGGATATCAGTTGCGGTGTTTCATCTTCAGTTGCCTGGGCAAGCGCCTGGTCATAAACAAACAAGGCGTCCTTGTAACTTCCCCGCAAAAAAAATTTATCTGCTTCGGCAGATAAAATTTCAACAAGTGATATTTTTGGCTGATCCTGTTCTGTTTTGTCTTTTGCCGGTTCATCCGCCTCTACCGGGAGTTTGTCTTTTTCAAAGGGAGGCTTTCCAGGCAGGTACGAACAAGCAGACAACCACAATATAATATTGAAAATTATGAAAAAATTAAAAAATTTTGTATGATTAGGCTTCATATTGTTAACACTTATTTTATTTATTATCTCAACTTTCAAAGTTAAGTTCGAGCAGACGGGAGGTCAGGCAAGCCTGGCCTCCATCCTTTAACTTATCCTTGTGAACCTGTGGCGTATGGACTATATGAAAAACAAAAGGCTATGTCAAAAATTGTTTGATCAGTTTTTCAGCCAAATCAACCTGGGACGGCTCAAACCAATGGATATCTTTATCCTGACGAAACCATGTAAACTGACGTTTTGCATATCGCCTGGTGTCACGCTTTAATAGCCTGACAGCTTCTGTCCAATCCACCTCATTTTTAATGAACATGCCCATATGTTTATAACCGATGGACTGCATGGGTTTCAAGTCAAAGGAATATCCCATTTCAGCCAGAGTGGTGACTTCGTGGAGCAACCCTTGCTCAAGCATCAGATCAACCCTTTTATTAATGCGGTCATATAATTTTTCCCTGTCCATGAAAAGGCCTATTTTCAGACTGTTGTATCTTAATTCATCAAAATTATGAGTATCTTGCCGGTCTGAAATCAGACGACCTGTTGTTTGATACACCTCCAATGCCCTGATAACTCTGAATGAATCATTGGGATGTATTTTTTGAGCAGCTTTGGGATCACACTTTTCAAGTTTTTCATAAAGACTTTGGTTGCCTTGTTCTTCAAGTTCGGCAGTCAATTGTGACACTGTTTGTTCACATATGGGTTTTGACCGGAACAAACCATGCAACAAAGCCCTGATATAAAGACCTGTGCCTCCAACAATGACTGGAATTTTTCCGCAGGCGGTAATTTTTTCAATGGCTTGATCTGCGTTTTTTACATATAGGCCTGCATCAAAATCATCTTTTGGATCGATAAAATCCACAAGATGATGCCGTGCCAGTTTTAATTCTTCGGAGGTTGGTTTGGCAGTACCGATATTCATATGCTTATAAATCTGCATTGAATCCGCACCGATAATTTCCGCGTTAAAACGCTTTGCAACCCGTATGGCAACTGTTGTTTTGCCAATTCCTGTGGGACCGCAAATGACAATAATTTTCTTCATAAACAATATATATATTCATTCAATAAGTGTTGACAACCTTTGTTTGATCGCTTTATAACATAATACTTTGGCTAAGAAAATATAAGCTTTATAAAATCATAAACAATTTAAATAATTAAATAGATATGATCTTTATAGAAACAGGAGAATGTTAATATGAGTAATAAACTAACCGGATCTGTAGTTGTGATTGGTGGCGGTATTTCCGGCATGCTTTCAGCTTTAGACCTTGCAAATTCCGGGTACTACGTTTATTTGGTGGAAAAAGGTCCCTCAATAGGCGGCGTTATGGCCCAGCTGGACAAGACCTTTCCGACAAATGACTGTGCAATGTGAATTATCTCACCCACACTGGTCGAGGTCGGCCGGCATTTAAACATTGAGCTTTTAACGCTTTCAGAAGTTATTGATGTAAAAGGTGAGAAAGGTAATTTTCAGGTAGAAATTTTAAAAAAGCCGAGATATGTAGATGAAAATCTTTGTGTCGGCTGTGGCGCATGTGCGGAAAAATGCCCTGGAAAATTTGATGATACCTACAATGCAGATCTAAAAAAAAGAACGGCTATTTATGTTGAATATCCCCAGGCCGTACCATTAAAATATGCCATTAATCCGGATGTCTGCTTAAAACTGACAAAAGATAAATGCGGTACCTGCGAAGAAGTCTGTCCTGCCAATGCAATTGATTATACACAAACCGAAAAGAAACTAACCATTGATGCAGGATCAATTATTTTTTCTCCTGGGTTTACACCCTTTGATCCGTCAAAATTTGATAATTATCAATATGCAAAATTTCCCAATGTTGTAACATCCATGGAATTTGAGCGAATTTTGTCGGCAACCGGCCCCACCATGGGACATGTGACAACATTTCCGAAATTGCCGGTCAAACCTAAGAAGAAAAAAGACAAACTGCTGGCTGAAAAAAGAAAAGATCCCAAAAAAATCGCATGGTTTCAATGTGTGGGGTCAAGGGATATCAACAAATGTGATAACCCTTACTGCAGTTCTGTCTGCTGTATGTATGCAGTAAAAGAGGCTATTATAGCCAAAGAGCATGCAGGCAGTGATCTTGACTGCTCTATTTTCTTTATGGACATGCGGACACCTGGCAAGGAATTTGAAAAATACTATCAGACTGCCAAAGAAAAACACGGCATTAATTTTATCCGCTCCAGGGTTCATTCAGTCACTGAAAATCCTGAAACCCACGACCTGGATATACGCTATGTTGATGAACTGGGTCAAATTATTGATGCAACCTATGACATGATTGTTCTTTCCGTGGGGCTTGAAATTCCGCCTGAAACAAAAGAGCTTGCCCAAAAACTGGGTATTGATCTGACACCCAGCGGATTTTGCAAAACCGACTCCTTTGAACCGGTTTCAAGTTCCAGAGATGGTGTTTATGTGTCCGGTGTATTCAACAATCCAAAAGATATTCCCGAATCGGTTCTGGATGCCAGTGCAGCAGCATCGGCTGCCGGGGATGCCCTAAGTTCTGCCAGAGACACCCTGACCAAGGCGATTGAAAAAACACCTGAAATAAATGTCGTGGGAGAACGACCCAGAATCGGTGCGTTTATTTGTGATTGCGGCTCAAATATCAAGGGTGTTGTGGACTGTGCAGCCGTCACGGAATATGCAAAGACTCTGCCCTATGTTGAATTTGCCGATGAAGCCATGTATGCCTGCAGCCAGGATGCCCAGGATAAAATGGTCGAATATATCAAAGAAAAAAATCTTAACCGGATTGTGGTTGCGGCATGTACGCCAAAAACACATGAGCCGCTGTTCCAGGAAACACTTGCCAATGCAGGGTTAAATAAATATTTGTTTGAAATGACCAATATTCGTAACCATAATTCCTGGGTACATAAAAACAATCCTGAACTTGCCACTGAAAAAGCCAAAGACCTGGTACGCATGGCAGTTGCCAAGGCGGCTTTAGCCGAACCATTAAAAGAAGAAAAAATCAATGTAAATGATTCTGTTGTGGTTATTGGTGGCGGACTGGCAGGCATGACCTCTGCAAAGAGTCTTGCAACCCAGGGATATCAGACGCATATTATTGAGAAAAAAGAACGGCTGGGAGGTGAAGCTCATAAACTTTATAAAACCGCCCAGGGTGAAAATGTTCAAGCCAAACTTGATGAGCTGATCAAAGAGATTGAAAGCAATGACAATATAACGGTTCATTGCAATACCACTCTTGAAAGTGTTGACGGATTTGTCGGCAATTTTAAATCTACTTTGAAGAATGCTGATAAAGAATTTGAACTTGAGTATGGTGTGGCTGTTCTGGCTACGGGTGCCAAAGCCTTTGTAACAGATGAATATGAATACGGAAAAGATGAGCGTATCATCACATCCCTTGATCTGGATAAGATGTTCAAGGAAGATGATGCCAGGCTTGATGCCGTGAATTCTGCGGTTTTTATCCAGTGTGTGGGATCACGACAACCTGATCGCCCCTATTGTTCAAGGGTCTGCTGTACACACTCCGTTGACAGCGCCATTGAACTCAAAGAACGCAAACCTGATATGGACGTGTTTATTCTTTACCGTGATATCAGAACCTATGGGGAAAGAGAGCTTTTATACAAAAAAGCAAGAGAACTAGGGGTTATTTTTATCAGGTATGATGTGGAGAATAAACCAGCCGTCAGAATTGCCGACGGAAAGGTTTTGATCAAAGCAACGGATCATGTGTTGAACCAGCCCATTGAAATTGAAGCCGATCTGCTCACCCTTGCAACTGCAATCGTTCCAAGAAGAGATGAAAAATTGGCCAATTTTTATAAAGTACCGCTCAATGACGAGGGTTTCTTTGTTGAAAAACATGCTAAATTAGGTCCTGCGGAATTTGCAACTGATGGTGTATTTGTCTGTGGTTCAGGCCATTATCCAAAACCCGTCAACGAAGCAATCACACAGGGAAGAGCATCCGCATCCAGGGCGCTTACCCTTCTTGCAAAAAAAGAAAGTCTGTTTACCAGTGGAACCATTGCAAGTGTTGATCAGATGAAATGCAGCCAATGCGGAGTTTGTGTATCCATTTGTCCCTATTCGGCTCCAGGCTTTGTAACGGAAGGAAGGTTTGAGGGAAAAGCAGAAGTCAACCCGGTACTGTGCAAAGGATGCGGACTGTGTGTCGCTTCTTGCAGATCCGGCGCTTTGCACCTCAGAGGCTTTGATACAAATCAGATTTTTTCACAAATATTTGCACTGGGTGAAGTAGGTTAAAGGAGATCATAACGAATGGCTGAAAAAGATATTAAAATTGTAAGCTTTCTATGCAACTGGTGCAGTTATGGTGCAGCAGACCTTGCAGGTGTCAGCAGGATGGAATATCCGGCTGATATTCGGGTTATACGAATTCCCTGCTCCGGCAGGATGAGTCCTAAATTCATACTTTCAGCATTGAGAGAAGGCGCGGATGCCGTATGGGTTTCCGGCTGACATCCGGGTGAATGTCATTACCTGGATGGTAATTATTATGCACGCAGAAAATTTGCACTCATGGGAAATCTTTTGGAACATATGGGAATTGAACGAGACAGAGTCCATTTTTCTTGGATCTCGTCTGCCGAGGCAACCAAGTTTGTAGATGTGGTTAAAGAGATTTCAGATAAAGTAAGGGCACTTGGGCCAAATAAGAAACTTGTAAAGGACTATAATTAATAAAGGTAAGTTTATGAATACCTGTATAAATAAAATCAGGGAACTTTCTTTGGAACTTCTGGATAAAGGAGAGGTTGTTAAAGTTATTGGTTTTGCAAACGGAACCATTCCCATGGCAACAAGTCCTATTACCATTTCATCAAAACAAGATGTTGAAAAATTGGTTTTTAATTCAACATGCGGACTTAATCTTGCTAGTTATATAAAACAAAGTATTAAAAATAAAAAAGACAAAATTGCGATTATCGCCAAAGGGTGTGATACAAGAAACATTGTCACCCATATTGTCGAAAATCAAGTCAGCAGAGACCAGGTGCATATCATTGGTGTACCCTGTAAAGGAATGGTAGATAAAAACAAAATTGCATCCTTGTTCGAGGATGAAATCATCGAATTCACAGAAGACGGTGATACATTGAATGTTAAATCTTCCATAAAAGAAGAAAAACTGGAGAAAAAGGATTATCTGAGAGAAAACTGCAAGCTTTGCATGCACAAAAATCCAGTGATTTATGATGCGCTGGCAGCAGACCTTGTTGAAGAACAAAACCTTGATAATCCTTATCCTGATGTTGACAAAATCGAGGCAATGGATTCGGATACAAAATGGCAGCATTTTCAAGATCTGACACAAAACTGTATTCGATGTTATGCATGTAGAAATGCATGTCCCTTATGCTATTGTCCCACATGCTTTGTGGATGAATCAGGCCCCCAATGGGTTGGCAAAGGCCAGGACAAAACAGATGTAGACACTTTTCATTTTTTAAGAGCGTTCCATTGTGCCGGTCGCTGTACGGACTGTGGTGCATGTGTGGAAGCCTGCCCCATGAATATTAATGTCAGGGACTTTACAAGAAAGCTGAATAAAGATGTTTTTGAAATGTTTGGCTGGGAAGCAGGGCTGGATATTAATAAACGTCCTCCCCTGGACGCATACAGTCCGGATGATCCCAACGATTTTATCAAGTAAATAAAAAGGGTATACAATGAAATTTATAAAAATTGATAAAAAAGACTGGGCCAAGGGCATTGAAAAATCCAGGGAAACCTATCAGCTTTTTGGTCCTGTCAAAGATAAAAACGGCTTTTTCATCAAAAGTCTTGAAAAGGATGTATTGCCAGACATGGAATATCATGATTCCGTGATGTCGGCAAAATCGGTGCTGTTCCCGCAAACGGAAAAAATGCTTAGCGCGACCCTGGATGAATCTTGTGAAGATCATCACATAATGAAAAACATTCAAGATGATTATTCGCCAAGAGCAGTTGTGGGAATCCGGCCATATGACGCAAAAGCCGTGGAGCTGGTAAAACTTAATTTTGATACCGAGGATTACCGTGACCCTTATTGGTGTGATGCATATGAAGCAACAACCTTTGTAGGTTTGGGCATCAACAAACCCGGGCCTTTTGATTTTTCAACATCCACAGGTTCAGGGCCATTTTGTGAAGACGGGCTTGATGTCCTTCTGGCAGATCTTGATGACATGTATCTGGCAAAGGTTCTTACGGATAAAGGGGACGCCTTTCTGGGAGCCTGCGGGTTTGATAAGGTTGTCGATGAAAAAGAAAGTGGAGTGATGTTTGATGTTTTGAGAAAAGAAGCTGAAAAAAACATTACTTCTCAAATTGATACGGATAAATTAAAAGACAAAACCATTCTTGAGCTTCATGAAGCACCTTTCTGGGATGATCTTGCATTTTCCTGCATCAATTGCGGCACCTGCACATATGTGTGTCCCACCTGCTGGTGTTTTGACATACAAGACGAAACCAAGCAAAAATCAGCCACCAGGTTCCGTAACTGGGATACCTGCATGTCTCCTCTGTTTACACGTCACGCAACAGGACATAATCCAAGGGAGTCAAAAACCCAGAGGGTCAGACAAAGATTCATGCATAAACTGAAATATTTTCTTGATAAATACGACCAGGGGATCATGTGTGTCGGATGCGGCAGATGTGTTAAAAGCTGTCCGGTTAATATCGATATCCGTGAAGTGTGCAACCGTATGAACTCGTACGAAAAACAAGATTAGCGGACAAAGGAGGAAACACATGGAAAACCCCTATATACCGTATCCAGTTCGCATTGATGAAATTGAAATTGCAACTGAAGACAAGTCCTTGAAAACGTTTAAATTTGTTTTTTTAAACAAGGAGGATGAAGAAAAATTTTCCTATCAGGCCGGACAATTTGCTGAATTGTCTATCCCTGGCATAGGAGAAATTCCCATTGGAATCGCATCATCTCCCGTTGAAAAAGGATTTGTAAAATTCACAGTATTTAGAACAGGTGTTGTCACCGCCCACCTTCACAACATGAAGGTGGGAGATATAATGGGAATCAGGGGGCCTTTGGGCAATTGGTATCCCTGGGACAAGCTGGAAAATAAAAATGTGGTTATCATTGGCGGCGGATTTGCATTTACTACCTTAAGATCTTCCATTATTTATATGCTGGACCCTTCCAACAGAAGCAAATTTAAAAATATTGACGTGGTTTACGGTGCAAGATCTCCAGGCATGCTTTTGTACCGGGAAGAACTTTTCGAATGGGAAAAACGCGATGATATCAACATGCATATTACGGTTGATGGAACCGATGACCCTGACTGGAAATACCACACCGGATTTGTTCCAACAATTGTTGAGCAAAATGCTCCTAAAGCGGATGAAGATACTTATGCCATTATCTGCGGACCACCGATCATGATTAAATTTACCCAGCCTGCATTAACAAAGCTTGGTTATCAGGAACACCAGATTATAATGTCCCTGGAAAACAGAATGAAATGCGGAATCGGCATGTGCGGCAGATGTAATATCGGGAAAGAACTGGTTTGTAAAGACGGTCCAGTCTTTACTCTTGAAGAAATCAACCAAACCCCGAAAGAATATTAAATCAACTTGATTTTATATTGACAAGTAACCATTGCTTAAGATATGTTTAGCATTCAATTATTGAAGCTAAGACAGTATGTCTTAAAATGATAAGAAAAAAAACCTTTTACAGGAGGAAATTAAATGGCAACAATTGAATTTAACGGGAAATCTTTCGAAATAGATGAAGATGGATTTCTTCTTGATTACAATCTTTACAACACTGAATGGGTTGATTATGTAAAAACTCAAGAAGGTATTGAGGAACTTACTGACGAACATTGGCTGCTTGTAAAAGTTCTTCAGGACTATTACGAAAAAAATGGTATTGCTCCAATGGTTAGAGTTCTTTCAAAACTGACCAAGTTTAAACTGAAACACATCTATGAACTATTCCCGTCAGGACCTGGAAAAGGTGCATGTAAAATGGCCGGTCTTCCAAAACCAACCGGATGTGTATAGTAAGTCAGTATTCTATATAGTTGATTAGCTTTTAAAGGCTCTGCATAATAGTTGCAGGGCCTTTATTGGTTCTGGTTCAAGGAGTATAAGCTATGCCGGCAATTGATGATCAAAACAAAAAAATCCTTAACATGATCCAGGTTGATTTTCCCATTCATTCAAGACCCTATAAAATCATTGCGGATAAACTCGGCCTTTCGGAAAATGAATTGATCCAGCGGATCAGTCAAATGAAAAAAGATATGCTGATCAGAAGAATCGGCGGAAATTTCAGTCCTGACCGGCTCGGATACCATTCAACACTGTGTGCTGCCAGAGTGCCTGAAGAAAAAGTTGAACTATTTACAAAAACCGTCAATTCATATTCCGGTGTAACGCACAATTATAAACGGGATCATACCTTTAATATCTGGTTTACATTTATTGCGCCTTCAGTTGAAATAATCGAGAATAATTTAAAAGAAATCATCAAGGCAACCGGTGTTGAGACCATATTGAATCTGCCTGCGACACGAGTTTTCAAAATCAGTGCCAATTTTAAATTATGAGCTCTGTTAAAGCGGCTCTTATCGTTCAAAACTGTATTGCCGGAAATTTTAAAAAAAATCTTGAATCAAGCCTTTCCTTTATATCATCAGCCGCCCTGCAAGGTGCTGATATCATTGTTTTTCCAGAGATGAATCTTACCGGATATGTTTCAGGCCCTGACATTGTTTCCATTTGCCAACCCATAAGTAAAGATATTGTGACCTTGTTTTCAAACATGTCACAAGATTTAAAAATTACTATCCTGGTTGGTTTGGCAGAAAAGACACCTGACAAAAAAATATATGCTTCTCATCTGGTGTTCAAACCTTCAGGATCATTTGAACGTTATAGAAAAATTCATACTTCACCGTTTGAAAAAAAATACTTCACCCCTGGAGATAAAATCCCAGTGTTTAAATCACAAGGGCTTAATTTCGGTGTTCAGCTTTGTTATGATGCCCATTTTCCGGAATTATCACTGGCCATGGCTTTAAAAAAGGCAGACATAATTTTTATTCCCCATGCTTCACCCAGAGGCAGCTCACAGGAAAAATACGATTCCTGGCTTCGTCATCTAAGGGCCAGGGCATTTGATAACGGCCTGTATATTGCCGCATGCAATCAAACCGGTGACAACACCAAGGGTTTGTTGTTCCCGGGGATAAGCTTGTTGATCGGGCCGGATGGAAACGTCATATATAAATCAATTGATGGCGCTGAAGGTATCCATATGATCCGGATAGAAAAAGAGCTTTTAAACAAGACCAGGTCCCATAAAATGAAATATTTTCTACCAAACAGACGCTGTGACCTGTTTAACAATATTTAATTCAATTTTTTATTTTTTCTTGCCGATGCTGAATATAGGCATCCCTTATTGCGGCATAGGGATCAAGAGCTGCTTTCTTCAACGCCTCATAATCTCCAATATGAAAAGAGGTATCGTTAATTCTATCATAGGCTTTAAGGCCCCAGGAAAGTTCCCATGGTTCTAAATAATCAATTGGGGTTAAAAAAGAATCTCCAACACGACCGAGCGCATCCCTGATGGTTGATGGACCTAATACGGGAAGCATCAGATAACATCCATTGCCAATAGAATAGTAACCAAGTGACTGGCCCAGGTCTTCATCTGATGTGCGCAGATTGAATTTGTTCTGGGCGACCTGGCCAAAGCCTAAAACACCAAAGGTTGAATTGACTAAAAAAATATCAAATTCAGTTCCTGCTTTCTTTATTTTGCCTTGTAAAACATTATTGACAAACCGGACCGGGAAAACAAGGTTATGGAAAAAATTTTTCATCCCTTTGCGCACCAAATTGGGTGTAATGGCTTTATAGGCTGAAGCAAGTGGTTTTATTGCTGCAAAATATAGAATATCATTTAATGCATACATCGTGTAATTAAAATAATACAATGGATCGGCAATTAATTGAGGTTCTTCTATATTATCATAATCCTCAAGAAATAATTCATCCAGATCATCTTTTTTTTGTATGGATTGGTTGATTTGAGCAAAAAAAACACTGTTATCTTCATTTGTTTCAATGAGTTGTCTGGAAGCAACAAAAATGGAATCATACGGCAAAACAACTGATATTTTTTGGTTGCTCTGAGCAAATCCACTGGAAATCAAGATAAAAACAAATAAAATAGAGGTTAATATGGAAAAAGAATATTTTTTTTTCATTATGAGCATAAGTTCCTTTTTTTATCTTATTGATTTTTATATAAAAGTTTTCAAAAATCCAAACAGCGACTTTCATGTTTTGTTGTGGGCAAACCAGGATGAAATACCAAGTCTGCCATTAGAAGTTACGAACACGACATTTATATATCTTCTAAGGTTTAAAAATTCAAGACGATAGCTGTGATAGTAAAATTATTATTCTAAGAATATGCAATTTTATGAAGCAAGTTTTATCAATAAAGATTGACACATATATAAAAAACCAATACGCATACAATGCTTAATATATAAAAATTAATACCATAAAACATATACAGGACAGGTAACCATATGGCCCAGAAAGTCACATAAATCATTCCCTATTTATTTCATGAATGGATGGATGCTTTAAAGGGTTTTTAAATTATAGAATCAGGTAAAGGAAAAATTGGAATAATGAAATCACATATTCTCGGCATTGATGTAGGTTCTGTGTCTGTTCATATTGTCGTGATAAACCGGGAAGGCAATTGCATCCATACCGGCACATGTCATCATCATGGAGAAGTAAAACAATGCCTTTCAAACTTGATTGAAAAAATTGATATAAGCCATATACATAATATTGCAGTTACCGACGAAACTCCTTCCTTTATTGATGCAACCCGGTCTTATGATGAACAATTGACCCTTATACAGACTGCTCGATATTATCATAAAAAACTTGACGCTGTTTTACACATTGGCGGTGAAAAATTTTCATTGAGCAGATTTGACGGAGGGCATACTTATATTGGCACAAAACACAACACCTCCTGTGCTGCCGGCACGGGAAGTTTTCTTGATCAGCAGGCCCGAAGATTAAACCTGTTGGGCGGCTCCCGGGAACTGAGCCAAAAAGCCCTTTTAAATTCAAATAAAATTCCTTCTATTGCTACCCGCTGTGCAGTATTTGCCAAAACAGATCTTATCCATGCCCAACAGGAAGGTTATGATATTGAACAAATCTGTGACGGTCTGTGCCATGGTCTTGCAAAAAATATCTCCAACACCCTTTTTAACGATCTACATGTAGGTGAAAAAATTATTTTTTGCGGTGGTGTTTCGCAAAACATATCTGTTAAAAATCATCTTGAAAAAATTACCGGTCACAAATTTATCATTGATTCAAAAGCAGTTTTTTATGGCGCAATGGGTGCTGCGCTGTGTCTTCTGGATGACATGCGCAATCAAAAACAAATCAAGCAAAAAAACTTTGCGTCAATTAAAGATTTTTTTATTTCATCAAAAAAAGAAAAAATTCTTTTATATCCTGCTCTTTTGCTTTCGCTTTCACAATATCCGGATTTTAACTGTTTTTCCTCCTATGTTCATGACGATGTGGAAGCCGATATTTATCAAAATCCAGCCAAAATAGACACAGCACATGGATATCTGGGCCTGGATGTAGGATCAACAAGCACAAAGAGCATACTGATCAATCAAGATGGAATACCTATTGTCGGTTTTTATACAAAAACCGCATCAAGACCTGTGATGGCAGTTCAAAAAATCTTCAAAGCCCATGACTTGTTTTTTAAGACATATGGAATCGAAATGACCATTATTGGGTGTGGAACTACAGGCTCCGGTCGACGAATCAGTGGCAAAATCATAGGTGCTGATATTGAACCCGATGAAATTACCGCCCATGCGAGAGCAGCCGTTAATTTAAATAAAAACGTAGACACCATTATTGAAATTGGGGGACAGGATGCAAAATTTACCCTGCTTAAAAACGGCATGGTCACCTCCTCTGTCATGAATACAGTATGTGCTGCAGGAACAGGCAGCTTTATAGAAGAACAGGCTTTAAAACTTGAGTGCCCCTTATCAGAATATTCCAAGCGAGCAGAAGGGGTTGTGTCGCCTGTGACCAGTGACAGATGTACAGTTTTTATGGAAAGGGATATCAATTATTATTTTGCCCTTGGATATCAGAAAAATGAAATACTGGCCTCGGTTTTACATGCTGTAAGAGATAATTATCTGACAAAAGTAGCCAATATCGCCCAAATCGGAAATTGTATTCTTTTTCAAGGGGCAACTGCCAAAAACAAGGCGCTGGTTGCGGCATTTGAACAAAAATTAAACAAGCCTATCCATGTATCAAAACATTGTCATTTGACAGGTGCGCTTGGAGTTGCATTATTATCAAAAGAAAAACTGATCAAAAAATCCTGTTTCAGGGGATTTCAACTTTGGAAACAAGAGATTCCGATCCGCCGGGAAACTTGTGAAATCTGCACCAATCATTGTAAACTGACCATCGCTGACATTGGTGATGAAACCCTTGCATATGGTTTTTTGTGTGGCAGAGATTACCAGACAAATAAAATGATTCCAAAGCAAAACACCCATGATCTGTTGAAACTAAAGAAACAAGCCATTCCAAATTACAAAAAAACAGCTGTTAAGCACGATTTTATCATGGGTATTCCCAAAGCACTTCACCTTTTTGAAGACATTGATTTTTGGAGCCACTTTTTTTCCAGGCTGGGAATTAAAACCGTAACAAGCTCAAAGCTTACACACCCCGTAAAATTCGGGAAAAATTTTACATCAGCAGAGTTTTGTGCGCCGGTCGTTGCTCTGCATGGTCATGTCAAGTATCTGATGGATATGGCTGATTACATTTTTCTGCCATTTTATTTTGAAGAAAAACCTGATGAAAAAAACATACGCAAACAGCAAAGACGCAGGCAGCATTGTTACTACACTCAGTTCAGTCCATCTGTGATATCATGTCTTTCAGATTTTGATCAAAAAAAGATAATATCACCTGTTGTCAGATATCTGTACACCAATTTTCATACCAAGCTGGAATTATACAAGTCTTTAAAAAATATATCTGCCGGGTTTTCATTCTTTGATATCTCAAACGCATATGACAATGCAGTGGAATTTAAAAAAAAGTGTCAGTCAAACAAAAAAAACATTTATCGGCAATATAAATCCAAAGGCCCTGATATCAATATTGTCCTCTTAGGAAGGCCCTACACTATTTTGGACAATAATATGAACAACAATATCCCAAAGCTTTTTGAAAATCTGGGAGTTAAAACCTTTTTTCAGGATATGCTTGATTTTGAAACTCATGATTTTTCAAACATAGACCCTTTGTTAACAGAAATTCACTGGAATTATGTTGCACAAATTCTCAAGGCTGCATATATGACGGCAAATACTGAGCATCTTTATCCTGTCTATATCAGTTCATTCAAGTGTGCCCCTGATTCTTTCGGTATCCAGTATTTCAAAAAAATCATGGAAACCCACAACAAGCCCTATCTTGTATTGGAGCTTGACGAACATGACTCAAGTGTTGGTTATGAGACAAGAGTTGAAGCAGCCGTCAATGCATTTAAAAACCACAACAATTTAACATCAAAAGCAAAAGAAAACCAAAAACAAGACCTGTCCCATCTGCATCCGAAATTTTTATCAAAAATAAACAACAAAACAATTATTTATCCCAATTGGGATTCTTATTCAGGCAGCCTGATTGTATCCATATTAAAAAACGAAGGACTTCAGGCGCTTTTAATGGAAGAGACTCCTGAAACCTTAAAAAAAAGCATGCTGACCAATACCGGTCAATGTCTTCCTTTAAATGCTTTGGCAGCGGGATTTATTCATACGGTTGAAAAAAACAATCTTGATCCGTCAAATTGTGTATTATGGTTAAATCCTTCGGAAATTGCCTGCAACATCAAAATGTACCCCTATCACATTCAAACAATTCTTAAAAAAAACGGTAATGGATTTGAAAATTCTGAAATTTATAAAGGCCAGCTATCGTTATTTGATATCTCTTTAAAAGCAGCTACAAATGCATATTTTGCCTATATGTTTGGCGGGTTGCTAAGGAGTGTTGGTTGTAAAATCAGACCCTATGAAATTCATCAGGGCCAAACAGACCAGGCGCTTGACAATGCCTTGAAAATATTGTGCAATGCCTTTGAAAGGGGCGAACCCAAGGAGGCGGTATTAAAAAATGCAATAGGGCCGTTTTCAGATATTGAAACAAAAACAAAATATAGGCCCAAAGTAGGTATTTTCGGTGATCTTTATGTGAGGGATAATGATACAATCAATCAAGATTTGGTTCGTTTTATTGAAGACAATGGGGGCGAAGTCATTACCACACCCTATTACAAATATATCAAAATCATTGCCAATTCTTATTTTAAAAAATGGTTTAAAGAAGGAAAATATTTAAGCCTTTTTTCAAACAAATCCCTTTTTATAGCCATGCAGGCAATGGAAAAAAAATATTATAAATATTTTGAACCGATTTTGAGTAAATCTGCGTTTGAGGTAAAAGGATCTTATGAGAATATCCTTTCCGAATACGGTATTCTCCAGGAACATACCGGTGAATCCATGGATAATATTTTAAAAATTCATCACATCATCAACGAACA
This sequence comes from Desulfobacula toluolica Tol2, assembly GCF_000307105.1. Classification (NCBI taxonomy): domain Bacteria; kingdom Pseudomonadati; phylum Thermodesulfobacteriota; class Desulfobacteria; order Desulfobacterales; family Desulfobacteraceae; genus Desulfobacula; species Desulfobacula toluolica. The sequence continues at coordinate 2,838,068 of NC_018645.1, forward strand.
CCCTGACTTAAAACTGCTGGTTCAAACTAATCCTGCATTTTGTTGTGCAGGACTCATTACAGAGGCAATGGCTCAAAAACTTGAAGCAAAAATCAACATACCCATTGTAAGTATCACCTATGATATTTCAGGGGGCAAAAAAAACAAGGTGATACTCCCGTTTCTCAAAGATTCAGAAAAAAAGCATTCGTATGAAAATCTTCAAAAGTCCAAACATCGGCTTTCATAATTTGGTTTCTGCCCTTTAGGGTATTGTGAACAAACCGATAAAAATACCAGGTCTGCCCGTGGCAGTTATTCCCATAATCTGAAAGTATCTGTCTGACGCTCACCAGGAAGATAGGGTTTGATTTCAGGATATTTTTTTAAAATCGAGTTTTGAAAATTCATTCGTTTAACATTAAACCGGTTGTGTGAATCAACTGCCCTGCGGTATCTCAAATAATACTGATCATAATTTTTAAGATGTTGTGAGCTTTTATACTCTGTAATATTATAAAAGTTGATGTGGGTATATTTCAATAAGTCTACAAAATTATCCAGATATTTTTGAAGACTTTTATAGTGCTGGATAACGGTTCTGTTGGTATAAAATTTTTGAATATTAAACACCCATTCAAATTCTTTTCTGTTAAAAAAACTTTCATAATCAGATACATATGCCGCAAGTCGGTTTATGTCATCTTGATTTTCAATCATGATAAGTCTAAGTTGATCAATAAATTCAATTGTAGTTCGAATTTCATTTATCCTGGATTCAACCTTACTGAGATTTTCCAGTTCTCCCAAGGCATTATCAAGTGTTATGGTACTTGTTTTTAATTCTTCGCAAAGATGGAGCATTTGCTGTGTAACAGGAGGCAGATGTGAATATTTGTTTTTTTCCATATAATTTGAATAAAGAAAAAATTCAGCGCCTGCTACTGCTGAAAACGTCAATAAAAAAACCATAAAAAGAATAACACCGGATTTTTTACGGGATTTAAAAATAAAATAAGGGGTCGTGACAGGGGCAAACAAAACAATGAGCGACCACCATTTGGGTTGATTTTTATGATAACACTCATAGAGCATTAATGAGGAAATAATTGCCACATATGAAAAATAGATATAATACAATTTTTTATCTGCCTTTATAGGTTTTTATATTATGGTCTTTACCATTACTTGATATGAAGATCGCGCCGTCCTCATCAGTTCTGAAAATATCTATTTCTTGTTTTTCATATCGTTTTAAAACCATGGAATGAGGAAAACCATATTTATTTTTCCGACCGCAGGATATTATTACACTCTTGGGGTGTACTTTATCAAGGAAAATTTTACTGCTTGATGTGGAACTTCCATGATGGGGTGACAACAGGATATCTGAATGGAGATCAAGCTCATTGTTCATGCTTAACCTTTTTTCCCTTTGCAATAAAATATCGCCTGGAAACAGCATTGAAAAATTGTTGTATGCTATTTTGAAAACAAGAGAATTATTATTAAAATCATCTGAAAACCTCTCTTGAAATGACCCATAAAAAATCAACCGGGCAGTACCGAAATCCAAATATTTACCCTGTGTTAAAGGATTAAATATTCTTATATTGCGTTCTTTGCAAGTGTTGATCAAGTCTGTATATTTTTTTGAATTTCTTTTGTCTGAGTTTTTAATCAAGGTACCTACCTGAAAGTTCTGCAAGATAAAGACAAGCCCATTTAAATGGTCGGAATCAGGATGAGTTAAAATAACTGAATCTATTGAACGGATTCTTTTATGCCATAAAAAAGGCGCAATAATAAATCTTCCCGTATCAAATGAGGATATGTCGGAAAATCCGCCACCATCCACTAAAATATTTTTACCATTCAATGTTTGAATAAGGGCACTGTTGCCCTGCCCCACATCAATGATTGTAATGGTTAAATTTTCAGGGACTGCTTTTTTCAAGCTGACATTTGAAGCATTAGCCATCAACAATACAATACTTAAGGCAAACAGCACGGCCGGTGATTTTCTATGCCCTTTTAACAGGAAAAACACTGAAATAATACCCAGGTAGATTGCCGCAATTTCACTCCATTGAAAGGTGATTGTTCTTGACCATGAAAAAGGAATGCACACAAGCCATTCACACACTGTAATGGAAAAAGAAACAAGAATGCTGCACACATTAATAATAAAAACCGCAAGAGAGGGAAAACAAACAAAGCAGGCAAGAGAGATGAGTCCGAGGGGCAATACAACAAATCCTATAACCGGGATAAATATAAGATTTGATATAAGCGAAATACTTGAAACCATATTAAAATAATGGGCTGTCAAAGGCAATGTCCCCAAACCGGCAAAAAAACTCACACATGCCATTAACCCCATCTTGGCAAATAAATTTTTTTTTAAAACAAATGATTGTTTTTTAAACAATATATTGTTTTTTAACAGGGAAACACCACAGATAATAAATGTAACGGCAACAAACGATAATTGAAATGATATTGAAAAAAGGGCCGAAGAATCCATCAATAAGATGAGAATTCCTGCGACTGAAAGGCTTGAAAGAATATCTTTTTCTTTTTCACAAACAAATGAAAGCAACAAAACACTTATCATTAAGAATGCTCTTTGAGTGGATGGAGAAAATCCTGAAAAAATCGCGTACCCTATTAACGGAACAAGGGTTAATATGCCTGCAAGTTTTCTGGATCTTCCTGAAATTAAAAGAGCGGGCATGACAGATAAACATTTATAAAAACAATAAAAAAACAGAGTGCCGACAATAGACAAATGAAGCCCAGAAATGGCTAAAAGATGACTTATGCCGGCTTTTGAAAACAGGTCCCGAACTTCCGGACAAAGAACTTCTTTTTTTCCAGTAACCAGCGAAGCCAATATTTTTCCGGAGTCAGAATGCTTTGTATGATTTAATATAAAATAATAATAATTGATCCTGAGTTTTTCTATTTTCCGGATCAATTGTGAGAAAAAACCGACTTGATCCGGGCGTGTAAGGATTTTAATTTTTTCCTGGTAAGTATAGGCAGTACCATATATTGCCTTTAGTTTTAAAAATTTCTCATAATCAAACGCGCCTGGATTCATAAAATTTCGAACAGATTTAATGGAGGATTTAAACAGAAGAATATCGCCATACCCCGGAATTTTTTCATTCTGACCTTTTTTATCCAGACCTTTTTCAGCATATCCGTATATGTTCAGATTAATCTTGCCTGTGACTTTTTGCTTTATGTTATTTTTCGTCTCTATTGTCCGGCAAAGAAGGGTGACCGTATATTTTTTTTCATAATGTTTTGCAAAAGAAACAACCCGACCGGTAATAATGATTTTTTTTGAATCCAGATAATTGCAGATATGATTAGAGGGCAGATCAGGGATTAATTTGATATGAATCAAAAGATACCCGGACCAGAAAATCAACCCAAGAATGAAAAAGAAAACCAGTTTTTTATTAAAATAAAAGGCTGGAAAAATCATGACAGAGAAAGAACAAACAGCCCAGACAGCAATGACTTTATGATCAGGAAAAGTGTTTCCGGAGAAAATCCCTGCCATCAGTGAAAGAAAGACAAAAAAAACAGCTGGTTTTAAAAAATTTAAAGGTTTAAAAAATGTTTTCCCATCATTTTATCTTGATTTTTTAAATTTTTACTTGATTCGTTTTATATCCGCACCCAGCAATGAAAATTTTGTTTCAATATTTTCATATCCTCTATCTATATGATAGACCCTTGAAATCATCGTTGTTCCTTCCGCAATAAGCCCGGCAATAACAAGAGAAGCGCTGGCCCTTAAATCCGACGCCATAACGGGAGCGGCTTGGAGATTTTCAACTCCCTTGACCATGGCAATGTTACCGTTTGATATGGAAATCTTTGCCCCCATTCGAAGCAATTCATTGGCATGAACAAACCTGTTCTCAAAAATGGATTCATGAATCATACTTCTTCCGTCTGCAACAGTCATCAAAGCCATGAACTGCGCCTGCATATCGGTTGGAAATCCTGGATATGGCAAGGTTTTAATATCAACACTTTTTATGGGTTTATTCCCAATGACCCGGATGCTGTCTGAAAAGATTTCAATGCTTGTACCTGTTGCTTTTAATTTGTTGATGATCCCGCCAATGTGATCTGGATTACACCCTTTAATAAGAACATCACCGCCTGTTGCTGCTGCTGCAACCATAAAAGTACCGGTTTCAATTCTGTCTGGAATGATGCTGATATCTGCAGAAGAAAGATTTTTCACCCCTTCTATGGTAATTATAGGCGTACCAGCTCCGTTTATTTTTGCCCCCATCAGATTCAAGGCATCGGCAAGGGCTACAATCTCCGGTTCACGGGCCGCATTTCTCAGTTCTGTGGTCCCTTTTGCCAGGGTTGCCGCCATCATTAAATTTTCAGTACCCGTTACAGTAGGCATATCAAAATATATCTCATTACCGATCAGTCGGTTTGCTTTTGCTTCAATATAGCCGTGATCAATACTGATGACGGCACCCAGAGCTTCAAGCCCTGACAGATGCATATCCACAGGCCGGGCACCAATGGCACAGCCTCCGGGCAGCGATACCTTTGCATGACCGAATCTTGCCACCAAGGGCCCTAATACAAGAATGGAAGCCCTCATTTTTCGAACCAGATCATACTCGGCTTCAATTTTATTAATTAAAGACCCATCCACTTCAAGGCAATTGTTTGATGCCTTGCATGATGCACCCAAATCCTCCAAAAGTTGTCGGATACTGGTAATATCCATCAGATTGGGAACATTGGAAAAACAGGTTTTGCCATTCACCAGAATGCTTGAAGCAATCAAAGGAAGAGCTGCATTTTTAGCCCCGCTGATATTCACTTCGCCATGAAGCTGTCTGCCGCCGATAATTTGAATTTTATCCATAAAATACTTAACTTTATAATGATTTAAATAAGGGTTTCAGATGAAATCTATCTACGCTGTTTGATCGAAAAACTCAAGAAATATTTGTTCTCAAAGTATTACTATTAAAAAAGTATTACTATTAAAAGTAAAAAGGGTTTGTACCTGATTTGACCAAAATTATTTACTATTTTCCTGGTATCTGGGACGAGGATTGAACTTGTACAGAGATTATCTTCGAGAGATTTCAAATCCTTATGAGTATTATTTAACATTGTTCTTTTTTTCAAATCCTTAGATACCAGTCATTTTCATATTCTATTTTTGGTTTTGTTTGGAACCGTCTGTAAATATTTGACCTTGACGGGCACAATTTAGGCACAACATGGGTACAAACTTAACCAATCTTCCAATTCATTTTTAGCATGAATATTTAAACTTTTTAGTTTGAAAACTCAAGGTATATTTATTTCGGACACTATCTATACCGCTTGATTGATAGCCAGACAATTATCTTTGCTTTTGCAAAAAATTATCCAAAGCGTCAAGCAAGATTCCAGTCACAGTCATTTTATTGTCGTTGGCATGCCTTTCAGCTTGTTCTATAAGCTGACAAGGCAATTCAATGGTTAAACTTTGGGTAGGATCAAGGATGAAAAAATCAATTTGAAACCGTCTTGAAAACCAGTGAAAATTCAGATCCCCCGGAATGAAAACAATCTTTTTTTTCTGTGCAGAAGTCGCATTCAAGGATATTTCCCGGGCAGACATCTGAAACTTTTGGGATAAATCGGCACCTGAAAGAGGACACATGAATGCTGAAATCATACCGTCTGGAAAATATTTTCATCCGCAAAAGGTCTGCCCCCCTGCCTCCGGCATTAAAATCAAAAGGTGCTTTTGAAGAATAGTTTGCAGTTTCCTGGGTTGAAAAAAAACCTTCAAAAATTTTTTTCCGGTGTTCTTGAGTAATGCCCACTCCAAAATCCTTGACCACCAACACGACATCTTCCCCCTGTTTTTGCACTATGACATCAACCTTTCCATGATCAGGGGTATTTTCAACAGCATTTCTAACCAATCCATCAATGACTTTTTGTAACAGGTCTTTTGGCATGTGAACGGCCGGGACCGAATCCACAATGCAGTTGAGTTCCAGCTGGCGGTGAGGAAAGAGGGGTTTCAGGTGATTGATCCTTTCTTGGGTATATGCATCCAGATAGATGTATTCCGGTTCTGTTTCCCTGGTATCAAAGATATCTTTAATACGGTGTCTGACCCTTTCAATCAGGGGAGTATTCCCTATTTCATCTTCAATAACCGTTTCAAGCAGGTCTGTACATTGGTCAACAATAAATGAAAGAAAATTGTAGGTTTCAAATTTTTTCTCCTGTATGATGTCATCCACCTCGCTTTGAAGCTTCCGGATACGGTCCATGTTTCTCTGTGCCCTGGCCATGGTCGGTTCCCACGTGTTTTCAGGAAGGGCGGCCAGTTTTTTTTTCAGAATACTCAGTGTACCGCTGAAGATGGAAATGGGTGTTTTCAACTCATGGGAAAGATGATTGATGGCCTTGTCTTTTGCCCGGTCCAGGCTGGACAATTCCCGGTATGCTTTTTTGAGTTCTTCTGAAAAACGGGCGTTTTCAATGGAAAGGGCCACCGTACCGGCAATTGTTTCCAGTAATTCCACATCCGTATGTTCAAATATGCCCACGGTCTTATTATAAGCGGCCAATACACCGATTCTCCGATCATTGCTTTTGATGGGCACGATCACATAATTTTTAAAATCATGCCCAAACTTCATATCCCGACTGGGATAAATATGCAGGTCCCTGGAGGTATCATTGACTATCAGCGGCTCACCCGTCTTGATGACATTGCCGGATGCCAGGTCATGGATGGAGAAACGGATTTCCTTTATTCGCTTCAGGGTCGCGGTATCATCATAAGCCGCACCCTGGAAGAAGAATTCCTGTTTTTCTTCGTCCAATAAAATGACAAGCGCTCCCTTTGTATCTAAAAGCCGCTTGATTTCACTGCTGATATAATCCAAAAGACCCTCAAGATCAGTGTATTCCGGAAGGGCCATGCTGATTTTCAGCATGGCCTCATTGTTCTTGGCAAACCGCTTCTCATTTGCAATATCCCGGAGGATGAGCAGTTCGCCGGATAATCCCATTTCAGATTTTGAAAACACTTCCCCCCGTGTGACCACGTCAATGAGACGTCCATCTTTTGTAAGGCGTTTGGTTTCATACCGTGGTACAATCCGCTGATCAAAAAGTTCTTTGATTTTTTCTGATGTTTCCTCTTGAAGGTGTGTGGGTACAAAAGGCATTTTTTCACCTTCCATTTCTTCAAGGGTCCAGCCAAAGACATCTGTGAATGCAGGGTTTAGATATGAAACACGCCCTTTTAAAGAGAATACCGCCATGGGGTAAGGGACAAAATCCAGCAGTTTTCGGTATCTTCTGGAGGATTCCTTCAGGGAGATTTCATTCTGTCTGAGTTGAGCAATTTCAAATTCTAAAGCCTCAACCTTTTGAGCAAGTTCTTCATAGCTGATTTTTTCAGCCATTTTATTTCTCCAATTGTTTAAAAACAAAAATGTCCGTATCAGGATCACAGGATTTTTTGAAAATTAAATACGGCCAATATCTGCACATGATCGCTGTAATCCCTTAATCCAAGGCGTTGACCTCTTTTGTTATTGGTGGTGGACACTCAGAAACCGCCCAGTTAAAACTTGTATTCATAATTTCCAGATTAACAGAATTTGATCTCTGATACAACATCTTGTGGTTAGTCAAATTTTGGAGAAAACCCACAATACAAATAGTATTATGAGCAACTTTTAGCGGTTACCCGTTGGATAATTATTTTTGAGTGAAATAAACGAAATTTATTTAAGCATTTTTTGAATCGTTTTTTTTAATAGCGGAAGATGATTTTGGCAAATATCATATATGATTTCATGATCAACTTTTTCATAATGATGGGAAACGATATCACGCAATCTCATGATATTTTCCCAATTGATCTCATCGTAATTTTTTAAAAAAGAGTTGTCTGCTTTTTCAATTTTTTTTAGCAGCTCACCAACGACCTGCAACCGCATGGCAATGGAATCAAGAATAGTAACCCCGTTATCATCAAGAACAAAATCATCCGGTTTGCGGATATCTTCGAATCGGTTAAGGATCAACTCTATTGATTTAAAAATCAGAAACAGATTTTCAGAAATAATTTTATCAGGCATAAATAATTTCCTGTTCAATGCGTTTCAAAAAGCGGCTTTCTCCCATATTGCGCTTTCTGACTATCTCAATTTTCCGGCCAAATTTTTTTTCCATATATGAATTTAGACCGGCGACCCATTCAAAACGAGGTTCTGCAAATTCAACCAAAAAATCAATATCACTGTCAGGGGTTTGTTTGTTCTTGGCATAAGAACCGAATAGACCAATAGTAAGAACCCCAAAATTTTCTTGTAAAAAAGATTTTTCAGCTCTAATTATATTGATAATTTCATTTTTGGAAATAGACTTGCTCATTTGAATCCTTCTGATAACAAATATATTCTCACTATATTTGAGTGAGCCTGTACTGTCAAATTCAAACTCTCATTTTCAATCAATATTTTTAAATGGTATCCAACCAACATAATTACTGATAGAAAAGGGATCGGTTTTATACCAATCCCCCATAATTTTATCTGTAAAGATTATCAATCCAATGAATAGCTTCTGTATCACTGACTTTTCCAAGATACCGCTGAGTGGTTGATAGATTTGCATGGTGTAGAATTATTTTCGACACGATTTCAATGGGTACCCCAGATCTGCTTGCATAAGTAGCGGCATGTCGTCTAAGGTCGTGGGGGTTCAAATTCACATTTATCATTTTTCCTGCATTTTGAACTATTTCACGGGCCCGGGTGTATCCAAATGGAAACACGTTGTGATTATCTCTATAAAGTTGAAGAATGACCTGAGTAAGGAAAATTTGAGTTTTTTCGTTGATTGTTTTTTACCGTCAGTAACCTTGGTCAAAAAACTCATAACATCTTCGGATGTGATTTCTGATATTTCATATTTTCCATATTCATCTTTGAAACGTGTCAGGAAATAGAGATAATTTCGAATAGTGTTTTTTTTGAATTCACTCTTTGATAGTCAAGAAAAGTGTCGATTGCATTTGATGTTTTCATGATGCTCTCCTTTGATAAAAAATTGGATTTCGCCTGGGAAGATGCCTCTATCGAATATTTTACAGAGCATGAGCTATTTTTTCAACTGACAGACCATAGCAAGGGCAGGGATATTCAATTTGGATTAAAATACTGTGTTGGATGTGCTGCCAAAAAGCCCGGAGTGACAGGGATAGTCTGGTTTTTTTTTAAATTCTGAAGAGTTTGGATTATTGCCAATAGTCCTGGGTTTGAGATCTTTAAAATACCAATATAAATCAAAACATTTTTTCATTCATAATTTTAGGAATGATAATGCAAGTTATCTTGAGTTTTAAGTTTGTCTAAAAATGACTACTGAAAGATAAAGTAATAGACGCATTTTATAATTTTTCTATCCAACAATCATCCGTCAACTTTTTAGAAATTCGTGATTTTATATAATCCTTTATTGAGGTTGGCTTCTTTAATGATTGCTTGAATGAAATTTATATATCTATTATAAACTTTAAATCGTAAACATTGTTTCAGAAATGCCTTGTTTACAATGGATTCTTCTGATACCGACAAGATAACAATGTTTATTAATAACATGATTATAGCTCTTTGAGGAAAATTTATGTCGAAAAGCACAACAGCCGCAGAAATGGTAGATAAAATTGATCTGACAAAGTTACTGCCAAATTTTAAATCGGTGCTAAATGGATTCCCGCAAAGCGCAGAGGATTTAAGCGCATGGTTTATTTTGATACTTTTGGGTGTTTTTATTTCATTCTTAATTCCATCTATATGGAAATCATTTAAAACATTCAGGCAAATTAAATGGTTAAAAAATCTTTTAAAAGAACATACTTCAGAAACGATAGCAGAAAGTAGACAAGATTTTATAGATAAGGCCCAAAAAGTAAAACATGACGTTGGACACTTATGGTTAGAATTCAATGAGACTCTAATTGAGGGTGATCGAAATAATAAGATCCGTCTTTATAATACATATGATGCAGCATATTTTTTTAATTCAGCAACATTGGCACCAGGGATTACTGGTAGTCGGCTTATTGCTGCTGTTCCTGGTTTTCTAACCGCAATTGGTGTTGTTGGGACTTTTGTTGGACTTCAACTTGGTCTTGCTCAACTTAATATCGCGAATGATGTTTCTATAGAAGAAATGAAAGCAGGTGTGGCCGGAGTTATAAATGGAGCAAAGCTCGCTTTTATAACTTCGGTTTGGGGTGTAATACTCAGTGTTCTGTTCAATATCATTGAAAAAATTATCGAGCGGGCAACTAAAACAAAGATTACCCAGGTACAGAACCTTATTGATAAATTATTTAATCGGATTAGTCCGGAAGAGCAGCTTCAACGCATTGCAAATGACGGTAAACAATCTCGCGAGAGCCTTCAAGGTCTTGCGGAAAAGATCGGATTAAAAATGCAGGAATCTTTAATTCAAGCGACCGAGGGAATCCAATCAGGATTGGAAACAAGTTTGGAGAAGATCATGGCTCCGGCTATCAATAAGTTGGTGGATGAGACATCAGATGGTAATCAGAAAGCCTTGGAAAATCTACTGGACAAATTCATGGAGAAATTTGGTACTGAAGGAGGGCAGCAAAGACAGGCAATGGATGACGCCTCTGATAAAATGAATGCATCTTTAGCTTCTTTCGGAACATCCATGCAGGCCTTTCTTGATAAAATGGAAGTTTCTCAAAATAACGTTGCCCAAAAAGAAGAAGAGTTGGTTGAAAATATTTCATCTCAGGTAAATTGGTTGGTTGAGAATACAAGTTCTCAGAATAAAGTTCTTACAGAATTTATTGAAAATACATTTGGTGAACTTTCAGATAAACTAAATAATAGAGATGACGTTGCTGCTAATAGAGAAAGAATACGGGGTGAAGAATTCATAAATCAGACAAATGAAATGAAAAAAGGTACGTCGGATTTATTAGAGCGAATTGATCAGGGTTTAAAAACTCAATTTAAGGAAACAAGGGAACTACTAAATCAAGGACAATCTCTCCAAAGTTCAATAACGGAATCAGTCTCAGCAAATGCCAAAGCCACTAAACATATGAAGGAAACATCCTCAGAATTAAACTCAACGGTCAGCAAGTTAAAAACTTTTGGTGGGTATATTCATCAAACGGGGATGAAACTATCAGAAACAATCACAGCAGCGGTAGCAAGCACTGAGACGCTTGCAAAAGAAAACCAGGCCAGTACATCAGAGATAAAGAAAATATTCGAACGAATCCTGGTAAGCTCCAATGAATTCAATACTCTTATTCAGAAAATGAAAAACTTAGTAGATACTGCGGATACTATGTTTGAAAAGATGGATGATCAACAACACTCTTATCTCGCTCAGTTGAAACAAAATGTGGAAGAGTTAGCTGTGAAAATGAGTAATTTGCTTAAAGACTACGCAAGTCAAGCAAATGGTCAGACAGCACAACATCTTAGGGTTTGGGCTGAAGGGACTACACAATATACTACCAGTATGAATAATGCAGCTCAAGCTCTTGCATCTGTTGTAGATGATATAGAAGTAAAGTTGGGACGTTAATATGCTTAGACGATTTGTTCAAAGCCAGGCTACTGTTGATGAAGAAAATCCATACTGGCTATCCTTTTCTGATTTGATGTCGGCTCTTCTCGTGGTTTTTATCCTAGCGGCGGTTGCTTTGATTATAGAGTTGACCCAAACTCAAAAGATTATTCAACGGGATATTGAAGAATTAAGGAATGCTGAACAAGCCAGAAAACAGATATTATATGAAATTAAAGATGAGCTTGCGTCTAAAAACATAAAAGTTGAAGTTGCTGATAATGACACCGTGTTGAGAATTCCTGAAAATACGCTGACATTTGATTCCGGTCATGATGAAATCCCTGAGGCTGAAGAGGTACAAAGGGCTGTCACCGCAATTGGGCTGGCATTACATCTGGCCATTAATAAACCTTTTAGTGACACGAATAATAAAATGCGGTTCGAATATCTCGATACAGTATTTATAGAAGGGCATACAGACAGTGTGCCTTTCAAAAGGATAAAAGGGGGAAATTGGAGGCTATCAACAGATAGAGCTATTTCCTTATGGAAATTTTGGGAAAAGCACCTTGCTCTTACTCCAAGCTTCAATGAAATGGAGAATGCATACAAACAAAAATTGTTTTCGGTCAGTGGTTATGCTGCCTCCCGGCGGGTGCAAACTATTGAAAAAACACCTGAACAACGGCGGCGTAACCGTAGAATTGATTTGCGATTTACAGTTAAGCGACCATCTATTGCTGAATTAGAGGATATTGCTGATCGATGAAGCCTGCTATATTGTCAGTTCAAGGATTGAAATTTATAATACCAGATGATCCTTTTGGGCATTATCTTGCTAAGATAAAAAGGCTTGAAAACCAGTTGTCTTCTCTGGCTAAAAAGGCTGGTACTGAAAATAAAAAGTTTAATGCCGCCTTGAATTCTTTAGTAGAGAGCGTGCGCAGGAATAGAGATTTAGAAACCGAACTGGATTCTCCTATTAAAGTCAGGGCGCTGGCAGTATCTTTGACCACCAGTTGTGCAGAACACATTAGTTTAACACAAAGAATTCTAAATAAAATTGATCAGTTAAGGCCCAAGCCGAGTACGCTGCTTCTCCAGAGTATGTATCACTTCTATTTGAAACGTTATGACAAATTGCATGATCCGAGAGCTGTTGCAAAATGGTTGTTAAAATCACTGCCAAAACGAAATCTTAAAAAGTCATTTCATGATACATTGTTGAGCCCAGATGGGCCTAAATGGCTCGCAAAAGAGTCTATTCGTACCAACCGGGAATTTCAAAATATTGTGTCATATTTAGGATTGGACCGGTATGCCTCAGGTAGATTTATGACAATTGCTAAAAACATCTATTATGTAGAACAATTGAAACTGATCCCATTAAATCAACACCATAATTTATTGTTGGAAGTTCAAAAGAGTTCAGTATATGAATCTACTTACGATGAATCATACCTCGTTGGCCATAAGGTCTTGGAAATCTTAATAAGCAGAGCTGCCAATACGAAAATTGATGACAGTTGGCTTAATGTGATTATGTCTATTGCCGGTGATCCCAGAGTCCCCAAGGACCATCCTTTGTTTCAAAAATGGTGGAGCCTGTTAGATCAGCGCCTTTATAATATAGTAATAGGTTGGCTCTCTAAATTAGACCTTCGTTTGTTTTTGGAGGCACTTGAAAATTATTCTAACCTTCCAGGCAAAGAAGAGTTGCACAGAATGTTTCCATCCCGGAAGAAATTTTTAGAAGGGTTGGATGATAAAAAGTTGATTGCACATACTCGCCTATATCTTTCAAAAAGTGCAGAACGATATCTAAAGAGTAACTATAAGCCCGAACATTTGCCAGCATACTCAATGGTGAATGATGGGACCAGATCCTTAATACATGTACAGTTTGTTAACAATCAAGCACATATGGTAGAGGGGAGTCACAGTTGTTTCTTATGGTTATATAGAAAATTACATTCTTCAGCCGTTGTATATGACTATGGAGCCAATTTTGTGTTTTATAGCGAGCTGACATCTGGATTGAATCAAAAAATGATTGAGAAAAATTGTGAGGCTGTTGCTCAGATCAAACACACGCCTGTCAATTTCAGGTGGCAGAAAAATGCGATTGAAGCTTTAAGGGGACTTGGCGTATATATTTCACCCCAAGATGTCTTATCACTTGAGGATTATAGGTCGTTTAAACGAAAATTTGGGGTAATATAATATGGATGTGATAAAATGGTTCGATAAACTCCGGACGTCTTCTGAGAATGAAAAATACTCTGTTCAACCTGATTTCGAGGGTTTGAATTTCACAACAACATCAACTATCTCTGTGGCAATTACAAAAGGTCAGGCAGGGGGATGGATTACTCATCAACATATTGCCTTAACAATGTTAGCGGAAGAAGGGAACGCCGAAGTTATCCCCAACGGGTTTATAGTCCCAACAGAAGTGGCGGTTAATTTTGATAAAAGTTCATGTGATTCATTAGGTTTACCTCCAAGATGGGATGGAAAAATTGATGCAGAGATTAAAGGTAATACCGGCAATAGTAGTTTTGGTGTGGGCCTTTCTGTTGAAACACCTGATAGTCGGTTTACAAGGATCTATAAAGTAATAGGTCCTGTCCTTAAATTTTCAGAAGACAGGCAATATTTGTTGTCACCCGCCCAGCAGATCATATTCGGTGCTCATCAAACTCATGGTGAAACTGAAAAAAATGAATACGACAATTTAAAACTGTTATTTGCGTTACAAAAGGGTCAAGAACTTGGAGCGCAACTAAATCTCAAACATTTTAACAAGCTGAATATCAAAGCCCCGGAATCGATTACGATTGAAGTCGAACTGGATGAAAACGGGAATTTAATACTCACCCCCTATATGGGTCAGGAAGCGAGTTCCGAGAGAGTCAACAAAGTTTTAGGTCAGCTCCAGGCTGATAATTCAACTGCATTAAGGGTGGATGATGAAATCATTTTGTTTGATGATCAGAAACTGAAAGCGGTACATGAGATCCTTGAAAATAGAACGATTCCGAAAAGCAAAGTCCAAGAGTTTTTAAAAACTCCAACTGCTTTTATTGATGCAAGTCTGGTGGATCTTGATCTTGGTTTCTCAGCAAGGGTTAAAGGGGCGACAGTTTTTAAACATGCCTATTTTGGTGAGACTGACGGTTCCGGTATTGATTGGTTTGGACGGTCCTCCTCTGCTGGTGAAATCGTATCTTTTAATAAATTGGAAAGCCAGGTTGAAGATAAAGAGACGCTTGAACAATTAAAGGCGTTAGTTGAGGACGCTCAAAAAACAGGAGCTCATGAGATAGATTTCCAAGGGAAAATCTATGATATCTCCACTCCTGATGCAGTCCTTAAAACGCTTGAAAGAATTGATCAGAAAATTAATAAAAGTGGAGATTCCCTATATACATCTCTCTTCGATGAATATGATGAGGACCAAGAAAATCCAGATGATATAGAACCATCTGTCACAGTCGTAGATATCGATCTGAATGATGAAAATTTGGATCGATCATCACCAACAGTAGACAAAGCCATTGATGAAATCCTTTTTCCGGTTGAAAAATTGAAGTGGGATAATTATGCACGGACGCCATATCCTCATCAAATGATCGGAATTCAATGGATTGTTGGATTATCAAGAAACAGCGATGGAGGGGTACTGGCTGATGACATGGGCCTGGGTAAAACATTCATGGCTTTATCTGCAATTGATCAGATTTATAAGCTGAATTTTGAATCAAACTTAACAAAGAAACCTGCTCTCATTGTTGCACCTCTAAGTCTCTTAGAGGTCTGGAAAGATGAAGTAGATAAAACTTTCAGCTCTTCACCATTTAAATCAATCATCATTCTCCAGGCCAGTGCAGATTTAAAACAATATCGGTCTGGTGGCATTGAAATTCGTAATCAAACATCGTGCGATGGTGGTCAAGAAGGTATCAAATACTCTTTGAAGATTGGAAAACATTTTGATACTGAGCGTCTCGATATGCCCGAAAGGTTAGTTATTACCACATACCAAACGTTGCGAGATTATCAGTTTTCTCTGTGCCAGATTGACTGGGGAATGGTGGTATTTGATGAAGCACAAAACATAAAAAATCCTAATGCGCTCCAAACACGTGCCTCTAAGGGGTTGAAGGCCGATTTTAAATTGATTGCAACAGGAACACCAGTGGAAAATAGTCTGGCAGACTTTTGGTGTCTAATGGATACAGCTTGCCCTGGCCATCTCAACAACTATCAGTTTTTTAGAGAACATTACGTGACACCAATTGTCAGAGCCGCAGGGGATGAGATTGAAGAAGTCAGAGGCAGAGTCGGCCGAGAACTCAGGATCAAAGTCGGCTCACTGATGTTGCGTCGCCTAAAGGAGGATAATCTTGAAGGGCTTCCTGAAAAGAAAATTTTTGTGGGTATTGAAGATCAAGAGTGGCTGTTTCTAAATTCACTTAAAAAGATTATGACTGGGGACCAGCTTAGCGCATATAACGCAACATTAGATTCTCGGGTTAACGCAGAACGAAACGAAGTTCTTGGTGCATTGCAAAGATTAAGGGATATATCACTCCACCCACGATTGGCTGACAAAGGACAATTAGAGAGTCCAAACAAAAAAAAACAGTTACGTTCACTGTTTGATGAATCGGCCAAAATGCGAAGCCTTGTTGAAATCCTTGAACAAATTAAAAAACGAAAAGAAAAATGTATTATCTTTACGGTAAACAAAAGGCTTCAACAGTTTTTAAGCCAGGCTTTGGGAGCTTGGTTTGGTTTTGGACCTCTTTCAATTATTAACGGTGATGCTAAAGCTGTCGCCAAAAGGGCGTCAGTGCCAACCCGGAAAAGTATGATATTAGATTTTGAGGCTGTTGAAGGTTTTAATATAATTATCATGTCCCCAGTTGCTGCCGGAGTTGGCTTGACTGTTGTCGGCGCAAATAATGTTGTCCATTTTGAACGCCACTGGAATCCTGCTAAAGAAGCTCAAGCGACAGACAGGGTGTATCGAATCGGTCAGGAGAAAGACGTAAATATATATGTACCAGTCTTGCACCATCCAGAGTTTGAGTCTTTTGATGTAAATCTTCATCGTTTGTTAAGCAAGAAAACATCTCTCAAAGATGCAGTTGTCACTCCGGAACAGGTCATTCCTAACCCTTCAGGATTTGATATGAAGTCTTTTACCCCAAATCACCAAATTACATCAGATGATCTGCATAAGATTTCATGGGAACAATTTGAAGCCCTTTGTTGTCTAATTATTGCAAAAGATTCAAACCCCTATGACAAGTGGCTGACAAAATCTGGCGCAGACTATGGGGCAGACGCTGTGGTTGTCGGTGATCCAAATTATCTGATTCAGTGTAAACATAAAAATACAAAAAATGCTATTTACGATGGATACAAAGCTGTGCTGGAGGTTCAGGCCGCAAGAATAAAATATGAAAATGCCCTTGGAAGATCATTCTCACAGCTGTTATTCATGACGAACGCATTAAAGCTTTCAGGCAGAACTCGAAAAACAGCGCAAGAATATAATGTGGAGATTATGGGTCAAAAAGAATTAAAGTCGTTGCTGGAAACCCATCCCATATCCATAAGGGATGTCTATGCTTTTATGAATAAAAAAAGACTGGCTCTCTGAATTCAATTTTGCTTTGTCAAACTATACAGGTTCGAATTTCTTCCTCATTAGTGCAATGTTTTTGGAGACTCCTTTTTGAGTAAAAAATTCGAAGCTTTTGAATTAAGTATAATTATCCTATCCTTAACTTTTACCGGGCCTTTCCTTGTTAAGAATACCAGACCTATTTGTGACTTTTCAGAATGTGGAATCTTTTAATTTTTTTCAGTAATCGTATGGAGAATTCAATGGGAACGACTTGTATTCATAGGGTTGTATTTTTCTGGATAAAGTCTGCCACAAGATATAGTAGTTAAATAGAAACTGTTTCGGGAAAATATTTCCTGCATAGATCTGATTTTCCAACGAACCTGTCAGTTATAACAACTTGCATAATACCGTTCTTACCAAATATTCAACAATTTAAATGACACTATGACTCTGTTGCTGAATATTTCAAAGTTCCTCTGCATTTAGGGAATGTTGAGCATCCCCAAAACTGTGTTCCGGCATTTGGCCCTTTTTTTGCTGTTCTTAAAATCATCACATTCCCACACTTCGGACAAGTCACTGCATCCTGTTTTTCTTCAACAATCTGCTTAACATGCCTTACATGCTCACGATGCGTTTTATATGATCGTTCAAATCTTCCAAATTCAATTATCCTGATTGCTTCTTTAATTTCAGCTTTGGATAATAAGATTTTGTTCTTTGACTTTATAAAATTGATATAGCCCCTGGGATAATTTACATTTGCAGGCATGGCAGTTTTAAATTTACAGTCTCCTACAAAAACAATGACGGAAAAAATTTTCTCCGGTTCAATATTCAGCATATTTTGAAGTGTCTTGACGTGTTTATAATTCTGGTGCAGCGGATTTTGAAATTTGGTATTATATTTAAATATTTTTTGGGTCCACATCTTCTGGCGCTCACTTCCAAAAATCCACCCCTTCATATTTTTTGTTTCTACAACAAAAATACCGTATTTTGAGACGATGATATGATCAATCTGAGTTGTTCCATCCTCTGTGGGCAACGTCACGTTCTTGATCAAGTGATATTTTTTCTTATCTAAAAAAAGAGTTGAAGCTACATTAATTATAACTTCGCCAATGAATCCTTTAAAAAAAGGTGTTTTGAAAAAAAAATTGCAATTGCAATGAGAATCAAGTACCAGAATTTAAATAAAATAGTTATTAAGAATATAGGTGTCAGATCCATTCGGTCCTCGCTTAGGTTAACATTTTATTTCAGGCTTCTTATTCAATTCAAACATCGTCATGCTCTACATCTCCATCCCCATAGTCCCATGTCATATCTGAACAAATGACATTGAACCATTCTTTAAATACCTTATATGTCCTTTTTAGTGGCCAATCATCCGGATCAACCATCCAGGACTCAAGTTGCTCTTCAAAAACATGCTTGAATATTTTTTTTAGATATGTTTCATAGTCAAATTCACCGTATTTATCTGGGATTAGAATTGTAGTTGCATGAGGTTTGTCATAATCGACACCATCCTTAAAACTATTCGCCCAATCTATATATGGTTGTTTGGGAATGATTGTGATAGCGGTTCTGTTGATGGTTTGCATTTTTATATATCTCCCCGTTCTTTCTGGCTTTCTTCTGGATGAGACATGCTTAATGGAATATTCAGAAAGCCTGCAAGCGTTATCATATCAGCCTTATAATTGACATAACCTTCAAAAATATATTCGTTCCAAAAATATTTGTTTTTTCCGTATCTCATAAAGGATTCATATGCTTTGGTTTTATCTGTTTTGCTTGTCGCTTTTAGATTCCGATCAAAGAAGACTTTTCTGTCAATCTTCTTTGCTGAAAGAACCTGGTTGCCTTGTATTACGGCAAATAAATATTATCTGCTTGTTCAAGAGCATTTGTCAATTTTGACAAATCAGGTAATCTCGAATCTCAGACGGGCACAAATCCAGGCACAGTGATTAATATCAAAAACAAAAAGGGCTCAACCAAAATTGGCTAAACCCTTGATATTTCTGGTACCTGGGACGAGAATTGAACTCGTACAGAGATAATCTCCGAGGGATTTTAAGTCCCTTGCGTCTACCAGTTCCGCCACCCAGGCGTAATTCTTGATTTTTTTATACCATTTTTTTAAATTTTGCAAGCTTAAAACCATAAGATTGTCACTTTAAGCTATTTCTGATAAAAAGAGGTCTATGAAATCAATCAATACTGAAAAAATAATATTGGCATCCGGATCTCCGAGAAGAAAAGAGCTTCTTGAGCAGGTTGGAATAAATATTGAAATCTCTGTGTCAACCATTGATGAAGAAACGGTTTCAATCAAAAAACCTGAAGATTATGTAAAAGAACTCTCCTTTTTAAAAGCAGAAGACACTTCCCTTTTATATCCTGAATCCTGGGTCCTGGGAGCGGATACCATTGTTGTCGTTGACAATCAGATTCTTGGCAAACCTCAATCCAAACCAGATGCCATTGATATGCTCACCAAATTAAATAATCGTGAACACAGTGTTTATACAGGGTTTTGTCTGATTCATCAGAAAAAAAGATCCATCATTAAAAAATGTGTTGAAACAAAAGTATATTTTAAACATTTAAGTGATCAGGAAATTCAATGGTACGTCAATACAGGCGAACCGTTTGACAAGGCCGGTGCTTATGGGATACAGGCAATTGGCGCAATTCTTGTCAAGCAGATTAAAGGCTCCTATTCCAATGTTGTAGGGTTGCCTGTTTGCGAGGTCGTTGAAACATTGATGCATCTTAATATCATTCAATTTTAAGGACTTAAATCATCATGTCACCCATAAAAGATAATATAAAAAAAACCAACCAACAAATTGCTGACACCGCAATGTCCTGTGGCCGACAGCCGGATACCATTCAATTGATTGCCGTCAGCAAAAGAAAACCTGTTGAAAGCATAATGGAAGCAATCAAAGCCGGGGTAACACATCTGGGAGAAAATTATATTCAAGAAGCAATTGAAAAAATTGATGTTATTGGAAAAGACAATGCCTGCTGGCATTTTATCGGGCATCTCCAATCCAATAAAGCTAAATTTGCAGTAAATTATTTTGAGTATATTCATACGGTTGACACATTGAAACTGGCAAATCAAATCAATAAACAGGCAAAAAAAATCAACAAAATACAAAAAATTCTTTTGCAGGTCAATATTGGTGAAGAAGAAACGAAATCCGGAACCGGCATAGAAGAGGCAGTCGAACTGGCAAATCAGATCAGTGCGCTTGAAAATGTATCATTACAGGGATTGATGGGCATGCCGCCATACTTCTCAGACCCGGAACAGGCCAGGATCTATTTTAAAAAAATGGCAGCCATAAAAAAAGAGATCATGGCACATCAATTTAAAAACGTGGCCATGAACCATTTGTCCATGGGAATGAGCAATGATTTTAAAGTGGCCATTGAAGAAGGATCTACAATGGTAAGAGTCGGAACCTCCATATTCGGGAAAAGAGATTGAAACTATTGCTTCATACCTGCTGCGCCCCCTGCTCTATCTATCCTGTAAAAGTTTTACGGCAGATGGATATGGATGTAATGGGTTTTTTTTATAGGCATAATATCCATCCCTTTCAAGAGTGCCAAAAAAGGGAAGAAACCCTGAAACACTATTCCGATAGCATTGGATTGAGGGTTATTTATCAACAGGATTATAAGATGGAAGAATTTCTTCAATCCGTTGTTTTCAGGGAAAAAGACCGGTGCAGGTACTGCTACCATGACAGACTCAAAGCAACGGCGCGTGTTGCCAGAAAAGGAAAGTTTGACGCCTTTTCCACAACCCTTTTGTACAGCAAATTCCAGAACCATGAGCGCATTATAAAAACCGGAGAGTCCATTGCCAGGCAATATGATGTAAAATTTTTCTACCAGGATTTCAGAGAGGGCTGGAAATTCGGGATTGAAGAATCCAAACGGCTTGGCATGTACCGTCAGCAGTATTGTGGCTGCATATACAGCGAAAAGGACCGGTATTTTAAACAATAATCGGTCAACCAGGCTACTTGGGTTGAGGGCGTTTAATCTGCTTGAGCATCTTCACGAACCGTTTGTCGCTGCTGTCAAGCCTTGCTGCAAGAACACTGAACAGATGCTTTGCCACATCTGGATATTTTTCAATAACCTCAAACAATTTGTCTCCCGGAAACCTTTTAACCGTTGATCGCCCTTTGGATATAATGGATGCTGATCTGGGTTCGCCGGTAATTGCCGACATTTCCCCGAAATATTCGCCCGGCTGTACAATTTCAGCAATTTTCTTTCCGCCTTTAACAACATACAACCCGCCTTGAACAAGCTTAAAAAAATCAATATCAATATTATCTTCACGGATAATAACGTCCTTATCCTCATACCGTTCAACATCAGGATTAATAAGATAGGCCGGCAGCGCTTCCTTGGTAATGGTCGTCTTTTTCAGCACTTCTTCAAGAGATGTTTCAGAACTTCTGATTTTCTGAAGACCCGCATCTCTAAGGGTTACCATTCCTTCCTGAACGGCAACCTTTCTGAGCTGATCTTCGGGCACTTCAGCACTAATGGCTTTGCCTACTTCATCTGTGACCTCCATTAATTCATAAAGCCCCAGCCTGCCCTTGTATCCGGTCCCATTGCAATGGCCGCAACCTTTAGGGCCGTATATGTTCAAATTTTTAATTTCATTTTCTGAAAATCCATACAATTCAAGGTCTTGGGGATTATGACCTGTAACAATCTGTTTGCAGTGAGGACAAAGCCGCCGGGCAAGGCGCTGGGATAAAACCAGAGTAACGGCAGATGCCACCATATAAGAAGGTATGCCGATATCAATGAGACGGCCTATGGTTGAGGGACAGTCATTGGTATGAAGAGTGGCAAACACAAGATGCCCTGTCATAGCAGCTTTAATCGCTATTTCAGCCGTATCCATATCCCTGATTTCACCTACCATGATGATATCAGGATCCTGTCGCAGAAATGCTTTAAGAGCCGCAGCAAAGGTCATACCGACCTCCTCTTTCACCGCCACCTGGTTGATTCCTTTAAAGTTAAACTCAACAGGATCTTCAGCCGTCAATATTTTGATATCCTCTTTATTCAACCGGTTCAGTATGGAATAAAGGGTGGTTGTTTTTCCACTTCCTGTTGGACCTGTTACAAGCAATAGTCCATAAGGCCGTGAAATACATTTTTTCAACGTATCAAAAGTAGAGGCTTCAAAACCCATTTTGGTCAGATCAATATTCAGGGCGCTTTGATCAAGGATACGCATGACAATGCTTTCACCAAAAAGAGTCGGCAAAGTAGACACCCTGAAATCAATGGATTTTTTTTTCCCGAGTCTCAATTTTATTCTTCCGTCCTGGGGAACTCGTCTTTCTGCAATGTCAAGTTCAGCCAGAATTTTAATTCTCGAAATAACTGCATTTTTTATACTCAGGGGCAGATTCATGGCTTTATACATGGAGCCGTCCAGCCGGTATCTAACCTGAAATGATTTTTCAAAGGGTTCAATATGAATATCACTGACACCATCATTAATGGCCTTGGTAAGGATACCATTTACCAGTTTGATAATCGGTGCATCAGATGCCATGAACTGTTCCTGGTCATCCTCCATGTCAGTATATCCGACTTCCATTTCTTCTGCCGCCTCAGAGACCAGGGAGCCAAAATCATCAACAGAAGTAACTGGTTCGTCATCTTCAGAATCATCTTCAAACTGAAGAAAACTTTTATATTCTTCATCACTGATTTTATAAAAATCACGATAAGCCTGAATCACATCGTTTTCAGTTGACACAAAAACCTGAATCGTTTTTCCAAGTTTTTTCTGAAGTTCCTCAACAACAGAGGTATCTGTCGGCTCAACCATGGTAATGGATAATTCTTCACCTTTTAATGCAAGGGGAAAGACCATTGTGGATTTAGCCACTTCATAGGGCAGGATTTCCAGAACCTTTGAATCAGGTTTGATGTCGGAAAATCTAATGATATTGTAATTGTAGATTCTACCCAGGACATTGATGATGGTATCGGGATCAATATATCCTTTGTTTAAAAGAATGCTGCTAAGTCGTTCATTGGTTTTCTTGTGTACAGCTAATGCCTCATCCAGTTGCATACTGGTAATTTGACCTTCTTTTGAAAGAATCTCTCCAATCTTTGTTTTTCCCGCACCGGATTGATCTTTTATGGTTGATTGAAGGCTGGATGATTTGGCCATAATAAATCCTTAAATTACTTGTAATTCTTATAAATTCTAATAGAACCTGCTAAAACTAAAAGCCCGCCTAATATATAAAAACTTGATCTGACCAGAAAAAGCTTTTGTTTAAAAAATTCAATAGTTTCTATCTGCAGCATGACTTGAGGAATACGGTAAAAAACACCCAATCCCACTGCAACCAGAAGGATACCATAATAAAATTTAAAATTTTTTTTGTCCATCATAAATGACTACCTTTCAACTTCTTCCAACCGGTTATTAAACGATCTTTCTATTTCTTCAAACAATTCCATCTGGGTTTCAAGATCTTCAAAAAGCTTTTCATTCAAATTTTCAAGTTCTGACAGTTCTTTGGCCAAACTCTGAATTTTTCGGCCATCCTGATTTTGCGACGCTTCCAGCAGGCATTCATTAATCTTGCTGATCAAAAGTTCATTTTTTTCAATATCATTTTCCAATTTTTCAATTTTCCGTTTTACAGGTTTGAGTTCTTTCGATTTTTGAGTAATGATTTCCGATTTTTTCCGGCGAAGGTCTTTTTTCGACAAAACCAAAGGCTTTATTTTTTTTTCAACAACACAATCTTCATCCTCCCACCCCTCTTTATCTAAAAACTCCTGATAAGTCCCCTCAAACAGTTCAACAGCATTGTTTTTGAACACAACAAGCCTGTTTGCAAGAGAATGTAGAAACATTTCATTATGCGTCACAATAACCACAGCACCTTCAAAATTGTCGAGTGCGGCAATAAAAGAATCACAAGACTCTATATCCAGATGATTGCTGGGTTCATCCAGCAACAACAAATTCAAAGGTTTCATCAGCAATTTACCTAACATAACCCTTGATTTTTCTCCACCTGACAACACGGATATTTTTTTTAAAGCCGAATCTTTTTCAAACATCATGCCCCCACAGACAGTCCTGACCGCCTGTCTGTCAGCATCAGGTGAAGAATAAGCCAGTTCTTCTTCAATGGTAAAATCATCATTCAACGATTGAACATTTGTTTGTTCAAAATAGTCCAGCTGTACGCCCGGATTAATTTTAATACTGCCGGAGACAGCATTGAGATTTTTACTTATCAGCTTTAAGAGGGTTGTTTTTCCTTTACCATTTTTACCGATAACAGCAATACGGTCATCCGGATAAACGGTCAAGGAAAGATTGTTGATCAACAGATGATCTTTTTGCCACCCAAAAGACAAATCTTCTATCATCAATACCTGCTTACCTGAAAAAGGCAGATAATTAAAAGAAAATTCAAGATCTTTGAGTTTTTGGAGTTTTTCTTTTGTTTTAGATTTTTCCAGCGTTTTTATACGGGATTGTACCATGTTTGCCAGGCGGGCTTTTGCTCGGAACCGTGAGATAAACTGTTCCATCTCTTTATTTCGTTTTTCTTCATTTTGTCTTGTTTTTTCATAGACTTCTTCATCCTGGGCAACCTGCAAATAATATTTAGATGTATCTCCCTTGATTTTTTTGATTTTTTGCCTGTGAATCCCTGCAATATGCGTTACAACATTATCCATAAACCCACGGTCATGCGTAACCAGCAAAACTTCTCTGGGCCAGGAAATCAGAAATTGTGAGATCCATCGAATTGATGTGATATCAAGGTAGTTTGTCGGTTCATCAAGGATCAAAAGATCCGGCTCGGAAACCAATACTTTGGCAAGATTGAGCCTGACCTGGAAACCGCCTGAAAAGGCGGCGGGATCTTTTATAAAATCATCTTGGGAAAACCCAAGTCCGGCCAGAATTTTTTCAGCCTTCCAGGAATGATCTTTTTCATGTTCTAAAAGTCCCAGCATGGCTTCATCAATCACACGGGATCTGGAAAATAAAATTTTTTGAGATAAAAAACCTATTCTATACCCCGAAGGACAGGATATGCTTCCCTCATCAGGATGTTCACTGCCTGATATCATGTTTAAAAGTGTGGTTTTACCATGGCCGTTTCTGCCGACAAGCCCGACCCTTTCACCAGGATTAATCTGAAAACCTGTTTTATCCAACAGGATGTGATCTCCAAAACCTTTTGATATTGAATCTATATTCAGCATAATTTAGTCTGTATTTTGATGTTTTCCTTTTATTTTTATGAACAGAGTACCATATCATTGTGCCAATAAATTATAAACCATAAGAATGACTTTGAGACTGGTTTTTCAATATACAGGCGTCAAAGACTATCGTACGTCAGGATCAAAAGCCTGACCTCACTTCTATGCCTCCGTTCAAAGCTATAACCGGATGATCAATCAATATCCAGCCAATATGGAGACCATTTACATCTTTCTTTATAAGGAAATTTAATAAGTTCGGTTGCCAGAATGGAAAAATCTTTATCTCGAATGGTATAATACACCACCTGTTCCCTGTCCATAATAATTTTGAGACCGACTGCAGCATAAAGGGTCAAGTGTTTATCTCCGACAAAACATTCAATTGCACCTGTAATGATTTTCAGGTCAGATTCATTTTGAATATCAAAAAGATCTATCATGGTTATTTTGAAAGGCTTCCCATTGAAATGATCTGTTGCGTTCGTTCTGGTCAACTCGCAGGTCATAAAATTCTTAAAACTCATTTCAAACTGATTAAATTCATATTCATCTGCTATCAGCGGACTGGATAAAAAAGCAGACATAATAAATACACACAACAATGGTATGATAATTTTCACAAATCTAAACATTCTTTTTAATAATTTTTTCAATGGTTTTTTGCAGATCTCTTAAGATAACAGGTTTGAGATGAACAGATCTGAAACCTGAAAATTTTGATAAAAATTCATTGTTTACAGTTAAATTTTTATAACCTGTGTCAATAAGGATAGGAACCTTATGATTAATTTTTAATATTTGTTTAACAAATTTATCAGATGGCATCTCTTTAACAGTATATTGGGCTATAATCATTTTGAATTTATCGGGTTGTAATTTAAAAAAATCCAGGGCTTGCTTTCCTGTTTTAAAAATTATGGTTTGATATCCCATTTTTATAACAACATTCTGAATAAGATGAGTTCTTTTTTCATTGGAATCAACAATTAAAATATAATTATTCCCTTCAAGAGTATTTTGATCAAAGTCCTTTGACTCATCTTTTTTCCATTTTGTTCCATTCATTGGGTGGAGTGATGTCACATCTATTTCATAGGCCTTTGCCAGGATAAATTCATCCATACGGTCATCGGAAATTTTTGTAATAAATTTTTTATTTTTTCCAATATATTGTCGCAGCCATTTACGGTAATTGTAATCACTGCCTGTCAGGATTAAAATTTTCGGTCCTGCAATAGAGTTGACCTGAATAGAGTGATAGATCAAGGGGTCATATGAAAACGGAGCTTGGGTTTCTTTATAATTTTCTTCAATAAATTCAACTATAAAATCTTTGGCAAAACAATCTTTGACAAAAACAGGGGTGCCTAAAAAAACAAATAACAAACAAATAATAAAAGTTTTTTTCATTTACAATTCCCATGCTTACACAATCATTTCCTTTAAAGGCTATCGACAAATTCAAAAAAGATCTTTATCCTTTAAAGCAAAATCATTATAACTCCAAGCATTATAAAAAAAATAATGCCTATTATGATCAAGATTAATGAACTGCTATGATCATTTTTCCTTCTACCCCGAAAAAAATCTAATAATAAGCCGGAAAAACTTATAAAAGCAATCAATACAATCAAATCTATAAGATAATGCAAATATTGAATATCCCAATCCGTTCTTATGTCCAGCTTATAAAATCTATCAAACATGGTTTCAAATTCAGGTTGAGCAAGATGAAAAACCAATAATATCAAAACCAACAATATCCCTGCAAGGATATTAAGACAAATTAAAACTATTGCCCATGCATCAACTTTTTTTCGTCTGTCCAAAATATTCCTTATTTTTTATTTCATTTTTCTTACTATTATATTATTATCTCGCCATGGATTCTATAGTTCTATCAAAAAAAGAGTTTAATGATTTAAGAAACCTTGTGTATTCAACTTCAGGGATTAACCTTCACGAAGGCAAACTTGAACTCTTAAAATCTAAAATTGCCAAAAGAATGCGGCTGACAAAAAAATCTTTAAAGGATTATCTCAGATACTTAAATACAGATGAAAAAGAAGTGATTGAATTCATTGATACTGTTACAACAAACCATTCTTTTTTCTTCAGGGAAAATAAAAGCATTGAATATATTATAAATCAATTCAACAACCATCCACAAAAAGACAAAAAAGAATTTAAAATATGGTGCGCTGCCTGTTCAACAGGAGATGAACCCTATTCAGTTGCAGTTCAACTCAAAAATCTGGGACTTTCTTTTTCAATTATGGCGACAGATATTTCCCATACAGTTCTTGATACTGCAGCAAGGGGTATCTATAAAACAGAGAAGCTGAAAAAAGTTCCTTTACCTATTCTTCACCGTTTTTTTCAAAAAGGAACCGGAAAATATACAGGGTATATAAAAGTAAAAAAAGACATTACCCGGCATATCATGTTTAAAAAATTTAATTTAATCAAGGATCCTGCGCCACAAATGAATTTTGATGCTGTGCTATGCAGAAATGTGATGATTTATTTTGATGCACAAACCAGTGAAAAAGTAATCAACAAACTTTATCAGACTATTGTTCCAAAGGGTTTTTTTGCCATAGGAAATGCGGAAAGCCTTATGAACCTAACTCATAATTATAAATCCATAAAAAAAATTCCCAGCCTTTATATAAAATAAACTCAATCATATATCTGCTATCTATTACGCACTTTGGTTAAAAAATCCATCAGTTTGATATGCATCAACCTGATCCCCTAATTTCCCCTTACAATATTTTTTTTAAATTATTACGAATTGAATTAATTCACATTTTGATCAAGATTAATTATTTTGTGAGGAATAAAAAAAAATACAATAAAAAAAGGACTTAAGATTTAATCCTAAGTCCTTTTTTTATTATGGAGGCGGCTTCCGGATTTGAACCGGAGAATAACGGCTTTGCAGGCCGTTGCCTTACCCCTTGGCCAAGCCGCCTTATTTTATAAATTGTGTATGGAGCGGGAAACGGGATTTGAACCCGCGACTTCGACCTTGGCAAGGTCGCACTCTACCACTGAGTTATTCCCGCTCAGCAAACAGGAAAGATTTATATACCTGAATGATGAATTTGTCAATATTAATTTTGCAATTATCAAATTAAAACAAAAGAAATCTTCTATCTTTAATAAAGTAATCAAGTCCTGATCACACCCCAAAAATCAATGCACAGCAAATAAAAAACATACTGATTCCATGAAAATTAATTCCAATGTGATTATATGGTCTCAATTATCCATTCTTTTTATTCCAATCTGCCATGAACGCGTCAATTCCTTTGTCCGTCATATGATGGGCTGCAAGCTTCTTTAATACTCCATACGGAATGGTCGCAATATCGGCCCCCAGAAGAGCTGAATCCAGCACATGAAGTGGATTTCTTACACTTGCCACAATAATCTGGGTATCAAAGTCATAATTGGTAAAGATTTGAGCTATTTCCTCAACCAGCCCCATTCCTTCCTGGGCAAGATCATCCAGCCTGCCCACAAACGGGCTGACAAATGTTGCACCGGCTTTGGCAGCCATCAATGCCTGCAGTGCTGAAAAAACCAAAGTGACGTTTGTTTTTATGCCTTCATCCGAAAGGGTCTTTACAGCTTTTAACCCTTCAATTGTCATTGGAACTTTAACAGCAATATTATCAGCTATTTTTGCCAGATCTCTGGCTTCTTCTACCATGCCGTCATACTCAAGACTGATAACTTCCGCACTGACCGGACCTTTTACGATCCCGCAGATATCGGCAATAATCTGTTTAAACTCTCCGTCTTCTTTAGCAATTAAAGAAGGGTTGGTGGTTACACCGTCTACCATGCCCATATCATTGGCATCTTTGATCTGCTCAATATTGGCAGTATCAATAAAAAACTTCACTTTAAGCCTCCTAATCCAGAAGAATAACCTTCTGGGTTTCTTGTTGTTCTATTTTTTTTAACAATTCATCTGATCGACAATTCAAAACCGGATGTATTGCGTTAGCTCCTATATCACAAATGGGTATCAATACAAAACACCTTTCGTGCATTCTTGGATGGGGAATTTCAAGAAGTTCGGTTTTGAGAATCAAATCATCATAATAAATAATATCCAGATCAATGATTCTGGGACCAAACCTGAAGGGTTTCCCATCTTTATCCAGATCTTTTTCCAAAACTTTTAAAGCAGCCAGCAGATCTTCAGGATTTAATACTGTTTGTATTTTTAAGGCGGCATTTACAAACCAGTCCTGGTCTGTAAAATTTTGGGGTTCTGTTCTGTAAAAAGACGACACACCAAGCACATCAATATGAGGATGGCTGTGTAAATGTCTTATGGCTGTTTCAAGATTTTTTTTCTTATGGCCCTTATTGGAACCAATACTTAAATAAGCGGTATGCTGCTTCATTTTCATTTATACTCAAATTGAACCGTTGTTGAATGCTCACTTCTCATGCCATCATCACCAATCGCCTGAACCCTGAAATAATATTTAAATCCTTTTTGTATTCCAGTGGCAAATTCCATAAAAGGCATGAAGACAGTCCCGGCCGGCTTAAACTCAAAAGGACACCCCTCACAGGCTTCAAATGTTTTTTTGGCCATAAAAACTTCAAAGCTGTCCGGTTTTACAAAAGCTGTTTCAGCATCAATTTTATGGTTCCAGGAAAGAGTGATCTCATTGTCAACAACCTTGTATTTCAAATCAAAAGGGGCTGCAATTTTTTGCCCTTTTATTTCAGGAGGCAATGGAGGGCCTTTTTTTCCACATCCTGAAAAAGCCAGGAGAGCAATACCGGACAATACCATTAAAGCAAAAAAAATGATTCTCTTGTTTTCCATTATATCCCAAGCTCTACTGCTGCTTTACCGACAGCCTTTTTAACATTATCAAAACCGGTTCCCCCGTACGAGATTCTTCTTGAAATCATCTTGTCTATGGCGATAAATCCATAAACATCTTCATCTATCAACTCACTTAACACTTTAAGCTCTTCAATGGTCAGATCATTGAGTTCTTTTGCCTGATCCAGTGCATAAGCCACGGCTTTACCGGCTACGGCATGGGCATCCCGAAAAGGCATTCCTTTTGAAACCAGGTAATCGGCAAGGTCGGTTGCATTTAAAAATCCCGTGCAGCAGGCATCATACATTCTATCTTTATGGATCTCAATATTTTCAAACATCCGGGTATACACATCCGTACAGATCTTGAGCGTATCCACGGTGTCAAACAGCGGTTCTTTGTCTTCCTGCATATCTTTATTATAAGCCATGGGCAATGATTTCATGAGAGTAAGAATGGCAACAAGGTTGCCCACAACCCTTCCGGTTTTACCCCGCACAAGTTCTGCAACATCAGGATTCTTTTTCTGGGGCATGATGCTGGAGCCGGTTGTAAAAGCATCTGAAATGGTAATAAATGAAAACTCGGAAGAAGACCAGAGAATCAACTCTTCGGAAAGCCTTGAAAAATGTATCATACAAATGGATGCATGAGAGATAAACTCAATGACAAAATCCCGGTCAGACACGGAATCAATACTGTTGTCGGAAACTTTTGAAAAGAAAAGCAGCTCTTTGGTGAATTCCCGGTTCAACGGATAGGTTGTACCGGCAAGAGCGGCTGAACCCAGGGGCATGACATCAATTCTTTTAAAGCAATCTTCAAACCTTTCAATGTCCCGCTTGATCATTTCATAATATGCCATCAAATGATGAGAAAACAATACAGGCTGAGCCCTTTGAAGATGGGTATATCCTGGCATGATCACATCCAGGTGATTTTGAGCCATTCTGACCAGGGCTTTTTGAAACCCAACCAGAAGATCAATAATGATTCTGGTCTCTTTTTTCAAATAAATCCTGACATCCAGCGCAACCTGATCATTACGGCTTCGTCCGGTATGAAGCTTTCTTGCCACATCTCCGCTGATTTTGCCCAGAGCATCTTCAATATGCATATGAATATCTTCAAGCCCGGCTGAAAATTGAATTTCATTGTTCTCAATTTTCTCTTTTACTCGTCCAAGCCCCTTAACAAGAATATCAGCCTCATCCCGGGTAATAATGGACTCTTTGGCCATCATTTTCAAATGGGCAATACTTCCTTCAATGTCACTTTCATACAGCCGTTTATCCACATCAATGGAGGCATTGATTTTTTCAACCAGTTCATCCGTACTCTGGGAAAATCTTCCTCCCCAGAGTTTTTCACTCCCGCCGCTCTCACTCATTATACTTTAAATTCCCTTGTATTTAATTGCCCAGTATCAAATTTTCCAGAATGGCTTTGTGCATATGTCTTTTATTTTCAGCCTGATCCCAGAACACACTGTTTTTATCTTCAAGAACATCTTCTGAAATTTCTTCACCACGGTGAGCCGGCAGGCAATGCATTACCATCACATCATCCTTTGCACCAAACAGCAATTCCTTGTTGACCTGAAATCCTTCAAAATCAATAATCCGTTTGGCTAATTGAGCTTCATCTCCCATGCTGGCCCAGACATCCGTATACACGACGTCAGCATCTTTTACGGCTTCCTTGGGATCATTTGTATACACAACATTGTTGTCCCCTTTTGCCGAGACTGCCTCAATGATTTGAGGATTGATGCCATACTCATCAGGGCAGGCTACCCTCAAATCAAAGCCAAGAATACTTGCTGCATTGATCCAGGAATTGGCAACATTATTCCCATCCCCCACCCATGCTATTTTTACATCCTTGTATCCGCCCTTATGTTCAACAACTGTCATAATATCGCTCAGAATCTGACAGGGATGAAACGCATCTGTGAGTGCATTTATCACCGGTATGGTTGCGTTTTGTGCAAATTCTTCCACCAGGGACTGGTCAAAAGTTCTAATGGCAAGACAGTCAATATATCGCGACAAAACCCGTGCCGTATCTTTGGGCGGCTCGCTTCTGGCAATTTGGGTATCCTGGGCGCTCATATAGATGGGATGACCGCCAAGCTGAACCATTGCAGTTTCAAAAGCCAGCCTTGTGCGGGTGGATTTTTTGTCAAAGATTAATCCCAGGGTCTTTCCTGTCAACACGTTGTCAAAGATACCTTTTGCATATCTTTGCTTTAATTGGATCGCTCGCTTGAAAAGACGGTCAAAGTCATCTTTTTCAAGGTCCAAAAGTGATAATAAATCTTTTTTCAAAACAATATATCTCCTACATTAGAAAAGGCTGTCCAATGCCGATATCAGCCTGTCAATCTCTTTATTTTCAATAATCAAGGGTGGTACAAATCTGAGAATCCTATCCTGAATTCCATTAATTATAAAGCCTTTTTTCATTAATTGATCCACAAAATACGCTGCATCTTTATCAATTTCCAATCCCAGCAAAAGGCCTTCACCCCTGACATGCAAAACCCTTGCATGTTTTTCTTTGAGTTTCTCAAGTTTGTCCTTAAAATATTGACCTTTTTGACAAACCATATCCAAAAAAGATTCCTGGCTGATGATATTCAACACTTCCAGGGCTGCTGCCGTGGCAAGAGGCGTACCCCCAAAGGTTGTGGCATGACTGCCAAAATCAAACCCTGTTGCCGCCTCCCCGGTCGCAAGCATGGCACCTATGGGAAGACCGTTTCCAAGAGCTTTTGCAAGGGTCATAATGTCCGGCGTGATGCCATACAGTTGGTGGGCAAAAAGCTTGCCGCACCTTCCCATGCCGCATTGGATCTCATCAAAAATCAATAATATTCCTTTTTTGTCACACAGATCCCTGACAGCCTTTAAATACAGGGCATCGGCAGGGACAACTCCGCCTTCTCCCTGAACCGGTTCCAGCATAACCGCGCAAACAGTATCATCAATTTTATTTTTCAAGGCATCAATATCATTAAAGGGAACATAGGAGAATCCTTCAAGCAGGGGATAAAATCCATCTTTGATTTTATCCTGGCCCGTGGCAGACAAGGTGGCCATGGTCCGTCCATGAAAAGATTGTTCCATCGTGATAATCTTAAACCGGTTCTTTTCCCCTTTTTTTTGAAAATATCTTCTGGCAAGTTTGATGGCAGCTTCGTTGGCCTCTGCACCTGAATTTGCAAAAAACACTCTGTCTGCAAAGCTTTTTTCACACAATTTTGCCGCAAGATCTGCCTGGGGCATGGTATAAAAAAGATTGGACACATGAACCAGGGTGGAAGCTTGCTTGGCAATAGCCTCCGTGATTTTCGGATGACAATGCCCCAGGCTGCAAACCGCAATCCCGGCTAAAAAATCCGTATATTTTTTTCCATCCTCATCCCAGAGAGTGGCTCCCTCACCTTTAACAAAAGCTTTGCCTTGTCTCAGATAGGTTTTAAATACAAAATCATCTGTTTTTTTTATTGAATCCACGTTTAAACCTCTCAGCCTTACAGATTTATTTGAAAGTCATCAAAAATTAAAACCGCGACTTTCATGTTTTGGTTTCTGCCCTTTAGGTATTGTGGGCAAACCCGAATGACCAGATTGCAGTATGAAACAGTCAGGGCTGCCTGTTGCAGTTAATTCAAAAACACCTGGGTGCCGATACCGGAATCGGTAAACAGCTCAAGCAATACAGCATGGGGCAGTTT
The DNA here is from genome assembly GCF_000307105.1 of Desulfobacula toluolica Tol2. Lineage (NCBI taxonomy): Bacteria > Pseudomonadati > Thermodesulfobacteriota > Desulfobacteria > Desulfobacterales > Desulfobacteraceae > Desulfobacula > Desulfobacula toluolica. The sequence continues at coordinate 2,872,287 of NC_018645.1, forward strand.
CCCATTGATAATATGGGCTTTTTTCACACTGTTTCTTAATGCATCCAAAGCACATTCAACTTTGGGAATCATGCCGCCTTTAATCCCGTCTGTTTCAATCATCTCTTTAATGTTTGCCGCATCCACGGAAGATACCAGTTTTTTATCCTTATCCAGTACGCCATCAACATCCGTCAACAGTATCAAGCGCTCTGCCTTCAGGGCTGATGCGATCTTTGAAGCAACAACATCGGCATTTATATTGTAGGTTTCACCATTTTTGCCAACCCCCACAGGGGCAATGACGGGAATAAAACCTTTGTCGGTCAGTGTATGAATAATATCAGGATTAATGCCGGACACATCGCCAACCATACCTGGATCTATGATTTCAGGCGGTTTATTTTCATCTTCCTGGTGATAGATGGTCATCTTTTTTGCAGTAATAAGCATGCCGTCCTTTCCGGTCAATCCTACGGCTTTACCACCCTGGCGGTTAATCCTTGCAACAATATCCTTGTTAACTTTTCCGCCTAAAACCATCTCGACCACATCCATGGTTTCATCATCCGTATATCTCATGCCCCGAATAAATCTTGAGGTAATCCCCATGGAATCCAAGACTTTGTTGATCTGGGGTCCGCCCCCGTGAACCACAACCGGATTTACCCCAATGTATTTTAATAAGGTGATGTCGTTGGCAAAATCTTTTTTCAGATTTTCATCCTTCATGGCATGTCCGCCGTATTTCACCACAATGGTTTTTCCAGAAAATCGTTTTATATATGGCAACGCTTCAATGAGTATGTCTGCAACATTGTTATTCATAGGATATACCTTGTCAAATCTTCATTTTCAACAATATCCGTCAATTGCTTTTTCACAAAAGAGGCATCAATGACAATATTTTTTTCTTCAATATCCGGTGCTGCAAAAAGGATATCTTCCAAAAGTTTTTCCATGATGGTATGAAGCCTTCGGGCACCTATATTTTCGGTTGATGAATTCACCTCCTCTGCAATCGAAGCAATTTTTTCAATAGCATCATTGGTAAACTCAATCTCTATGCCTTCTGTTCTCAACAAGGCAATATATTGAAGTATCAATGCATTTTTCGGCTCAGTTAAAATCCTTGTAAATTCATGGGCACCCAAAGAGGTAAGTTCAACTCTTATGGGAAACCTTCCCTGAAGTTCAGGGATCAGGTCTGACGGTTTTGACACATGGAATGCGCCGGAAGCAATAAACAGAATATGATCTGTTTTAACAGTTCCGTACTTTGTGGGCACTGAACTTCCCTCAACAATGGGCAGCAAATCTCTTTGAACCCCTTCTTTAGAAACTTCAGGCCCCTGACTTTTTTCTTTACCGGCAATCTTATCGATTTCATCAATAAAAATAATCCCGGACTGCTCAACCATGTTGACGGCTTCTGTTTTAACCTGATCCATATCAACAAGATGAGCTGCCTCTTCCTGGGTCAAAAGCTTGATGGCATCTTTAATTTTGACCTTGCGGCGCTTGGTATTCTTGGGCATCAGGTTTCCCAGCATATCTTTGACATTAATGCCCATCTCCTCGATTCCGGTATTGGAAAAAATTTCAACCATTGGAGAAGATTTGTCAGCCACCTCAAGATCAACCTGTCTTGAATCCAGCTTCCCGGATCTCAACATTTTTCTTAGCTTTTCCCGGGTAGATGCCGTGGGTTTAGGATCTTCTTCACCCTGATCGGTTGCAATAATATCCAGATCATTTGATATGCTTGCACCAGTTTGTGAGGACGGAGGCAGCAAAATATCCAGAATTCTTTCTTCGGCTATCCCGGCTGCTTTTTCCTGTACTGCTTCCTGCTGCCTGGCTCTTAAATTATTTACCGTCAGCTCAACAATATCCCGGATCATGGATTCAACATCCCTGCCCACATATCCCACCTCGGTAAATTTTGAGGCTTCCACCTTATAAAAAGGCGAATTGGCTAAATTGGCCAGTCTGCGGGCAATCTCTGTTTTTCCCACGCCTGTGGGACCGATCAATATAATATTTTTGGGAGCAATCTCTTCTTGAAGATCTTTGTCCAGCTGTCGCCTTCTCCATCTGTTTCTAAGGGCAATTGCAACGGATTTTTTGGCATCTTTCTGACCAATAATATATTTATCCAGCTCAGTAACAATCTGTCTTGGTTTTAAATCTTTCATTTGTTTTTATTTTCTCTAATTAAAGTTCTTCCACAGTGATATGATGATTTGTATAAATACACAAATCTGCTGCTATTTTCATGGCTTTTTCTACAATTTTCCTTGGTGCAAGATCGGTATTTTCAAGCAGGGCAACTGCGGCAGACTGTGCAGCCGTACTTCCGGAACCAATACTGATAACCCCGTCATCGGGTTCAATCACGTCCCCGTTGCCGGACAAAAGATAGGTGTTCTCCGTATCTGCTGCAATCATCATGGCTTCAAGACGTCTTAAATACTTATCAGTTCTCCAGTCCCGTGCAAGCTCAACACAGGCCCGTGTCAAGCTGCCATTATACCGTTCCAGCTTTTTTTCAAGCTTTTCAGACAAGGTCAAAGCGTCTGCTGTGGCCCCGGCAAAACCGGTAATAATTTTGTCATTATAAATTCTTCTGACCTTTCGGGCCTTGTGCTTTGTAACGATGTTACCCAATGTCACCTGGCCGTCTCCTGCTACAACAACACAATTTTTATGCCGTAAAGCAAGAATTGTTGTACCGTGAAATACCTCTTTATTCATTTTAATCACCCTATATTTTCAACAATGTATTTTCAGCGCCATATTTTTAACTTCTGGGATGGGCCTTATCATAGACCTGCATTAATCTGTCCATGCTCACATGAGTATAAATCTGGGTTGTTGAAAGGCTTGCATGCCCCAAAATCTCCTGAATTCCCCTTAAATCAGCACCACAATCCAGCATGTGAGTTGCAAAGGAATGCCGCAATGTATGTGGAGAAACAGGAACATTCAACTGGCACTGTTTTACAACTTTATCCAGAATACGATGGATGGACCGAGAACTTAACCGTGTAAAATTTTTATTCACAAAAACCGGAATGAACTTCTCCTTTAATAACACTCTGTACTCTTTTATAGCAGCCAAAGCCCTTTTACCCACCGGCACGACCCTTTCTTTGGAACCTTTCCCAAAGACTCTAATCATTTGACGTTTAAAGTCAATATTCTCAATATTCAGGCCTTCCATTTCCGAAACCCGCATGCCTGTAGAATAAAATGTTTCAAACATGGCAAAATTTCGTTTATCCAACCAGGTCTCTTTTTTCATGGAATCCAGAAGATAGAACACATCATCAATGCTTAAAAACCTGGGGATGGGTTTTTCAAGCTTTGGAAAGGGTATCATATCTGCAGGATTAACCAGGATCAGACCTGATGTGACCAGATAATCAAAAAAAGCTTTCAGCGACGATAATTTTCTTGCAATGGTCCGCTTGGTTTTTCCTGATTTTACAAGATGGGCAAGATAATTTCTGATGGCGGTTTTATCAAGGGTGGTAACTTGCCGCAAAAAAGATTCCTGCCGGTTGACTTCATCAGTCCCCTGGTCAGGATTATGGTTAGGAATCTGATCAAAATTTTGATCAAAAGGCTTATTGTCTGTAACAAATTGAATAAATCCTGAAATATCAGAGCGATATGCACGGCAAGTATGGACAGAATAACCTTTTTCAGCCAGGAGCGTATCAACGAACCTGTCAAGAATCATGTTTCAATCCTGCATATTCCATTACAAGTTTCATATCCTCCCATACCTGGCGTTTGAATTCAGAATGCTTTAAAAGCAGTGAAGGATGAAATGTCGGCATAACCTTAATGCCATCAATCTCATGAAATTTCCCCCGAAATTGTTCTATGGGATGTTTCGTGTTCAACAGGAACTGCCCGGCCTTTGTGCCAAGTGTAATGATAACTTTGGGAGAAATGATCTTTATCTTTTGATGCACAAATTTTATATTCTCTGCATTGCATATGAACACTGAACCAGGAGACAAGTTCATGGCATTAAGGATTTTAACAAACAACTCACCACTTTGGCCTTTAAAAAAATATCTTTCACTGTCTATGATAAAAACAGATGCATTTTCAGGGCCTTCAAACAACAAAAGTTGTTTGACCTGTTCCCGTACACCGGATTTATTTCCCCAGTTGCAGATCAGGTTTTCAGATTCTTTTGAAATTCCCAGAACTGTATTGCCCATCTGTTTTTGACAAGAAAGGTATTGAGAAAAATCATTTATCACCCGGACAAAATCCATCTTGATTGAACCAGGATCATTTTGAATATCTGTATCCATTATTAAAATCCATACCACTTTTATAATATGATTGATCAAGCATCATATCTTCTAAAACGATTTATATGAAATGTCAATTGCGTGATTCAAGCTGTCTTAATAGACTGTTGAAAAAATATTTATAACACAAAAATTTGACCATATTGACCTTGAATCAAAAACAATCATAAAAAAAACATATCATTGATAAAACCTTTGATTAAAAAGTTGCATAATATAGAGTTTTATGGTTTATCACTGTCATGAAAAAAAGATTTTATTCTTCGAAAAGGCCCTATAAAAATTCGACCGAACGACCTGAGACAAAACATATGAAACCAGGATCTGAAAAGTCCTTAAGACATGTGTTTAAAAAAATCGGGATACCGGAAGAAAGCAGATTCATACCAGACCCGTTTCAGGTTCAAGCCATTGCCGCCATAAAAAAATCCGATTGCCTGGTCACAGCCCCCACGGGCGCAGGAAAAACCTGGATTGCCGAGCAGGTGGCGCAAACTGTTTTGCAAAAAAAAGGCAAGGTCTGGTATGCCACTCCTTTAAAGGCATTGACCAATTCCATCCATGCACGGTTTTCAATGCTTTTTGGCAAAGAAAATGTCGGGATTCTCACGGGTGATATAAAAGAAAACCCTGATGCCCCCATTGTTATCGGCACAACGGAAATATTAAGAAATCAGCTTTATGATGCCATGCATACTGGTGAAGATTTAACCTGCGATCTGATTATCCTGGATGAAGCCCATTTTCTTGGAGATGAACAACGAGGTGTTGTCTGGGAAGAAATCATGATCTATCTGCCGGTTCGAATTCCTTTACTGCTGCTTTCGGCAACCATTGGCAATCCGTTTCAAATTGCACAATGGCTGGAATCCATCAGGGGTAAAAAATGTCATGTCATCAAAAACAATGACAGGCCTGTTCCTCTTTTTCCTCTTTTTTTGCACCCTTCCGGGACCCTTTTTCCATTGATGACATCCCCGGTTCCTGGGCAAAAACAAAAACTTCATAAAAAAGTATTTAAATTTAACAGCACTAAAAACAAGCCCGTTATGGCATATGGCAGAAATCTGCCCCCGTTTGGAGATATCCTGAACATTCTGGATAGATATCATTTGTTGCCGGCCATATTTTTTTTAAAATCAAGGGCTGAATGTGATCAGGCCATAAAACTTTGTGATTCAACATTATTAGACAAAGATCCGAAACGCAAAGCTGCATTGCTTGACAAGATCAATGAACTTGTATCCGGCAATGCTCACCTGGCAAACCACAATCACCGGCAATACCTTGAACAAACCGCCACGGCAGCCCACCACAGCGGTCATCTTCCCGCATGGAAGGTGGTGGTTGAAACCCTTATGGCAGAAGGACTGCTGGACGCCATGTTTGCAACCTCCACTGTGGCGGCCGGTGTCAATTTCCCGGCACGGTCTGTTGTGGTTCTTAATTCCGACCGGTTTAACGGGGTTGAATTCATGCCGTTAAACCCCAGCGAATTCCAGCAAATGTCCGGCAGGGCCGGAAGGCGCGGAATGGATAATATCGGGTTTTGTATTGTATTGCCCGGCAAATTCATGGACTTAAATTATGTCGCAAAATTACTCAGTTCTCCCTCTACAGACATAGAAAGCCAGATCACCATCAATTTTTCCATGGTGTTAAACCTGTTGCTATCCCATACACCGGATCAGATAAAAATGCTGCTTGAAAAATCCTTTGCCTCTCATTCAATCCTATCTGGGAAAAAAAGAGGAAAAAAAGCAAGAAAAAAATTTGGTACGGGTCTTGAACTTCTCTGGCTTGATTTTTTGGATCACATGGACTTTCTGGCCGACGAAAAATTTGTCACAGACAACGGAACCCTCACCGAGGATGGTCTTTGGGCATCAAAACTAAGGATTGATGCACCGCTTATGGTGGCCCAGAGTATCAGGGAAAATCTTTTACCCCAGAATGATCCTGCTTTATTGGCATCCATCATCGGCTCCTTTGTCAATGAAAAAGAATTCAGCGATGATCCGTTATACAACCAGGCCCTGCCCAAACGCCTGAAAGAAGCCTTTCTGGATATAAGACAAGAATTAAAACCCTTTGCCCTTAAATTGCTGAAAAAAGGGTTTGACGCCCCCAACCTTTTTATTCAGCCCAGCCTGATGCTCTATCTTTGGGCACATGACAAACCATGGGAAGAATTGATAACCCAGTCTGATTTTGCAGAAGGCGATTTTGCACGATTGGTTTTAAGAACCAGTGAAAACTTAAGACAGATATCCAAACTGAAAGAAACTTTTCCTCAGATTGCCAAAACGGCAAGAGAAGCGACAGACCTTATATTAAAAGAACCAGTGGTGACATTTTACAGTTAAATTTAAAACAGTTAAGCTGAAAACAAAAAATTATACGGAGTTAAAATAGATGGCGGAAGACACAAAAAAAGTAATTTATTCAATGATCAATGTAAGCAAATTTCATGGTCAAAAACAGGTACTCAAGGATATTTCCCTGTCCTATTTTTACGGGGCTAAAATCGGTGTCCTTGGATTAAACGGTTCGGGTAAAAGTTCATTATTAAAAATTCTGGCAGGGGTTGATACGCAATTTTCCGGCGAGACCATTTTGTCCAAAGGATTCAAGGTCGGCTATCTGGAACAAGAACCCCTGGTTGACAGCGAAAAAACCGTCAGAGAGATTGTTGAACAAGGCGTTAAAGAGACTGTTGACCTGTTAAATGAATATGAAAAAATTTCAGAAGAATTTGCCAATCCCATGCCTGATGATGAAATGGACAAGCTTCTTGAAAAACAGGGCAAAATCCAGGAAAAGCTGGATCATATGGATGCATGGGACCTGGATTCCAAACTGAAAATGGCCATGGATGCTTTGCGGTGTCCTCCCGAAGATACGCCGGTCAATGTAATTTCAGGTGGTGAAAAAAGGCGGGTAGCCCTTTGCAGGCTGTTATTGCAGAAACCCGACATACTCTTGCTGGATGAGCCAACCAACCATCTGGATGCCGAGTCGGTTGCATGGCTTGAAGAACATTTAAACCGTTATGAAGGAACCGTTATTGCCGTCACCCATGACCGGTATTTTTTAGATAACGTGGCCGGATGGATTCTTGAACTGGACCGTGGAGAAGGAATCCCCTGGAAAGGCAACTACTCTTCATGGCTGGATCAAAAACAAAAACGACTGGCCACTGAACAAAAATCAGAATCCAAACGCCAACAGACCCTTCAACGGGAGCTTGAGTGGATCAATATGTCACCCAAGGGCAAACGCTCCAAATCAAAGGCCAGGATAAATGCCTATGAAGACCTTTTGAAAAAAGACACCAAAGAGCAGGAACACGATTTGGAAATATTTATTCCACCCGGACCACGGCTTGGAGAAAAAGTCATTGTTGCAAAAGATGTTTCCAAAGCTTTTAAAAACAAACTGCTGGTGGAAAACATGAATTTTATCATACCTCCTGGAGGCATTGTTGGTGTTGTAGGGCCCAATGGGGCCGGTAAAACAACGCTCTTTAACATGATCACAAAAAAAGAGACACCTGACACAGGAACAATTGAGCTGGGTCAGAGTGTAAAATTAGCATATGTAGATCAGGAAAGAGACACCCTTGATCCTGAACGAACAATCTTTGAGGTGATTTCGGATGGAAATGAAAAAATGTTTATTGGCGGCAGGGAAATCAACGCAAGGGCTTATGTGTCAAAATTTAATTTTTCCGGATCAGACCAGCAAAAAAAAGTAAAAAATATCTCAGGAGGAGAAAGAAACCGTGTCCACCTGGCCACCATGCTGAAACTGGAAGCCAACCTTTTATTATTGGATGAGCCTACCAACGACCTGGATGTCAACACGCTTCGGGCATTGGAAGAAGCTTTGGAAAGCTTTGCCGGATGTGCCGTTGTTATAAGCCATGACAGATGGTTTTTAGACAGGGTTGCCACACATATTCTGGCTTTTGAAGGCGACAGCCAGACACTGTTTTTTGAAGGGTCTTATTCTGATTATGAAAAAGACAGAAAAAAACGGCTGGGCATAAAAGCGGATCAGCCAACCAGGATAAAATACCGGCAACTGACCCGATAATTGATTTCGTTTGAACGGCAGGCAACAATCTCTTTGATCTTATTCATTTAGATTGGTATGTTGTTGAGGTACGCGACTTTCAAACGTAAGATCTTACAAACCTGTTAAAAGAAGAAATGCAAAAAAGGGATATTGCTATGAAAACCATTATGTTTTTTATACTCTCTTTGCTGTTACTGGAATGTTCACCTGCCTGGGCAACGGCAGAAGATGCCCAGGCATTTTTCAAGACCAAACTGGATAACGTGCTTTTAGTACTCAAAGAGAGTAATCTGGATGACCAGGCAAAAAAAGAGAGGGTGATGCAGATCATAATACCTGTTTTTGACCTGGAGCTTATGGCCAAGCTCTCCGTGGGCAAAAAATACTGGAGCGGTTTTTCCAACACCCAGAAACAACGCTTTACCGATGCATTCCGCAAACGGCTCCAGGCCTCCTACCTGGGCAGCATCATGAAATTCACCACTGAAGAAATTTTGTACCAGACGCCCTTGAACGAACGAAAAAAGATCTACCTTCCCCTGAAACTGATTTCCGGGGACACCCGCTATGAGATGCTTTACAAACTGTATGAGTCACAAAATACCTGGAAAATTTATGATGTGGAAATAGAGGGTGTCAGTATCATCAGGTCATACCGAGCCCAGATCAATGAGATATTGGGCAAAGCCGACTTTGAAGAACTGGTGCAACGATTTGAAAAACCGTCACTCTGACAGGATGCCGTAATTTTACCGGCAATGTGTTGTTTATGAAGCTTTTGCATTTTCTTTTTATTGGATTTTATGACCGGTTTGTACTTAAAAAACCAGGCATGGTCATCCTTTTGTTGTTGATGGTGATCGGGACGCTGGGGTATCAGGCAAGACATTTCCGGCTTGATGCATCAGCAGAATCCCTGTTGCTGGAAAATGACAAGGACCTGCAGTATGCAAGAAAAATTTTTGCCCGTTACGATTTACAAGATTTTCTTTTAATCTCATTTACCCCAAAAGAAAACCTGTTTTCAGATGCCTCCCTGACCACATTGTCCCGGCTGAAGGATGATCTCATGGCATTGCCAAGGGTTACGTCGGTGGTTTCCATCCTGGATGCCCCTTTGCTGGAAAGCTCTGGTGCAACCCTCAAGGAGATGGCCCAAAACATCATGACCCTTCAATCTGCTGAAGTTGACCGCAGACTGGCAAAGCAGGAACTTTCCAAAAGCCCCCTGTATCAAAATCTCCTGGTAAGCAATGATTCACGGCACACTGCAATTCAAATCAATTTTCAAAAGAATATAGAATACCTTGACCTGCTGGATCAACGCAACAAGATAAATAAAGAACTGATAAATGAAAAGGCAACCCCTGCCCTGCAAGCAGAACAAAAAGAAATCACCAGGAAAATTCATGATCAGCAGGAACGTATAAGAAAAGCAGAACACGAAGATATCGCGGCGGTGCGGAATGTTATGAAAAAATACCAGTCCGCAGGCAAATTATTCCTGGGAGGAGTAGACATGATTGCGGACGATCTTCTCACCTTTATCCGCAATGATCTGAAAATATTCGGCACCGGCGTGTTCCTGCTTCTGGTACTTACCCTGGCCCTTATTTTCCGGCAGATTCGCTGGATCATCCTGCCGCTGACGTGCTGCGCAGGTGCCGTAATTTCCATGATGGGAATTCTGGGGATGTTCCAATGGGAAGTGACCGTGGTCTCCTCCAACTTTATCTCCCTGCAGTTGATCATAACTCTTGCCATGGTCATCCATCTGATTGTGAGCTACCGGGAACTGCTGCAGCAAAACCCGGAAGCCGGACAACAGGAACTTGTGCTGGCCACACTCCGGACAAAAGCAAAACCCTGCCTTTATGCAGCCCTGACAACCATTGCGGGATTCGGTTCCCTGCTGTTGTGTGACATCCTTCCTGTGATCACCTTTGGATGGATGATGAGCGCCGGTATTCTGGTCTCCCTTTTGATCACCTTTCTGTTCTTTCCGGTCGGTATGATGTTAATGAAAAAAAAGTCTCTTTCCAAAAATAATGAAGGCTTTGACCATTTCGCAACCCAATGGCTGGCAAAATTTACCCACAGGCACGGTAATGCCATCCTGGCTGTTACGGCAATCACCTTTATCCTGTCATTTGCGGGGATTGCACGGCTGGAGGTGGAGAACAGCTTTATCGACTATTTTAAGAAAAATACTGAAATTTATCAGGGCATGAAAATAATAGACCGGAACCTGGGGGGAACAACCCCCATGGATATTGTGATTCAATTGGAACCACCCCATACCCCGGTGCAGGTTGCACAACAAGAAAACACCTTAACAGACGCCCATAACGATAATTCTGATTTTGAAATATTTGACGAGACTGACGAGGCCGGGGATGAGGAAAAATACTGGTTTACCTCAGACAGGATGACTAAAGTTTTGTCCATCCATGACTACCTGGAAAACCTGCCGGAGATCGGCAAAGTACTTTCCCTTGGAACGCTTTTACAGATTGCCCAGCAGTTTAACAACGGCAATCCCCTGGACAATTTTCAACTGGCCCTTGTGTACAGTGAAATTTCTGATGAAATGAAAGCCAGGATACTCACCCCCTATGTTTATATTCCCAATAATGAGGTCCGTTTTTCACTGCGCGTCATGGATTCTTCAAAAACGCTGAAACGGGATGCCCTGATCAAGCAAATCAGATCCGACCTGATACATCAGCTGAAAATCCCGGCAGATCAATTCCGTATCACCGGGATGATGGTGCTGTACAACAACATGCTGCAAAGCCTTTTCCATTCCCAGATCCTGACCCTGGGCATGGTTGTGGCAGCCCTTTTCACCATGTTCATGATCTTGTTTCGTTCATGGAAAGTTTCCCTGATAGCTTTGTTTCCCAATCTTTTTGCATCCGGGTCAGTACTGGGTATAATGGGATGGTTTGCCATTCCCCTGGACATTATGACCATCACAATTGCCGCCATCAGCATAGGTATTGCCGTGGATGACACCATCCATTATATCCATCGGTTCAAGCACGAATTAGAAATAGACCATAACTATACACAAGCCATGTACAGAAGCCATGCAGGCATTGGACATGCACTCTACTATACTTCCTTGACCGTTATTATTGGATTTTCCGTCCTTACCCTGTCCAATTTCCTGCCAACAATCTATTTTGGCCTGTTCACCAGCCTTGCCATGCTGATTGCCCTGATCGCCTGCCTTACCTTACTGCCCTATTTGTTGATCCGTTTTAAACCTTTTGGGTAGGCGATAAAAAACTCTGTACATTACGTCACCAATGCATTGAATCGGCTTTTTTCCAGTGAATATTTCTTTACACTGATTCTAAATATTGATATTGAGTGGTTAAAAAAAACATTACTTGTTTCAATTTTTCACTTATTTCAGACCGGATACGTCACAAAAAGGAGAGAATCAAAATGAACACTCATGATCTTATTAAAAAATCTTATAATGGTGAATCATTATCTCAAAAGGAATTAGTACATCTGTTGAGTGTTCCGTCTGATTCTGCCGAATCTTATTCAATCATGGCAGCAGCAAACCGTATCTCAAAAGAATTATCCAATGGTCATGCGGAAATTCATGCACAATTTGCCCTCAACCTTGCTCCATGTCCATGCAATTGTATGTTTTGTTCTTTTGCAAATGCAAACAACATATTTACTGAAGAAACCACCCTCCTCCCGGAAGAAGCAATAGCATATGCCAAACAATTTGAGCAAAATGGTGCCAATGCTATTTTTGTAATGACAACAGCAAAATATGCGTTTGATCAGTTTATTGAGATGTCTCAGGAGATCCGGCGAAATTTGAATTCCGGCACAACACTCATCGCAAATGTCGGAGATCAGACACTGAAAAATGCAAAAAAAATAAAAGACGCAGGGTATACCGGCGTATACCATGCTCTTCGCCTTCGCGAAGGTTCAGACACGGGTCTTTCTCCTCAAAAAAGAAAAGACAGTATCTGCAACTTTAATGAAGCCGGCCTTGTTGTCGGCACCTGTGTCGAACCGGTCGGCCCGGAACATACCAATGAAGAGCTGGCACAAATGATTGAATTTACGGCATCATTCAATCCAGCTTACAGCGGTGCAGCCAGAAGAATTACAATTCCAGGCACACAAATGGCTCAACTGGGAATGATCACCGAGCTTCGTATGGCACAAATTGTTGCGGTAACACGCCTTGGAATGCCGCGAACCGTTATGGGAAACTGCACACACGAACCCTGCACTCTGGGTTCCGCTGCCGGAGCAAATCTGTTCTGGGCTGAACTTGGTGCCAACCCCCGTGATATAAAAGCACGAACAGAAGAAGGCAGAGGTGATACCATTGAGCAATGTGCATCTCTTTTTATGGAAAGCAACTGGGATGTTTTGAAAGGACCGTCAAAATACTATAATGGATCTTTATCATAGCATTTAACAAATCAGGTTTGAGATATCGGCTAAGGCTGCTATCCATACATTTAAGGTATCACAACATCCAGATGAATTACTTAATTAGACCAGAGATGATACAATAATTAGTATAATTTTGAAAATAATAAATTTGGCTTAAACAACACTATTTTTTTGATTGTTTAAATATGGTATTATTGTATTTATAATTATCTCCCGAAAAATTTCTAAGACTGATTTTAATTTAATCTTTTTTCAACCTTCAATCCGGAGATGTTCCAGCATAAAGACAACAAAAGTTATACCATTTTAATTTTGAAAGCTGAACATAAGGAGGAGACCGTTATGATTAAACGGATTATAAGAATCACTTCTTTGACCATGCTTATTTTTCTTGCCCAGGGATGTACAAAACTGCCTGAAAATAAAATTGACCTTTATCAAAGATCAATGGTTATTCAAAATAAAAATGCGGAAGAATCCATTCTTGCCAAGGCAGTTCTTAAACAATCCAATGATCCTGATGTGAACCACATTAAAGTTCTTCATCTCAGGGGAACGCCTTATGAAATGGGATTTCAGCATGGACGGCTGTTAAGGCAGGATGTCCGGGCCTGTATAAACCATATTATGAAAATCGCTGCTTTGTATGCATCAACCGACATCATGGATGAAATATATGATCTTATGGAACCATATATCCCTGTTGCCGAAAAAGAGGAAATGCGGGGACTTGCCCATGGGGCCAATCTCCCATTGCGGCTTGTACACTGGATGCATGCCATACCTGCCGTGTCTGAATACAAGTATAAAAAAAGATTCTTAAAAAAATTTAAAAGCACCAGTTGCAGCAATATCATGGCATTCGGCAACGCCAGTAAAAATGGTGAAATGTTTCAGATGAGGGTCCTTGACTGGAACAGGAGACTGGGTGCCCAAAACTGGCCAGTCATACTCGTTCATAAACCTGATGTCGGCAATGCCTCGGTAACATTCTCGTTTGCAGGATTTATAGGGTGTGTATCAGGGATGAACGAAAAGCAAATGGCTTTCGGCGAAATGGGATATGGAAATCCGGAAGGTGAAACCCTTGAGGGCATACCCTTTGTTTTTCTTTTCAGAAAACTGATGCGGGAGGCAAACTCCCTTGAAGATGCTGTAAAAATCATAAAAAATGCCAAAAGAACCTGTTCATATGTTTATCTTATAAGTGACGCAAAAAAAACAAAAAACCAGGTGAGCGGCCTGATATTAATAACGGACCGGCAACGGGTTATCACATTTAAGGAAAATACAATTCTTAAAGATGAAAGGGATGGTGATATCTATCCTGCACTGGATGATGTATTGTATGCAGGTGCAAAGTCCAAAGAATTGTACCAGACCCTTAAAGAAAATTATGGCAGTATTTCAACCACCATATTAATGGAAATCTCAAAAAAAGTATCGCTAAAGGGAAATATTCAAAACGTTATTTTTAAACCTCAAACACTTGAAACATGGTCCAGCTATGCTGCAAATGACAAAATGGACAAACAGGGAAAAGCATGCAATCAAAAATGGTTTTATTTTGATTTTAAATCGCATTTGGAATCTTACCGATGATGTATCATTGCTTCATACGGCAGATTTAATTTTTTTCTGAAAAAATCAAGGGATTTGTGTTTTACATAATCAATGTACAAGATTGCTGAATAGTGGCCTGCAAGCAAATAAATACTTTCAGGGTTTCCAATTTTTTTTCTCAGCTCTTTTCCCTTTTTATATGGAACAGCAGTGTCAAAAACAGCAAGAATCATCAGGCTTTTTTTTGCATCTATATATCGGGCATAATTTAACGGATCACAGGTTATAGTCTGCTTGAGTTCATTGTGGAATTCATCCAGGGTAACATGATTTTCATCCATATACCGTGATCTTTTTTTTCTAATTCCCTTTTCTTTTGAATAACTCAATATATAGGGAAGATCCCCGCCTGCCAGGGCAAAAACACTTGCTTTGATACGCTGATCAATTGCGGTTACAAGAGCGGCCTTGATACCGCCCATGCTTATGCCGAAAACACCGGTATTATTTTCATCAAGATCATTTCTTGTTTTGATCCAGTCCAGAACCTGCATGTGATCAATAATAATCTGGCGCAGAACGGGATCTATGTTATTAAGAACTTTTAATTTTTTATAAGAATTATTTCTGTGTACTATCACGGCAGCATATCCGTTTTTCACAAAAAACCTGGCAAAGCTTTTAACAATGGTATTGGGCCCGCCAAGAATGGGCAAAACCATAATAACCGGTCTTTTTATATTGCCAGGTATGCCGTAATACTCTATTTTTATCTCTCCTGCACCTTTAACACTATTCAGAGAAGAAAAAAGTTTTATCTCTTGTACAAAAAACCCTTTTTTATTTTTTTTAATATTTATTACAGGATTTTTTGAATGGGAGGTGTATTGATATTTTTCTTTGATCGCTTCGGGAAGGAGTAGCGGGCCGTTATAATTTTCATCCATGGGATAATGGGCACAGGATAAGGCAAAAAAGAACAGCGCAAAAAAACATATGACAAGCTTCATAATTAAAAATCAAACCCGAATTTTATCATGCATTGTGTTTCAGAACCTGAAACTGCAAACTCAAGGATTGTTTTTGAATTCGTATATTGCGAAATACTTTTTGTAAATTGAACTGTGAATTCATTGTTAATTGGTTTAAAAGCGGCACTGGCTCTTGTGTCATAATAAAAAGAGCTTACTTCCAATTCACAGTCAGACGGGTCTAAATTTGCATTGTTGAAAAGATGAGCATCAAAACGCAGGCCAAATATTTTTTTTTGATCATCTTTCAGATTTGAACGATGCCGTAAATAGCTTTTTTCATCGGCGTATTTAATATATTCAATTTTGGAAAAATTGCTTATTTTTGTTTCAAGCCTATTGATTTTTTTGCCTGTCCTGGTTTGACGAAAAAGATCTTCAATGGCTTGCAACGTAATTTTTTCAACCTTTTTCCGACGCAGATAACCCTCATGTTCCAATTCATCATCGCCTGGTTCAAACCCCATTTCTCCGGTTTGAAAATATGAATCATGGATTGATGAAAATTCTGTATCCTTTGACATAAGTTCTTTGTCGCCAAGCAGTTTTGCCGTCAGATAATCAAAACAAAAACCTGCTGTTACAGGTTCAGCCAACAGTGGGGGACAAATAAAAAAACAGAATAAAAAAATCAGAAGTATGGTGGTTGTAAGCTTGCTTTTTTTACAAAACTTTCTTCCCATGATAAACCTCCCTACCTAAGCGCATGGGCCAAAGTTTTTAATCAAGTTCTTTTTAATATGGCAAGAACATCAGCAAGAGACATTCTTGCGTATAGGCAGAAAATTTTATACGGATACTTACACAACAAATCAGAATATAATTCATTAATTAAACTATAATAATAATATAAAAATAATTCAACTAAAACTTGATTGTCTTGAAAAAGAATAGTACAAAGAAAGTTTTTAAGCATCCCAGATTCAAACATGAACTGCATTCAAATCAATTATATTCAAATCATTCGTGTACAAATAAGGGATGCCTGTTTTTAAAAAAGCCTTTAATATCGTCCTAAAATTCTTAGGTTTTCAGATTTCTCCCGGAGCATTTCCATTGCGGGTGCAAGTTCCGGTGTTTCAATATCCGCTTCAAGATCTGCGTAAAACATATATTCCCAAGGTTTTCCCAGCATTGGCCGAGATTCGAGTTTCACAAGATTGATCTGGTATTCTGAAAATACTTTCATAACTTCATATAAAGCACCAGGTTGATTGCCGGTGGAAAAAATAATGGATGTCTTGTTCACTTTTTTATGCCCTTTGATCTCTTTGGCAATTATGGCAAATCTTGTGTAATTTCTTGGATTATCTTCAATGGATTCTTCAAGAATATTCATATCAAAAATTTTTGCGGCCATGGTTGATCCGATTGCTGCGGTATACTTATCGTCGGAATCCTTGACATACCTCACTGCACTGGAAGTGGCTTTGACCGGAACCTGCTCGATTTCAGGATATTGATCCAGGTAGTTTTTGCATTGCGAAAATGCAGGTGGCGGCGCAAGAATCTTTTTGATTTCATTTTTTGACACATTTTTATGAGCTATCAATGCATGTTTCACTCTTATGGTGATCTCGCCGATTATTTTCAGATCATATTCCTGGAGAAGATCGAAATTCTCATGGATGGAGCCGGAAAGCGAATTTTCTAAAGGAACAACACCGTACTGGCAATGCCCGGTTTGAACCGCCTGGAAAATATCCTTAAATGTTTTCATTGGAACAGGCCGAATTTCTTCGCCGAAATAGCCAAGACTTGCCTTATGGCTGTAAGCCCCGTATTCTCCTATAAAGGCGGCTGTTTTTGAATCTTTAGCTTCCATATTGTTGATGATTTCCGATTTTTTCAAATAATCAAAATCAAGCTGTTTGCCCACAACCGGTGCAATCACATAAAGATCCCGTGTCAACTGGCCGAACTGTTCCGGGTAAAGACTCTGTGGACCGTCTGACAGCGCCTGGTCCGGATTGTTGTGAACCTCAATCATTAGGGCATCCGCCCCCGCCGCAACAGCAGCCCTTGCCATGGGACTTACTTTTTCCCTCATGCCCGTTGCATGGCTTGGATCAATAATAATGGGCAGATGAGTCAATTTTTTCAAAACCGGAATGGCCGACAGATCCAGTGTGTTTCTTGTATAAGGCTCAAAGGTTCTGATACCCCGTTCACAAAGGATCACATTGTTGTTTCCTCCCGCCATAATATATTCTGCAGACATCAGCCACTCCTGGATTGTAGCGGCCAGCCCCCGTTTCAACACAACCGGTTTGTCCATGCGGCCCACACATTTTAACAGTTCAAAATTCTGCATATTACGGGCACCGATCTGAACCACATCAACATATTTCATCATCAAATCCGCCTGGGACACAGATGTAATTTCAGTGACCACGCCAAGTCCTGTCTGTTCCCTGACATCTGCGAGAATTTTGAGTCCTTCTTCTTCCAGCCCCTGGAAGGAATATGGCGAAGATCTGGGTTTATATGCCCCGCCCCTGAACAGCACCGCACCATATTTTTTCACCTCTTTTGCAATGGTCATGGCCTGTTCATGGCTTTCCACAGCACACGGTCCTGCCACAATGACAATCCTGTCCCCCCCCACCACAACATTTCCGATTTTTACCTTGGTATCTTCTGATTTAAACTCCCGGCTGGCAAGCTTGTGTGCGGTTGTGACGCGAACGGCATCGGCAATTCCTTCCATCTGTTTAAATTCATCCAGGCTTGTTGCGGGTTTTCCGATGATGCCGATGACATTTCTGCCGGCATCCATAATTTCACGGGTAATACACTTCTCATCGGACAGCATGTTTTTAATTCTATCCTTCTGATGTTCAGTAATATTGCTTTCCAGTACAAGAATCATTTTGTTTCTCCTTTGTCAAAAAATCATTTCAATCAGGCTTAAAATAAAAAAGGCCCCGGGAAAAATATTCCCAGAGCCTTAAAAATCAAAATAAAGCCCCGGGTGGCTTGATGTCCACCCGGGGCTTTATTTAAATAAAAAATAAAACGTCACACCGGATGAACGCTCCTAAAAAAGAAACGTCCAAAATTAAATATATTTATGTGTGTCATTTTATTCATTTTTTCTCCAATGTATTGGAACAATATCTACAGATCATTTCAATTCTTGTCAACAATAAAAAAAATTTTCTCTTAACAATTATGCCATTTTGAAAAACTCGGCATCAATGATATACTAATTTGCTTATTTAAATATAAAGTGTCCCGGTTAAAACGAGAGGGTCAAGGTCAAAGATCCTATGATCTGTCCCTGTTCCTGGTTGTCAAACTGTTTGGTTCGGAAAAGATGCCGGTAGGTCAGTTTGACCATATCAACGTTGAATGAAAATCCAACGGAAAGATCTGCCACCAGCCATTTTTTATCAACGCTCGGGCTGTCTTCCCAAGTGTTGCCGTCCAGAAAAATATCACGAAAGACGGCCTTAACCTGGGAACCGGCAAAAATATGCGCGCCAAAGGTTGTCTTTCCAGGGCCCGAATGTCTATTAAAAGGAGCGCCCACCCCTGCTCCGGCGCGGATGATATCTGATCCGAAATCTTTTGGAAGATTATACCCGAAGCGAATTTCACCTCCCGTGTTGGCCGATGTTCTCACATTGCCCAGGGTCATTCCGGCATGAGAAATCAGGTCATAATCCAAGGTCTTTGACAACTCCATGCTGTGCAGACGCCATTTTCGCTGCCACGACAACCTGACTGCCGGTTCATTATGAAGCTGGTTATCCCATCCCTTTGCTGTGGGAATACCCCTCCAATCATGGACCGTATTCTGAACAAATTCCCCTTTGGCAGCAGGACCTACAACACCCAGGGCAATTTCAAGCGTATCAAGGATGGTTGCGGTTTTACTGTGCAAGGCCAGCCCACAGTAAAGAAAGCCTGCATACGGTCGGTCCATTTTAGATGGTGAAGTTGTCTGGATATCAGAAGGCGTATAAATCTGATGTCCAAGCAAAATGCCTACATTGTGGGCACTTCCCCCATCACCTGAGAAAGGAATGGCTTTGATGATCGGTATGGACCATCTTGGCAGGCGAACATCATCCCTGTATCGGTTAAGATCCTTGGAAAGCCATGTGATCTGCGTGGCATTGGTGTAATACTTATCCGTGTCTCCGAAAAGATCATTTTCATAGAAGAGTTTAACTGTTTGAAGCTGAGAGGGATCTTTGGCCCAGGCAGAGGTTGAAAAAAAGAACCAATAAAAAATAATGCCGATACACCCATATTGTCTGACTATATTTAACAAACTCAAAACACACCTCTATTGTATTAAAATAAACAGTCTTAATATATTTTAATGCATTAAAAAAGAGGGTTGTCAAAAAAAACTTACCGTCACAAATCAATTATTGCGTAACGAATTTTAAAGGTTTACTATATGAGCTTCAATATTTTTAACAAAGTGAATCACTAAAGATAAAACAACAGACACGAAACCGAAAACAATGGCATGAACTTGTAAATAAAGAAAACAAAAACTTGATCCGGTCCGGCAACCGCATTATACAGTCTCCCAGCATTAAACGCACCCTTTGTTTTATTGAGCTCCACCGCTCTGATTGCCGACAGCTGGAAAGGCGTTTTAAGGAAACATCCATGAGATTAACAAAAAAAGCTGCCCGTCATGAAATCCACACAATCCTCTGCACTTCAGGTAAGGAGACCTTTTTATGGCACGATTTTTAAAAAACCGCGAAGAAAGCAAAGGGCAAAGCCCAGGAGCCCTGATTTTCATCGGGGAAAAAAAAACAACATCTGTACAGGCACGAGTGATAGATTACGATTCCACTATCCTGACTGAACAGGAATTGTCTCATATTAAAGACGGGTCACATTTCAAACAAACAAACACCGTGACCTGGCTCAATATTAACGGGCTGCATGACATTGAAAAAATCAAGGAGGTGGGGCAAAATTTTGACCTTCACCCACTTGTAATGGAGGATATTCTAAACACGGGCCAGCGACCCAAAGTAGAAGATTTTAATGCCTATATTTTCATTGTGTTAAAAATGATCCGATTTGATACGGAAACCGAAATGATCTTCAACGAGCAATTGAGTATTGTTCTGGGCGATAACTTTCTGGTGACGTTTCAGGAACAACCCGGGGATGTTTTTGAACCGGTCCGGAAAAGAATCAGACGGCAAAAATCACGCATTCGCGGCTCCGGCACTGATTACCTTGCCTATTCTCTCCTGGATACGGTTGTGGACAATTACATTCACATTATTGAGGTGATTGGAGAAAAAATTGAAGACCTTGAGGAAGTGATACTTGAAGGCAATGACACCACGGTTATGGAAAAAATCAATGCTTTTAAGCGGGAAATAAATTATTTGAGAAAATCCATCCGACCGGCAAGAGAGGCCATTCTTCATCTGTCCCGGCTTGACAGCGATCTGTTCCAAGAATCCACAATTCCTTTTTTAAAAGATCTCCAGGACCTTATCAACCAAGCCACGGAAGCAATTGACACCTATCGGGATCTGTTGACCGACCAGTTGAACATATACAATTCCGTTATGGCAAACAAAATGAACGACATCATGAAGATTTTAACCATCTTTGCCGCCATTTTCATTCCCCTTACGTTCATAGCCGGCATCTATGGTACAAATTTTGAATATTTGCCTGAACTGCACTATAAATACAGCTATGCCGTTTTCTGGACGGCCCTGATTGTCATTGCCGGGGCACTGCTCGTTTTTTTCAAACGAAAACGCTGGCTGTAGACAATCAGGGCAAGCATCTAAGCCCCTTTCATGCTTTTAGAATAGAACTTTTCAATGTATTGTTTGACCATTCGGCGAGCCGAAAACCCGGCCGCACTGCTTTTAATGGTTTCCTTCATCAAACGTATCCATTCGTTAGGAATGCCGTTTTCAGACAGGTTGTAATAACGTGGTATAATGTCTTGTTCAAGGATGTTGTAAATTTTATCAGCATCGCTACCGTCAGGATTGCTCAAATTATCGTCATGTTCTATGCCCCAACCGTTTTTACCGTTAAACCCTTCGCCCCACCAACCATCCAGTATGCTTAAATGCGGCACACCATTTAAAGCGGCCTTCATGCCGCTTGTCCCGCAAGCCTCAAAGGGCGGCAATGGATTGTTAAGCCATATATCAACGCCATGCACCAGGTACTGGGCCAATTGCTCCCCATAATCCTCCACAAAGGCAATTCTGCCTCCAAGCTGAGGATCACGGGCCAGATTTATCAGGTTCTGCAAAAGCCTTTTACCAGGATCATCCGCAGGATGGGCTTTGCCGGCAAAGATAATCTGTATGGGACGCCAGCGGTCTTTTAAAAGTTTTTTAAGACGATCCAGATCCTGAAATATCAATAACGCCCTTTTATATGTTGCAAATCTGCGGGCAAAGCCGATGGTAAGAGCCCACGGGTCCAGAAAAGCACCGCCGGTCAGCATAATGGAGGCACTGGCATCCCCGTTGCCCCAGCGCTGACGTGTGCGCTCCCGGATGGCATCAATCAGTTTTACCTTGAGCCAATGGTGAGTTTGCAACAATTCAATATCCGGAATTTTGTCAATACCCTGCCAGATGGTCGGATCATCATGCCTGTCAAGCCAATCAGTCCCGATATGCTTATCCAGCAGAAGTTTCATTTTCGGTTCGATCCATGTGGGTGTGTGGACACCGTTGGTGACATATTCTATGGGAACCTTATCTTCCGCAACGTCAGGCCACAGGCTGTGCCACATCTTTTGGGAAACCTCGGCATGACGTTTGCTCACTGCATTTCGAGAACCGGACAACCTCAACGCAAATGCAGTCATATTAAATCCTGCCTCTGGTTTTTCCGGATGAACGCCCAACTGGAAAAATGTGTCACGATCCAGCCCCAGATCCGGCCAATAGGAATGAAAATACTTTTCAATCATTTGAAAGGGAAAAATATCATGTCCGGCCGGAACAGGGGTATGTGTTGTGAAAATAGTGGTCGTAATATTTTCCTTGGCAGCAGTTTTAAAATCCTTGCCAGAGGCTACCTTTGTCCTGATCCGTTCTAAAAGAGCAAAGGCGGCATGGCCCTCGTTCAGGTGCAAAAGATAATGATCAATGCCTAAAGCCTTGAGTACTTCCGCACCACCTATCCCCAGAACTATTTCCTGGCGAAGTCGCTGTTCAAGGTCTCCGGTATAGAGCCGGGCGGAAATGCTCCTGTTCCATGGATCGTTGATCTCGATATCCGTGTCCATGAGATACAGGGGAACCCTTCCAACGGCAACCTTCCACACTGCAACATGAATAGGGGGATCGGTCAGAGGCACCTTGACAACAAGCTGTTGTCCATCTTTGTTCATTACTTTGGAAATAGGAGCGGCTTCCCTGTTGATTGGCTCGACAAGATTTTCCTGCCACCCGTCATCCCGGATCTGCTGCCGAAAATAACCCTCCGGGTACATAAACCCAACTGCCACAAGCGGGACGCACAAGTCGCTGCATTCTTTTATGAAATCTCCCGCCAGAAAACCCAGTCCCCCGGCATACAGGGGCAGCGAACGGTGAAGGCCGTATTCTGCGGAAAAATAAGCCACAGCATACTTTTTATCCAGCAAAGCAGAATCCAGCAGATGACACTCTTTGGCCTGCATATAATCATAAAATTCAGCCATCACCTCATCATACATACGAAGATAATCGGGGTTTGCGCAGGCTTTTTCCAGACCCTCGCTGGGAAATTCCCTGAGCATCTTGTCAGGGTTGTGCCCGCTTTCTTTCCAGGCCTTGCGGTCAAGTGTTTTAAAAAGCATTCGTGCGCCCGGATTCCAACTCCACCAGAGATTTTCCGCCAGATCCTCCAAGCCTTCCAGACGTTTTGGCAAATGAGGGAACAACGGTGGCACAGCACTTGTTTTTTCCATATTTTTTTCATCTCCTATAAAATAAAATTGATATCCAAGTATGTGAAAAACTGTAAATTTTTACGGGAGGAGCGGTTGCTCTTATGTTATACATATCCGAAAACAGTATAAATCTTTTTTAACTCCTTTTTAACTCCTTCCGCAATTTGCAGACTGAACAATTCTGCCAATTAAAACGCCTTATAAAATAAAATCAGTTGCCAGAAATTTACTTTTATGATCCCTGACAATGTCGGTGATGATCTGTTTGTTCAAACCGGTTTTCTTGGCGGCAACCAGTGTCCGGATGGAAAAAACCCTCAAGGCATCTGATACGGAAAGGGTTCCTTCAGCCGAGTCTTTTCGACCAGTAAAAGGAAACGTATCCGGTCCCCGCTGGCACTGACTGTTGATATTCACCCGGCAGACCTGATTTACCAGAGGGTCAATCAATCGGGCAATCTGATCCGGATCACTTCCGAAAATGCTTACCTGCTGACCATAACTTGAATTAATCATATACTCAACCGGCTCACTGATACTGTCAAAAGACAGAACCGGGATCACGGGTCCGAATTGTTCCTCATGGTACACTCGCATTTGATGATGAACCGGATACAAGACAGCCGGGAAAAAGAAACTGCCCAAAGTTGTTGCCCCGTCGGCATTGACAACTTTCGCCCCTTTTATTATTGCATCCGATACCAGTTCCTGCAAATAATCCGTCTTGCCCTTTTCCGCGACCGGTGTCACAAAAACCCCTTCCTGCCAGGGCATGCCAAAAGGCAGAGCGTTAATGGCTTTGGCAAAACGTTCAAGAAACGCATCCGCAATGGATGCTTCCACGAACAGAATTTTAAGCGCCGTACACCTCTGCCCGTTAAACGAAAGACAGCCGAGAACACATTCCCTTACGGCCAGGTCAAGGTCAGCACCTTTAAGCACAATGGCCGGATTTTTGGCCTCAAGTCCAAGCACACAGCGAAGACGATTGGGGTTTGGGTGCTGTTTTTTCAATGCGTTTGCCGTCTTGCTCGTACCAATCAGGCCCAGCACATTAATTTTACCTGTGGCCATGAGCGGGGGAATCATTTTTTTCCCTTCACCATAGATGATATTAATAACGCCTTTAGGAAAAACATCGCAAAAAGCCGCCAACAGAGGTGCGTAAAGAAGTGCGCCATGCTTGGGAGGCTTCAGAATCACGGTGTTTCCCATAACAAGAGCGGGAATCAATGTAGTGAACGTCTCATTGAGCGGATAATTGAACGGTCCCATGCAGAGAACAACACCCATGGGAGCTCGCCGGATCTGACCTATTATGTCCTCTTCAATGGTGAAGCTCGAAGAAATCCGGTCCAGGTCTTTGAGTGCTTCAAGTGTATCATTAATATATTTAATTGTCCGGTCGAATTCCTTTTCAGAGTCCTGAAGAGATTTCCCGACCTCCCACATAAGGAATCTCACTACCCGGTCCTTTACCTCAATCATTCTAAAAATGAATCTCTCCATATGATCAATCCGTTCTGCCACGGACAGTGTGGGCCACATGCCCCGGCCATGGTCATAGGCATCCACGGCTGCGTCAAGGGCCTGGAATGCTTCTGTTTCCGTCAAAAGCGGATATTCACCAATAAAAAAAGGGGCCTGACCCGTATCGTCCGCCAACCATACCGGAGAGAACACCTCCTGGCGAGGACCGTCCCATGAGTGAATCTCACCATTCAAGAGATAGCCGGTCTGAATACAGGGAATATCCTTTAAAAGGATTTCCGGTATATCTGCGAACCGGGGAAATATTTTTTGAATTTTTTCATTTAACATCATTATCAACTTTTTTATCATCCTATTTTTTTTTGTGATTTTACAGACAAAAATTGTTTTGATCTTGCTCTCATTCTCAAATTAAGCATCTCAACGATAACAGAAAAAAGCCATGGCAAAATAAATATGTCCTTTGGGAAAATGAGTTCAAAATTTTTCAATAAACAGGGTCGCACCAATCATGATAAGAAAAGACAAAGCAAGAATTTTAATAGTTGGATGTGTTCTTTAAGCGATAGTGATTTTCTGTTCAAGGTACACATCCTGAATTGCATTAAGAAGTTCCACACCTTCTCCCATAGGCTTTTGAAAAGCTTTCCTGCCTGAAATAAGACCCATTCCGCCTGCACGTTTGTTTATCACAGCAGTCTTGACAGCCTCTTTTACATCATCAACGCCGCTGGCTCCGCCTGAATTGATCAAACCGATCCTTCCCATGTAGCAGTTGGCAACCTGATACCGGGTCAAATCAATAGGGTGATCGGTCGTCAATTCCGTATAAACCCGCTCATCTGTCTTGCCAAAATCCAATGCCGTAAAACCACCGTTGCATTCCGGCAATTTCTGTTTGATGATATCCGCAGCTATGGTTACGCCAAGATGATTTGCCTGGCCACTGAGATCGGCTGACAGGTGATAATCCGTACCATCCTTTTTAAATGCATCGTTTCTCAGGTAGCACCAGAGAATCGTAAACATTCCCAATTCATGGGCTCTCTCAAATGCCTGTGACACATCAAGTATCTGCCTCCCGGATTTCTGTGATCCATAATAAATCGTTGCTCCCACAGCGCAGGCACCCATATTGAAAGCCTGTTCAACCGAAGCAAACATCTTCTGGTCATGCGCGTTTGGATATGAAAGCAATTCGTTATGGTTGATTTTTACGATAAAAGGAATCTTATGGGCATATTTCCTGGACACAGCACCCAGCACCCCCAGCGTGGAGGCAACGGCATTGCACTGCCCTTCAACAGCCAGCTGAACAATATTTTGAGGATCAAAATATATCGGATTCGGTGCAAAAGATGCGCCTGCCGAGTGTTCGATTCCCTGATCAACCGGCAGAATGGACAGATATCCAGTGCCACCCAGCCGACCATGATTGAATACGGATTGAAGGTTCCTTAGAACATTACTATTCCTGTCTGTTGAGGTCATGACCCTGTCCACAAAATCAGGCCCCGGCAGATGCAGACTGTCTTTTTTTATGCAGGTACAATTGTGATCCATCAAAAAACCGGCATCTTCACCAAGCAGAGTTATAATTTTTTCCAGCATTTTATTTCCTTTATTTTTTAATTGTGTTTTCCCTGATCGACAATCAATATAATTGCCTTACGCACTTTTTCAGGGTATCCAGGATAATAATTTTTTATCGGTTTTAGTTCATAATCCAATTCATATGCCAGGGCAATGCCGGTTATTGTCTTTTTTTCAATTTCAGTACAATGGCTGTTCTTGTGGGAAGATACAGGCTCAACAGATTTCTTTTGCCAAATCTGTCGGAATCAAAAAGTGTAAAATGATGCTGGTCTTTTTTCAACCTGCCTTTTCCACCGAACCGTATATCATCTGAATTGAAAACCAGTTTATACTCGCCCGGTGGCGCATCAAACATATAATCTGAAAAAGAGAGGGACGGATGAAAATTAAACACAAAGACCATATTATTTCTTTCAAAGGCAATCACCTTGTCATCCTCATGAACGCATAAAAGCCTAACGTCTGAACAAGAAAACAGATCATTTGTTTTCACAAGTTTAATCATCTGCTGGTCAAATTCAGACAATGAGTAAAAATACAGATCAGGATCATATTTCAAAGACCATTGCCGCCGGGCATAATGATGGGAAAAATTATTTCTCTCACACGGAAAATCCACCCACTCAGGATGTCCGAATTCATTGCCCATGAAATTCAGGTAGCCTGAACCTGCAGTGGCAATGGTAATCAGACGGATCATCTTGTGCAAGGCCACTCCCCTGAAGGTTTCAATACTGTCATTATTCTTTTGCATGGACGTATAGATATGGCCGCCCATCAGGCGCATCATAAGGGTTTTATCCCCAACCAGTGCCTGGTCATGAGATTCGGCATAACTGATTGTCTTTTCTTCTTTTCTCTTGGTTGTCAACTCATGCCAGAGAGTAGCAAGATGCCAGTGTTCATCTTTGACCTCTTTTAACAATTTAATCCAGAAATCCGCAATACCCATGGCATAACGGTAATCAAACCCTGTTCCACCTTTTGACAGGGGCGCGGCAAGCCCTGGATACCCGCTGACATCTTCGGCAATGGTAATAAACTCCGGTTGGATATCATGAACAAGACTGTTGGCAAGCGTCAAATAAGAAAGGGCATCCACATCCACATCATCCCCATAGTAATCCGCATAACTTGTAAATGCCCGTCCCAAGCCATGATCTTCAAAAATCATGCTGGTAATCCCGTCAAAACGGAACCCGTCAATTTTATATTCTTCGATCCATAATTTTAAGTTGGATAAAAGAAACTTTAACACCTCAGGCTTACCATAATCAAAACACATGGAATCCCATTGCCGGTGATACCCTTTTGGGCCATTGTGAAAAAACTGGTAACAGGTCCCGTCAAATTTTGCAATACCTTCCACTTCATTATTAACGGCATGGGAATGAATGATGTCCATCAATACCCTTACGCCGCTTTTGTGGGCGGCATCAATCAGGCTCTTGAGTTCTTCAGGAGTGCCGAATCGGGATGAGGCCGCAAAAAAGCTGGAAACATGATATCCGAACGAGGCATAATAAGGATGCTCCTGGATAGCCATTACTTGAATCGCATTATACCCGGCATCAATGATTTTAGGCAAAATATGATGTTCAAACTCGGCATATGTGCCGATCCTGCCGTCTTCCAATGCCATCCCCACATGAGTTTCATAGATCAGCAAAGGTTCATCAGGCGGTAGAAACCGGTTGATTTTCCATTGATAGTGGGTTTCCGGGTGCCAGACCTGGGCGGTAAAAATCAAGGTGCGGGCATCCTGAACCACCCGGGTGGCAGCCGTGGGGATTCTTTCCCCCTCCCCTCCCGGCCAGACCACTTTGAGCTTAAAAAGATCTTTGTGGGAAAAAGTTTGTTTGGAAAATCGTCTTTCAAAAAGATGATTTTCTTTTCTTTCAAGCGCAAAGTCTTTACTTGTTTGCCAGGATGTTTTTTCACAAACTATATATATTTCAGTTGCATTGGGTGCCCATTCCCTGAATACCCAAGAATCATTTTCATTTTCAAAATGCAACCCGAACATCTCATGATAATTTGCAAAATAACTTAAAGATCCGTTGTTTTCTTTTTTTAACTTCTCTTCCAGCGCTTTGATGCGTAGTCGCCGGGACGATATGGTTGCTGCATAGGGAACAAGACCCGGATCATTGAAATTTTCCGTATCAGACGATAAATGGCCGTTTAAGCATTTTTTCATATAATTTTATATACTCTTCCGCACATCTGCTGTGATTAAATTCAAGGACGCTCTCAATCATAATCCGGTTAATTTGAACTTCCTTTATATCCGGGTCGAGAAAATGAAATTCCATGGCCTTGTCAACTGCCCATTTTAAACCGGCTGCATCATGAACATTGAATAAAAAACCGTTCCCGGTATTGTTTTCATGATCCAGTTGGCGGATCGTATCATGCAATCCACCTGTATCGTGAACAATAGGCAATGTCCCGTAAATTCCGCCAACCATCTGGGGAAGGCCGCAGGGTTCAAATGAAGACGGCATAAACAAAAAATCACTGGCCGCAAATGCCTGGTGAGAAAGCCCCTCATTAAATCCGCAAACGGCAATCCTGTGGTTAAGGCCGTGAAACCGGACAATATCATAAAAATGTTTCTGAAATTCTCCACTTGCCACAAAAACAATCTGAAGATTCGCCTCCCAGTATTGAGACACAATATCATAGATAGTATCGGCCAGAAGCCGGCACCCTTTCTGAACAGGATCAAGCCTTGACGGCCAGAAAAACAGTACTGCATTTTCATCCGGCTCAAGATCAACTATATTCTGAAGATATTGTTTGTTTTTGATTTTCAGTTTCCTATGATTTTTGGGCCCATAGTTATACCTGATCATCTCATCCACAGCAGGATTAAATTCCGGCTCAGGAGCATTCAAAATTCCCGTGGCACACCCTGCATGATATTTGTTGGTCAATTCTTTTTTCAAACAATCTTCCACAAAAGAATGGCGATTTTCAACAATTTCAGCTAAAAATGTCGGACTTACCGTATTCACATAATGAGCTGCGAAAACGCCCGACGTTAAAAAATCCACCCGGTTCCATTCCCGGCTTTCTTCATAATTATGGGGTGGATTTTTCAAAAACAGCCAATTCCAGAAAGATGCCGCATCTATTCCTCTGTCCTCAATTTCCGCCATAGTGGATGTCAGGGTATGAATATTATGAATCGTAAACAGACAGGGAATTCCTATCTGTCTGGCCATGGCGGGAATCAAGCCTGTCATCCAGTCATTGCAATGAATGATATCCGGTTTAACCCTTGGAATGATATTGTTGATAACTTCCCTTTGAAATGCCAGGGAAACCTTAAGGTCTTTATCAGAATAACCGGAATAGACATTATCCAGATAATAAAATGCCCGGTCTGCAGCCAGATGAATTCGTTCCTCATCCAGGCGTTTCCTGATTTTTTCAAGCTTGCTGCCCTGGTTGCTTATGGTATATCCATTAAAAATAGAACGATAATCCGGCAAAGCCACATGAACATCACAGTGGAAATCAAACAATGCACTGATCAATGCAGCAGACACATCAGCAAGGCCGCCTGCCTTGGCAGAATAGTGTGAATTCGCACCCATATCCTCGGGAAGATATGTCACTTCCGGTGTCACAATCAAAATTCGTGGTTTTTGTGCCATTTTCATTTTCCTGGATTGTGTAATGTAGTAGAACAAATTTCATTCACATCAATCCCTTTTTCCTTAATTGAACAAAATCAATTTTTAATCATCTCCATTAACCCAGGTGATAAGACCGGGTGTATTGCTCAACACCTCATCACCTTTGGGAATCACTCTGGATGTATATCCGAATCGTCCTGAATCCGAACAGGTAATCGTGCAGGCATAAATATGCCTGCCTTCGGCAATGGTTTCCTGCAGCCACATGGTTTCCGCACGAGCTCCCTCAAACTCATCCAAGGCCCTTACCTTGCCGTGATACACCTGAACTACAACTTCTTCAGGAGTCAGTTCGCCAAGAAAAACCTCCAGAGTAATCCTGAAGGTGTCACCCACCGTAAAATCCACCTCTTTGGTCAGTTCGGGGCTGGACAATCTGATATCACCCCATAAGGACACCAGCCGGAACTGAGCCAGTGCAAGTTCTTTGGCTTTCTCGGCCGAATCCTGCGTTAATTGTTTAAAATTAATTGATGCCGGAATATAAAATCTTGAGCAATAATCTCTGACCATCCGGTCACTTGAAAAATCTTTAATGGCCATTTTCATGGCTTCTTTCATCATCTTGATCCATTTTAAAGGCGGATTACCTCTTTTCCTGTCATAAAACTTAGGAATTACATCATTTTCAAGGATATTGAACAAAGCCTGGCTTTCAACCTCATCCTGGTATTCATGGTCATCATAGATATCACCGTTTCCAATAGCCCATCCCCGGTCATCCCTGAACCCTTCACACCACCATCCGTCAAGGATGGAAATATTTAATCCGCCATTGGCCGAAGCCTTCATGCCTGATGTCCCGCAAGCCTCATTGGGTCTTCTGGGCGTATTGAGCCACACATCACATCCCTGGACCATATATCGTGCAATATTAATGTCATAATTTTCAAGAAACACAACCCTGTGTCTGACATTATGGGATCTGGCAAATTCAACAATCCGTTTGATAATAGCTTTGCCCTGGTCATCATTGGGATGTGCTTTACCGGCAAACACAAACTGAACGGGTTTATCCTCGTCCGTAATGAGCCTTGTCAGCCGCTGGGCATCTTTTAATAACAGGCTGGCCCGTTTATACGTTGCAAACCGCCGGGCAAAACAAATGGTCAGCACCCGGTGGTCCAGTACTCCGGCCACTTCATCCAGTTCATGCCTGGGAGCATTTTGCCTTTCATACTGTGTCAACAAAGACTGGCGGCATCTTCTGATCAAACTGGACCTGTCCAGTTCATGAACATGCCATAAATCAGCATCTTCAATCATATCTATTCTGGAAATCAGGTTTGGATTGGACTGTCTGCTTGACCAATCCGAGGATAAATACCGTTCAAACAAGGAATTTTTATGCTGGGAAAGATAAGAACTGATATGCACCCCGTTGGTGATATGGGAAATGGGAATTTCTTCCACATGCCTTCTTGGCCATAAACTCTGCCACATACCCCTGGCAACCCGGCCGTGAAGACGGCTGACACCATTAATATAGCCTGCAAAATGAGCCCCGAAAATAAACATGGAAAATTTATCCGTATTTTTTCTTGTATGGGGTTGTCCCCAAGACAGCAATTCATCATCTGAAACGGAAAACTTTCGTGCATAGGGCTGGATATAGGGAAAAACCATCTCTTTGACAAACACATCATGCCCGGCAGCCACAGGGGTATGGGTCGTAAACACACAGCTTCGCTTGCAGATTTGAAATGCAACCTGAAAATCCACGTTATACTTGTCCATCACAATGGAAATTCGTTCCAGCCCGGCAAAAGAACAATGCCCTTCATTCATGTGACAGACGTTGGGGAAAATATCCATGGCCCGCAACACTTTAATACCGCCAATACCCAATAATATCTCCTGTGCAATTCTTATTTCACTATGGCTGGCATAAAGCCGGGATGTGATGTCCCTGATATTTTTTGAATTTTCCGGCAAATTTGTATCCAGCAAAAACAATCTGATTTTACCGACTTTTAATTGCCAGACACAGGCGTTGATAATTCCGTCAGGTCCTGGAATATCTATTTTTATTTCAAATCCTGAATGATCCTTTAATTTTTGGACCGGCAGATCAAACACGTCATTGATGGGATAAGTCTCCTGCTGCCAACCGTTATGGTCTATAAACTGCCTGAAATAACCTTCCCGGAACAAAAGGCCGATACCGATCAGCGGAATTCCCAGGGTGGACGAGGCTTTTAAATGATCGCCTGCCAGAATCCCTAATCCGCCGGCAAAAAAAGGGAGAGATTCATGAAGGCCAAATTCCATGGAGAAATAAGCAATAGTGTCTTTTGGAGTCAAATCAAATTCTTTGATTTGCGATACACGGGAAAACATTTTTTCAAATTTAGTCTTTACCCGTCCAAGATGCCCTAAGAAACTCTCATCTTTTGATAAATCATCGAATCTGCGCTGGGTTATACAGGAAAGAAACGCCACAGGGTTTTTCCCTATTTTTTCCCATTGAACGGGGTTTATTCTCCTGAACAGCTCTATGGCTTCATGGTTCCAGCACCACCACAGGTTCCTGGCCAGATAATCCAGAAATGACAATGGTTCCGGAATTGCGGGATATACTTTGTAAATCTGCATCTTTTCCATATTATTATAAACAACCTCCTGTAACAAATCAGTGTAATAATTTGTGCATGACCCTGGCAACCTCGCTTGTTCCCCAGGCCTGGGCATCACACCCCCTTGGTGTGTGAGGAAAATCTCCGTCAAGGATTTCAGGAATATATCCTGCAGAACCTTTTCTCATCAAATCAATCACGCTGCCCAGCCATGCCAGACAGGTGGAAAAACTGTTTTTACCAAATACAATTGACCAGGCTTCACAAAACACCGGAAACTGCCAGGTCCAGGCTGTTCCGTTATGATAGGCAGGCTTTCTTTGCGTATCTTCGTCCCCTTTGTATTGCCCTGCATAAGGAAAATGGGGATCATTGATCAGCTTGCCGCCATAAAAAACAGGGATTGGGATCTCAACCCTTCTGTTGGCAAGACTCCTGATGGCTCCCGGGACAAGCAGCTCCTGGCAGGCTTCAACACATCTTTGTGCAATATGTTTGTCCTGGATCACATCAAAGGTCACCAAAAAAAGCTGATTGGGCCTTAAGGCATCATCAGCCAATGCATTTTTCGCCCCCACAGGGCCATTGCAATGAAGACAATCTGAAAAATAGCCTGAAGCCTTGTTATAAAAAAGATCCTGAACAGCCTTTTTAACTGTTCCGGCCTTTTTGAGCCAGTCTGTTTTATTGGAACCATCAATGGAGGCAAGCAGGACAAGTGCATTATACCATAACGCCTGAATTTCAATTGGATAACCTTGCCTGGGAGACCCGGCAGGAAAATTGGTATCCATCCATGTAAAATGAGAGGGACTGTACAAAAGCCGGGTATCAGGATCAGCGACCACACCGGTTTGAGTCCCTTTTAACAAGGAATGGGCAATGGACAAAAGCACATCCTTAACCGTCCGGTTGTCCAGCTTTTGGGTTAAAAAATCATGGCTGTTTTCTTTTTCAATCAAATCTCTGCAACAGGCAAAAAACCATAAAGGAGCATCCGAGGTCTCTATATTTGCGGCATTATCACCGCAAATCATATTGGGAAGAGTTCCCTTGTTTTCAAACCTGCCAAACAAACGCAATATGGCTTTTGCATCAGAAAACCGTCCAAGTTCAATCAGGCTTCGACAAAAAATCAGGCTGTCTCTTCCCCAGTCGAGAAACCATGGGTATCCTGCGATCACGCTCTTGTCCGTGCCGCGATCCACGACAAACGCATCAAGACTTTTGTATACAGCCTCGGAAAACAGCATACCCTTTACAAATTTTTTGGATTCAGAATCTGTTATAATTTTATTAAAGCCTATTTCCAGATTTGGCTTTTCACCATTTGGCTTCTCACTTACGGCGGCATTGAGTTGAACCTGTTCTCCCCCAAGGCAGGACAAGGTAAAATATCCAGGACTGAAAAGATCCGATTCAGCATCAAGTCCTCTTTGGGCTTCCAGTGAGTGGTGGATCATATAATGCCATTCCGGCTCATGGACAAACTCACCTTTGGAAACGGCAAGCCTCAATATTTTCCCGTTGGCAAGAAAAAAATTAAACCCATTTTCAAGTGGAGAAACAGCTTTTGGCCATTCTATTTCCGGCCCCTTAAAAGCTTTGACGGTTTCATGAAAACTTCTGTCTTCAATATCCGGGCGGATAATCAAAGTCACTTTTTTATCATCATCAAGAAAAAAAGGATTGTTTTCAGGGGACGCAACCCTCACGATGGACAAGCAAACATGATTTTCTTCCGGATCAATGGCAAGATAGAGCTGTAAAGCATAATATTTACCTTCGGATGTGGGTACATGGAACCGCCATTTTCCGCCATGGTCATAAGAAAAGGTGAACTCTTCAAGACAATCGGGTGCAAGTTCCCTTGAATATCCCTGAAACACCCCCCAGATCCGGCACCTTGATAACACCATCCACCGGTTTTCCGGCCTGGTTGCGTCAATATTTGCCCCAAGAAGGGCATCATATCGGCTGTCAAGTCTTCCCCACCAGGCAGCCGCCCGCATCATGCCCCCTTTTTTGGTGGCGGCCAATAATTTTAAAAAGGGCGTTTTTACAATCTCCTTTCTTGTAAAAGAGGAGCGCATATACAAAGCGTCACATCGGGCAAGATATAACAATGAAGTGTTTTCAATCCGGGTTCCGGCAGGTTCAAATACACGCAGGCGCAGGATATATTTTTTGTGTTTGCGCTTTGTTTTTTTTGGAAAAAAAAGTGCGAAAAAACTTTTCCCATCATACGTTGGAATGCCTTCCTCATATCCCAGGGAGGTTTTGACTGATGTTTTTTCATCAAGAATTTCCGCCCGGAATCCGACCCTGCATTTGACCAACAAAAAAAATCCCGGCGGGATCATCAACTGCCGGTTCAAATCCTTTTCCCAATCAAATACAATCACCCGGCTCTCTTGTGAATCCTGGTTAAAAGAACGTATAAATTCAACCGGATCATTGGCAAATGACACAGCCTCATGTTCAATATGACTTTTGTTTACATTTTTGTAACCATGGAATATGGTATGAATCGCCAGCACTTTTGTCTTGAGTTTTTGCAGATAAACCCGTTCAGGGGCACGGCTTTTTATTCCACTGTACTGCTCAAGAATCTTCATATCATCCGAATCCGGTGTCAGGGCCAGCACCTCTCCGGGTGCAAGTTTCATCACACAAGAATTTTCGTCGATTTTTTCTATTTTAATTTGAGTGCCTGAAATCAGGTCATACAAGAGTGTTGTGTTCATATCGGCATCTTTTCTTAACCAGGATGCCTCATTTGAATTTTCACAATCAAGATTCACCAAAACAAGAAGTTTTTTATTCTTTTTTTCATTATACCTCAGCAACACCAGGCACTCGGATTGATTTTGCTGAATCAACTCAAGCCGTGTCTGGGCAAAACAGGTGGGATGATGTTTTAATATCAGGTTCAGCCTTGAAATATGATCGACCTGATTTGTTTGATTACCCCAGTTGAGACTGCCGGATTCATGAACATCAATTTTCTGGGTGGCAAACCATTCCACACCATTGGCAAATCCGAATCCCCCACAAACTGAGAAAAGCGCACAAAGAGAGGTTCTCATTTTTGCATATCTGATGGAAACAGATGCCAGGCGATTGTTGTCATGGGTTTCTGCAAAATGAATCATGTGGCCACAGGTGTTTGATATTTCATAGGCCCTTGGCAGATAATCCGAAATTTCCTGTCTGGTATGATTTTGAAACAGTTCGGAATAGGCAAAATTAAAATTTGCCTTGCCCAATATTTCACAAGTTGTCTTGATGGGGCCACCAAGTCCTTCCAGAAAAAAAAGGATTTCAGGATATTCACCCCTTACTTTTGCAACAATATATTCCCAGGCCTCCACAGGAATCATGTAACCGGCATCGCACCGGAACCCGTCAACTCCCCGGTGGCACCACAGCAGAAAAACATCTGCCATATATTTCCAAAGGTCACGGTTTGAATAATCCAGTTTTGTCAAATCCGACCAGACAACCCCCCAGGCACCAGGTGCCTCAATCTTTCCGTCTTTTCCCCTGACCAGCCATTCCGGATTGGTTTCATGGATGGAAGCAGCCCATCCGGTATGATTAATGGCAATATCCATGAACAAATATCCGTTATGCAAATGAACCGTATCAACCAGCTCCATGAATTGCTCCAGGGGGGTTGCAGAAGGATCAAATTCGGCCAGTGCTGGATCAACATCTGTAAAATTCAAGGCTGCATAAGGACTGCCGAACCGTCCCATCCGGGCATAGGTGGTGGGAGTGGGATGGATGGGCAGCAAGTGGAGAACCCGGCACCCGAGACGCGAAAAGATAAATTCAACTTGTTTTTTCAGATCCCTGAATTTGCCTGATTCAGGGATTACAGTATACCCGTTTGCATCCAGTGTATTAATGATGGGCGACATATCTTTTTCTTCTGCCACACCTGATTTGGATCTGCCAAACTGTCTGACAAAGGCATTGTAAATAATATTGGCACAGCAGGTACCGGCCGGCTCAACATTAAAAATACAATTATCACCCGGCGGCCACACAGGCCTGGTGCTGTTCTCCGGGGTAAAAAAACATTTTGCCTGAAAAAATCCGGTCTGGTGCAACGGAAGAACAATTTTATACATCAAACCGTTTTCCTGTTTCATTTGAATATCAACCCAGGCTTCATCAAGCTTTATTTCATCTCTTTCCACCCGGCTGATAATCTCTTTTCTTGCAACAACAGCCGAACCCAGATTGGTTCTCACCCATGCTTTGCCTTTAACCTCGGCTGACAGAGTCAAAGTAAACGTAACACAATCCCCGCAATACATAACCCTGGACTCTCCGGGAAAAGGAGACTGAGTGAGGTACAATTGTGTTTCCATCCCTGTCTTTTCCATTGTTATCTTTTCCATCCGCCAATCAGGTGAAGATGAAGATGAAATATTTCCTGGCCGCCCCCTTTTTCAACATTAAATAGCAATTTATACCCTGATTCATTGATGCCCTGATCTTTTGCCATGTCTTTGGCAATCATGAAAAGACCGGAAATAATTAGTTCGTCAGCCTTTTGCAGGTCATTAATGCTTCTGATATGCTTTTTAGGAACTATGAGCAGATGAACCGGGGCTGCGGGATTGATATCTTTGAAAACAACAAAATCATCATCTTCATATAAAAATTCACTGGGAACTTCCCGGTTGATAATTTTACAAAAAAGGCAGTCTCTTGACATTAAACACTCCTCTGACAATTATAATTTATAAATTTCTTCTATCAATTTTTCTTCTTTAATCAATTTTTTATGGCACGTTGCCTTTTCCTCAAAAAAAATATCCAAAAAAAACGATATAAGGCTATGCACCGTTTGGAGAATAAAATGAATTGTGCCGCCTTGGAATACATAAAAGATTTCTCCTTTATGATTATCATGCATGAGTAAAAAAAATCAGACCAATTCCATGACCTCAAAAGTATTGGTCCATAATTCTGCGATCAGCAGTTTATTGCGCAACAAGTCCCCACGGTCCAGGAGTATTTTTACACACTCAGATGACTGAAGGGCTGCCACAAAAAGTGCGCAATAGGCCATATTGCCGGTTCTTAATTCAACCCCTTTTGATTGTTCCCGGCTTTTTTTGCCATATATCAACTCATATCCCATATCTTCCGGAAAAATAGTTGTTATCTGGCCTGCTACCCCGGCAATAGCACCGGACACAATTGGAACAGATGCTTTTTTTGCCGCATCCTGCAACTTGAATCTGGTATCAATGGAATCCAGGCAGTCCATTACCACATCCGACTCTTTTATTGTTTCATACAGGTTGGATTCATCCACATATTCCACCCTATGAGTTACAATCACCTCGGAATTAACAGCGTTTACACGGGCTTTGGCTGCCTCGGCTTTGGGAATCCCTATCAAATGCTCTTCACTTAATAATTGACGGTTCAAATTGCTGACTTCAAACGAATCCCCGTCAATCAGTGTCAGATGCCCCACCCCCACTCTTGCAAGCATCTCGCAGACACCACCGCCAAGACCGCCTAAACCGATCACAACGACTTTTG
The DNA here is from genome assembly GCF_000307105.1 of Desulfobacula toluolica Tol2. NCBI lineage: Bacteria > Pseudomonadati > Thermodesulfobacteriota > Desulfobacteria > Desulfobacterales > Desulfobacteraceae > Desulfobacula > Desulfobacula toluolica. The sequence continues at coordinate 2,910,573 of NC_018645.1, forward strand.
AGTTACCCAGCTTTGTTTGTTCCTCACGGGTGAGGGTATTAAAATTTCTATCGTACCGTCCTTTAATGTTTGAACTTACCTTGTTTGAACTTACCATGGTCTATCCGCCTCCAACCGGAGGAAAAAGCCCAACCCGGTCATTATGTTTCAATTGGTAGTTAAGATCCTGCCGTTTTCCGTTAATAAAAATTAATTTCACAAAATCCAAAGGAATACCAAGGTCGAAAATTAACTTTTCCACACTTGTATTTTCAAAAATTTCAAAGCATTCACTGTTTTCAGGAAGATATTTGGACAAGGTAACAAACAAATTGAGGTGTATTTTTATCATTATAAGTATTTACACTTCTACCTTCTACTGTTATTAAGATGTAACATTTTATGACATAAGTTAAGTATTTTGTACATAAATTATAATAATAAATAAAAGAATCATGAAATTGGAAAAAAAAGAAATACTTACCATACAAAAACTGGCCCAAAACCTGGCAACATTTGCCATTGACAGAACAGATCTCAAAGAACTTTTAGCGGCCATACCTGAAAACAGCCGTTCAAACCTGACTGCAATAGAATATGAACTTCAGCTTTTAAAAATCCTGAGTGTGGGCTGGGCCATTTCCTTTTTTATGCCGGGCAACGATAAAAACAAAGGCCCTTTAACAGAACTGTTCTGGGGATATATCAGGGAAATATCCGGTAATATCTCAACCCTTACACAAACAACAACCAGCCAAAGCATTGATTATTTTGAAATCTTAAAAACTCGGCTGAATACCTATCTGAAAATGATGCAGGACAACCCTGAGGAAGCCCAGAATCCTGTCAATATAATGGGGCCTGCCTTTGCCAACGCCTGTAAATGTGACAATGATCCCATTGCCATTTTAACCGGCACTAAAATGTTTACCCTGACCCTGGGTGCAGTAAAAGAGTATTTAAACGCTGTAAAAATTGATGATATAAAATTGAACTGATGATCTTTTTAAAAATTATTTGGTACTTTTCAGTACCTTTAAAAGTGCGGAATTTGATAAAAGTGCGGAATTTGAAAATACCGTATAACATTTAACTAAAGAAAGGATATATAAAATGAGTTTCAATATCTTAAAAAACAAAACCTTAAAAACCAAATTGTTTTTTCCAAATATCCTTTATATATTTTTGGCAGGCACAATTTTATTCTTTTTTTTCAATTCCAACTCCTTGATTCAAAATCTGTCAAAAGAGCAAAAAATATCAAACCAGCTATCAGATGATATTCTCAATACGGCTTTGGATATAAAAGGTTATATAAATAAAGACATCAATTTTGATGATCTTGAAAAAGAATACAAAACCCTTTTAGGTGAAATCACAAATTCAAAAGTTGCTGAAAATTTCCAGAAAATATGGGAAAATGTAGTAACTTTCCAAAGCCTTAGAAAAACCAACCTTGAAATAGAAAAAGAGGTATTTAATCTGGCTGACAACTCCATTAAACGTTCCAATGAATTTATCGATGTCACAAGCCGTAAGCTTGCAGATAAAAATCAGCGTTCTCAGATAACAACGCTTGAAAGGCTTGTTCTCAAAGGCGCAAACACCAACACTTCGTCAAATTATCAACTCGAAGTTTTGTTTGGTCGATTAAAAGAAGATTTAAATGTCAAAGGAAGCATCCTGCAGTTTTTGGAAACATTAATAAAAAATATTGGTAATGATGTAAAAAACCTTGAAGGAACCCCTTTTGAACAGTCCGTCCGGATGGCTCAAAAAGCCGACTTCAAAATCAAAGAACTTATCTTGGCATATATCAGTAATGTAGAAAAAACCAAGCAGATTCAAACTGTTATTTTTGATGAGATTGATAAAAACATTGATGAAATAAACCAATTGGCAATGTCCTCCAATGAAAAATTTTTCAGCCAGGTAAAAACCTATTTTCGTTACATACTTATTATCATGCTGGTCACATCATTTTTAGGAATTTTTATCAGTTTTGTTACAGCCCGGTCCCTTTCCGAATGGCTTAACAGAATTGCCATCGGACTCAGTAATGTTTCAGAACAGGTTGCCTCATCTTCAAAAGAAGTTTCCACGCTCAGCCAGTTTTTAGCTGAAGCTTCTTCCGAGCAGGCGGCATCAATTGAAGAAACATCCTCGTCAATGGAAATAATGTCTTCCATGACAAAGCAAAATGCTGAAAATTCAAGCCATGCAAATGGTCTTATGAAAGATGCCAAAAAAGTGGTAACCGAAGCCAATGAATCAATGGGAAAGCTGACCGTGTCAATGGATGATATTTCAAAGGCCAGTGAAGAAACTTCTAAAATCATAAAAACCATTGATGAAATCGCTTTCCAGACCAATCTTCTGGCGCTCAATGCTGCTGTTGAAGCAGCCAGGGCAGGTGAAGCAGGCGCAGGATTTGCCGTTGTTGCCGATGAAGTAAGAAACCTTGCCATGCGAGCTGCGGATGCTGCAAAAAACACTGCCCTTTTGATTGAAAGTACTGTAAATAAAATCAATGACGGATCTGATCTTGTTTCAACAACCAATAAAGCATTCAGCAAAGTCGCCCAAAGTACGGTAAAGGTAGGAGAGCTTGTTGCAGAGATATCCGAAGCATCTCAAGAACAATCCGAAGGAATCGGACAGATAAATATCGCCATTGCTGAAATGGACAAAGTGGTACAGCAAAATTCTGAAAATTCTGAAAATTCTGCTGCTGCATCCGAAGAAACAGAAATTCAGGTTGCCAAGATGCGGTCTATAGTAAATGAACTGACTTCACTTATTTCAGGGGGGAATGGCGATGAAACCAATCGGGTGCCATCCACAGACAGTCGTTTATATAGATCGACAAATAAAAGCAAAAACACATTTATAGCACCTGAAAAAAAGATGGCCATCCCCCAAAAAAATGAAATCAGACCGAATCAGGTGATCCCATTTGATGAAAATGAGGAGGATAATTTTCAAGACTTTTAGTAACAGGGTTTTCACACCGGCACTTGTCCTGAAAACAATGATATGTGTCAATGTGATCATGTTTATAATCAGTCTGATTTATAGCGGGAAAAACATAGATCTGACCCTTAATCCGTTTTATGTTTTAACCCCGTCAATGGACGTATTAAATTTTTTAGGGGCTTCCGGCAGGCTTCCCATTGTTAAATTTGAGGCATGGTGGTCTTTGATTACGGCCAACTGGCTTCACGGCGGACTTCTCCATATTCTGTTCAACATGCTGGCACTCAAAACAGTAGCGCCCCTGGTAATGTATGAATATGGTGTGTGTCGAATGTTTACCATTTATACCCTAACAGGAATTGCAGGTTTTTTATTGTCCTATATCGGCAATGTTTACCTGACCATAGGAGCCTCATCCGGTCTTTGCGGACTTATTGGAGCTGCACTTTATTTTGGGAAATCACGGGGCGGACAATGGGGACAACTTGTGTACAAACAGACCTCTGGCTGGGTACTCAGTCTTGTTCTCATCGGTTTTCTAATGCCCAATATTAACAACTGGGGCCATGCCGGAGGATTGATCAGTGGTGTCTTTTTGGGCTGGGTGCTGGGATACAACGATAAAAGAAAAGAAAATCTGTTGGATAAGTCTCTTGCTGTTTTGTTTGTGTGTATCACGACATGGCTTTTGGCAAGATCCGTCATAAGAGGCTTTATTCTCATTTTTACCTGATAACTCAAAATCCAATCCCCCCCCCGAAACTAATCTGCCTAATACCTGTAATCAAGCATTTAATTTTTCAGGTTAAACTTTAATCAAATTCGAATTCCTCAACCCTGTCAAGACATTAAATTTCAAACTGATTCCTTAAAATCAGACATATTCTGCAAAAAATATTCATGTTGTATAATTTTTAATTAATGCATTGTGAAGCAGATAAAATTAGTATAAGAGTATATGATGAAAATTCTTCCAAAACGGATGAATCAAATGCACACAATGCATATTAACATACTGAAATAACAACAGTAATATTAACACAAAGCAGCTTTTTTTTTCATACCAGTGGGTATTTTTTTAGATGATTAATTTGTATGATCTATAATTTTTTATAAAAAAACTGTTAGACTTCAGCACATAACATCTAAAGCAGGAAAGGAGACTCAAGATGCATTTTCAGTATAAAAATCAAACCTTAAAAACCAAGCTTTTTTTCCCCAACATCCTTTACCTCATATTGATAGGCACAATTTTATTCTTTTTTTTCAATTCCAATTCCTTGATTCAAGATCTGTCAAAAGAGCAGAAAATATCAAACCGCCTGTCAAACGATATCCTAAATACCGCCTTGAATATAAAAGGGTATATAAATAAAGAAATCAATTTTAACGATCTAGAAAAAGAATACAATGCTCTTTTGGGTGAGATTAAAATTTCAACCCTTACTGAAAATTTCCAAAAAATCTGGGAGAATGTAGAAACTTTCCAGGTTTTAAGAGAAATCAATTTTAAAATCGAAGAAGAGGTTTATAGGCTGGCTGATACCTCCATTAAAAATTCCAATGCGTATATTGATACCACAAGCAAGAAGCTTGCAGATATAACAACCCGTTCTCAGATAACGACACTTGAGAGGCTTGTCATAAGAGGCGCAAACATTAATACGTCTTCAAATTATCAAATCAAGGTGCTTTTTAACCGGTTAAAAGAAAATTTAAACGTCAAGGAAAAAATTCTGTCATTTCTGGAAACTTTGATAAAAAATGTTTCCCAAGATGCTAAAAACCTTGCAGGAACTCCTTTTGAGAATATGGCTATTACGGCTAAAAACGCCAATCTCAAAACAAAAGAGCTTGTTCTGGAATACATTAATAATGTTGAAAAGACATACCAGATTCAAACAGCTATTTTTAATGAGATTGACAAGAATATTGATGAAATAAACAAACTTTCTATGTCCTCCAATGAAAAATTTTTCAGCCAGGTAAAAACTTATTTTAACTACATCCTTATTATCTTACTTGTTACAACATTTTTAGGAATATTTATCAGTGTATTTACAGCCCGTTCTCTTTCCGAATGGCTGAACAAAATAGCCGTTGGACTTGGTCATGTTTCAGAGCAGGTTGCCTCATCTTCAAACCAAGTGTCTATACTCAACCAGCTATTGGCAGAAGCGTCTTCCGAGCAGGCGGCATCAATTGAAGAGACCTCCTCATCCATGGAAATAATGTCTTCCATGACAAAGAAAAATGCTGAAAATTCAAGTCATGCAAACGGTCTTATGAAAGATACCAATGAAGTGGTAACCGAAGCCAATGAATCAATGGTAAAGCTGACCGTGTCAATGGATGATATTTCAAAGGCCAGTGAAGAAACTTCTAAAATCATAAAAACCATTGATGAAATCGCTTTCCAGACCAATCTTCTGGCGCTCAATGCTGCTGTTGAAGCAGCCAGGGCAGGTGAAGCAGGCGCAGGATTTGCCGTTGTTGCAGATGAAGTAAGAAACCTTGCCATGCGAGCTGCAGATGCTGCGAAAAACACTGCCCTGTTGATTGAAAGTACTGTAAATAAAATCAATGACGGATCGGATCTTGTTTCAATAACCAATGAAGCATTCAGCAAAGTTGCCCAAAATACTGTAAAGGTAGGAGAGCTTGTTGCAGAGATATCCGAAGCCTCTAAAGAGCAATCCGAAGGAATAGAACAGGCAAATATCGCCATTGCTGAAATGGACAAAGTGGTACAGCAAAATTCTGAAAATTCTGAAAATTCTGCTGCTGCATCTGAAGAAACAGAAACTCAGATATCCAAAATGAGGTCTATAGTAAATGAACTGGTCTTTCTGGTTTCAGGAAGGAATAGTAATGAAAACAACCGAGTTAATACGCATAGTCATCATATTCAAGCAATGGGCAAAAACAAAAAAACGGAACTCATAACTGAAAATAATCTTATTCTTCCCTCAAAAAATAAAATCATTCAAATCAAATGATCCCGTTTTATGAGGATAAGAATCTCGGACTCTCTGGGCTGGGCCGATTTGAACCGGATTAGGCAGTCTTTAAGATCGCTTTTGTGATGCCCTTATATTAACAACCTTTACATACGAAGGCCCATACAGAGTGTCAATACCTGATAAATTGATCAGCAGTATCTTTTTTGTTCTGAATACCGGAATATAATATTTTACACAAGTTTTACACTGATTCCTTGAAATCAGCTGTGTTCTGCATTATATGAGCCAATATGAAAAATCAGATAAAAAAAAAAATCAATAAAACAGCAGTTGTGGGAATGGCCGGGGTATTTCCCCAGGCACTGGATACCCGGCAGTTTCTTGACAATATCGTCCATAAAAAAAATTCAATTATCCGTGTGCCGGATCATCGATGGATAGGGTCTGTCAACGAGTTTATCTCCAACCGGACACTTGTGGACAAAGCAGTATCTGATAAAGCAGGCCTGATTGAAGATTTTCAATTTGATCCACATGGCTTTTTGATAGAAAAAGATCTGTTATCCCAACTTGACCCCTTGCACCAACTGGTATTGCATGCAGGACGAGAGGCTTTTTCACACTGTTTTCATACAAAAGAAGACAAAAAAAGAACCGGTGTTATTCTGGCTGCTATTGCACTTCCCACAGATGCATCTTCCATGGTTTCCCGGCAGATCCTGTGCAACAAAGAGGTAAAAAAGCCAGGGCCAAATGATTTTTCAAATGCAGCTGTGGTCTCTTTTCCTGCCGCAGTTCTGGCAAGGGCCATGGGATTTGAAGGCGGAAGCTTTACCCTTGATGCTGCATGCGCATCATCTTTATACTCTATTAAACTTGCCTGTGAACACCTTCATTTAAAAAAAGCGGACATCATGGTGGCCGGGGGAGTTTCCAGGCCTGATTCCCTGTACACCCAGATCGGATTTTCACAGCTTCAGGCATTGTCCCCCTCAGGCAGGTGTTCGCCCTTTGACAAAGCTGCTGACGGTCTTGTTGTAGGAGAAGGAACAGGCATTGTGGTTTTAAAACGTCTGGAAGATGCCATTGAATGCAAGGATAAGATTTATGCGGTCATCACAGGTGCCGGGGTATCCAATGATATTGAAGGAACCCTTGTGGGCCCGGCCTCGGAAGGCCAGGTTCGCGCAATGATCCAGGCATATGAACAGGCATCCTGGTCGCCTGACGACATCCAGTACATGGAATGCCATGGTTCCGGCACCCCTGTGGGGGATCAGGTGGAGCTTACCAGCATTCACTCATTGCTCAAGGCATTTGACTGCCCTGACAAACATCTTTCAATAGGATCAGTCAAATCAATGACCGGCCATCTGTTGACCGCAGCAGGCGCAACCGGATTTATCAAAACCGTTCTTTCTATGAACGAGGGGATCTTACCGCCCTCATTAAATTATTCCGGTCCTTCATCCAACAGCATTTTAAACAACAGCCATATCAAGGTTCAAACCAATGTTGAACAATGGCTTCCCAATCCCGGCAATTCAACAAGAAAAGCCGGGATCAGCGCTTTTGGTTTCGGCGGAATCAATGCCCATCTGCTGGTTGAAGAATTTATTGCTCCCTCAACCCATTCCTCAGCCCATTACGGCTCAACCCATTACAGCGCATCCAATATCAAACAAACAAAAACCTTAAAAACGATTCCCTGTGCCATCGTCGGCATGGAAACCATTGCGCGCGAATGCTCTTCCCTGTCCGAATTCAAGGATCTTATCCTGGACAGAACATGTATAAAGCCCGGACTTCCAGGGTCAAGGTGGAGAAGAACAGGGTACGGGGCACTTAAGGAAATTAAGGAAAAACCGGGATTTTATATTGATCATCTGTCAACCAGGGTGGGAGAATTCCATATCCCCCCCAATCAAATGACAGATATCCTTCCTCAGCACATTTTTCTTCTTAAAGCCGTCAAAGGAGCCCTGGAAGATGCAAAAATAACTCCAAGGCCATTGCCTGACGATGCTCCAAGACACCATATGGGTTGTGCCATTGGAATTGAATTTGATTATGGCGCCACGGATTTTCATCTTCGATGGAAAATCAATCATCTTCAGGAAGCATTGAAAGACAAAATTTCTCCTCCATTGACATTTAACCGCACACTGGGAGCCCTTGGCGGAATTGTGGCATCCCGCGTGGCAAGAGAATTCAAGCTGGGAGGTCCGTGTTTCACCCTGTCTGCCGGAGCAGCTTCCGGCATCAAGGCTATTGAAACTGCGGTTCATTCCCTGAGCGCATGGGAGACAGAACTGTTTATCTGTGGTTGTGTGGACCTTGCAGGAGATATCCGGCAATTTGCCCTCAATGCCGGGGCAAAAGAGCATTCTGAGGCTATCCTGCCGTCTGAAGGGGCTGCAGCAATTGTTTTAAAGCGACTTGACCAGGCAATTGAAGACGGTGACAGGATTTATGGAATTATAACAGGTGTGGCAGGAGCCGGCAGTGATGTCATCCCGGGCGAAAAATGCCCTGATCCGAATATTTCAGAAACCCTGTATGCCCGATCCCTTGAAACTGCACTCAAAGATGCAAAAACAAATTTTCAAGACATCGACCTGTATGAAGCATGTGCCTCCGGTATAAAAGACAATGACACAACCGAAACCCGTGTGCTAAACCGTCTTTGTTTAAAAGACACAGACCAACCCCATTGTCATGTCACTGCAACATCACCCGTCATAGGCAATACCCGGGGGGCATCCGCCTTATTCTCCGTTATCAAAACAGCATTGTGCCTCAATCACAGGATAATGCCTTCGAATAAAGCAATGCAGGCCTGTTTTGAACAACTTGAAAAAAACCGGTTTTGCTTCACAGACACGCCAATCAAATGGAACAAGCAGGACAAAAAGACACCTTTAAAGGCCTGTGCAGCATCCATGACACTGGACGGGGCCTGCGCCCATGTGATCCTTGAAGAACACATGCCAAAGAATAAAAGCTTGCAAGATATTTCTTTTTTAGATGAATCCGAAGATGAATCTGACAAGGTGACTGATAACAATATGAAACCCAAAAAAGAACTGATCCTGAAAACCAATCCAAAGCACATTTCAGAAGAAACCATTTTAAAAATCAACCAACACCTTGGGACAAATGAAAAAAAGATCACTGATAATGAAAACAAGGTTAGTGATATGAAACAGCAACAGCTCAGAACAGATGAGGCCATTTTTGATCAAACTCACCTTGATCAAACGCATTTTGACCCGATGCAACTTGATCCGGCCCTGATTGCCGACAGCACTCTTGCCACGTCCCGTGCCCATGAAAAATTCCTTGAATTTTCAAAAGAAAACATGGTGGTTCTTGAAAAACAATTTGAAACTATGACCCGACTTGCCGGCAGCGTGATACACGAGACAAAAACTCTTTTACCGCTGGAAAGGCCGGACCCAGCACCTGAAAGTTCCGAATCTGATAAGGTTTTTGAATCACCATCACCGGCAGGTGCGCCTTCCCCCTTTCTGGACAGAGATCAATGCCTTGAGTATGCCGTGGGAAAAGCCGGAAATGTGCTTGGAAAAAAATTTGAAATCATAGACACTTATCCTGTCAGGGTAAGACTGCCTGCCGAACCATTAATGCTGGTGGACAGGATCATGGATATCCAGGGAGAAATGCTTTCTTTAACATCGGGTAAAATAATTACCCAGCATGATGTAAAAGAAAACGCCTGGTATCTGGATGGCGGTAAAGCCCCTGTATCCATTTCCATTGAAGCAGGCCAGGCAGACCTGTTTTTATGCGCATGGATGGGCATTGACCATGTGGTAAAAGGCACCCGGAAATACAGGCTTTTAGATGCCAAAGTCACTTTTCACCGGACATTGCCGGAACCCGGAGAAACCATTGAGTATCACATTGAAATCGACCGTTTTTTAAAGCAAGGGGATGTATACCTGTTCTTTTTCCATTATAAGGGCTATGTTAACGACCAATTGCTCATTTCCATGAAAGACGGGTGTGCCGGATTTTTTACAGAACAAGAGGTTGAAAATTCAGGCGGTATTATTCTTAAGTCCGAAGAGTTGAAACAGATAAAATCCCATTCAAAATTTTCTTCCCTGGTTCCGGTTGAAAAAGAAAGTTTTTCCGATGAAAGAATAGAGGCTTTAAGATCCGGCAACCTTGGGGATGCATTTGGAAAAAATTTTGCCCTCAAATCTCTTGGTAAAAACTTAAAACTTCCCGGCAAACGGATGCATCTTATTGACAGGGTTCTTGAATTTGATCCTTGTGGCGGGCGGTTCGGGCTTGGCTCCATAATTGCCCAGGCCGATATCCACCCGGACAACTGGTTTTTAACCTGTCATTTTATTGATGACAGGGTCATGCCGGGCACCCTTATGTATGAATGCTGCGCCCATGCCTTGAGGATCTTTACCCAGAGAATGGGCTGGATAAGCGACCGGGATGATGTGTTTTATGATGTTATCCCAGACAATGAAAGTGATTTAAAATGCCGGGGCCCTGTGACACCGGACACCAAAAAAGCCAGGTATGAAATAGAAATAAAACAGATGGGATATGCCCCGGAACCTTATGTAATAGCTGATGCTCATATGTTTTCCGATGATTTGAGAATAGTGCTGTACAAAAACATGGGACTTAAGCTTGCCGGTCTGACAAAAAGTGAGTTAAAATCTTTTTGGAGGTAATAACGACCATAGCAGATCAGCCTGCCACAACAAAAAATGAAAGACTTTTAATTTCAACAGGTTAGAAATTATTTCATATAAACCAATAGGGTCATCCGTTAAACATTTGGATAACAGCTAAAATGGCTCATCATGTAAATAAAAAAATCTATGGCAATTTAATTGACAGGATCAATCGACTTCCGCAGGGAGCCAATCCTTCTCAATTGTTATATCAAATATTAGAAATTCTTTTCACAAAAGAAGAGGCTCAATTAATATCCTTATTGCCAATAAAACCCTTCTCAGTTCAAAAAGCCTCCCAAATCTGGAAAATGAATCTTTGTAAGACACAAATAAAATTAGATAAATTGTGTGACAAAGCCCTTCTTATTGATATCGAACAAAACGGCAAATCCGTTTATGTTTTACCCCCGCCAATGGCTGGTTTTTTTGAATTTTCAATGATGCGGATTCGAAAAGACATTGATCAGAAACTATTAAGCGAGCTGTTTTATCAATATTTGAATGTTGAAAAAGATTTTGTAAAAAATCTTTTTACTCAGGGAGAAACACAGCTGGGGCGTGTTTTTGTTCATGAACCGGCTTTGTCTTCTGAGGTATCATTACAAGTGCTGGATTATGAGCGTGCGTCAAAAGTCATAAAAAATGCAACTCACAGAGCTGTCAGTATGTGCTATTGCCGACATAAAATGCACCATATTGGAAAAGCATGCAATAACCCGATAGATATTTGCATGACTTTTAATATTTCCGCTGCATCTTTAATAAAGCACAAAAATGCACGCAGTGTTGATGTTGAAGAATGTATGGATCTGTTACAACAAGCTTATGATCACAAGCTTGTTCAATTCGGCGATAATGTAAGAGAGCAGGTGAATTTTATTTGCAATTGCTGCGGATGCTGCTGTGAGGCATTGCTTGCTGCCAAACGATTTGCCATATTCAACCCTGTTCACACAACAAATTTTATCCCTGAAATTGATGATCAAAGCTGTAATGGATGCAAAAAATGCGTAAATATCTGTCCGGTTGAAGCATTGCATTTGATTCCAAAAGATATTAGTGGAAACAAACAAAAAAATATTGCAACATTAAATGCGAATCTGTGTCTCGGATGCGGCATTTGTATCCGGTCATGCCCAAACAACGCCTTGAAATTGAGACACAGAGAGACAAAGATTCTAACCCCTTTGGATTCAATGCATAGAGTTGTAGTGATGGCAATTGAACGAGGCACATTACAAGATTTTATTTTTGACAACCGTGTGTTATTCAGCCACAGGGCAATGGCTGCTGTTTTAGGTGTTTTTTTTAAACTTCCTTTAATCAAAAGAATCCTGGCCAACCGGCAACTAAAATCCAGATACCTTGAAAAGTTAACAAAACGTATAAAATATTAATCAGTTTGGATTTAACAAACCCTTACTTAAAACTACCTTTGCCAAATTCAAAACGAATTCTCAACCCATAATCTGAGACGATTTGTGATTTTATCACAGACATCAAACACAATAGTTGCAAGCATCTGGTTTAGTATTTGGTTTTTTTTGATTCTTTATAGAAAATATTGTATGTTACCCTGATCAATTAAAATAACATTTATTTAGGCTAACAATGAAGTATTCAAAAGTATATATCAGTTCAATAGAATATGAACTCGCCCCGAATATCATCACATCCATTGATATTGAGGAACAGCTGAAACCTTTTTATGACGCTATGGGATTTAACGTTGGGCAGCTTGAGGCTCTCACAGGAATAAAAGAGAGAAGATTATGGGATAAAGAGCAAACCCTTGCACAAGCAAGTTCCAAAGCAGGACAAAAAACAATAGATGAATCCGGTATCAGCCCTGAAGATATTGAAGCGCTCGTTTTCTGCGGGGTCTGCAAAGACGGGTTTGAACCTGCAACATCCTGTGCAATAGCAGACAAATTGAAAATCAGCAAAAATGCGCAGATTTATGATGTATCAAATGCATGCTTAGGAGTTATTACAGGTATTGTTCAGGTTGCAAATCAAATAGAACTGGGACAGATTAAAGCCGGTTTAATAGTATCGGCTGAAACTTCAAGGCAAATAATAGAATCCACAATAAAAGAAATAAACAAAAAAAAAGATCTGCAATTTTACAAAGAAACCGTTGCAACCATGACCGGCGGATCAGGTGCTGTTGCTGTTCTGCTTACAGACGGATCTTTTGATAACGCAGGCTTGCGGCAACATGCGATTAAAGGCGGAATTGTCAAAAATGCCATTGAGCATCATAATCTTTGTTATTGGGGATTTTCTCAAAAAGATATGCCGACTGACGCTAAGATTATCATGAGAACTATTGGAGATGCCGTCCTTGATCATGGTCTGAAATTGGCTGTTGAAACTTTTAAAGCGTTTAATGATAAATTAAAAATTTCTCCACATGATATTGATAAGGTTATTGGTCATCAGATCACGTCTTATCATCATCAGGCATTTTATAAGGCACTTAATATTGATAGAACAAAAGACTTTGCAACCTATCCGTATCTTGGAAATATTGGCACTGTATCGCTTCCCATCACCGCTGCCATTGCAGACGAGAGAGGTTTTTTAAAAGAAGGCGATTTTGTAGCTTTTATTGGAATCGGCAGCGGTATTAACTGTTTCATATTAGGTGTTGAATGGTAAAAAAACAAATTAACAATACACTGACCTCCACCAAAGGCTTTGAAGATCTTTACCCCTTTGATTCCAATTTTATTAACATCAACGGGCATGATCTTCATTATATTGACAAGGGAAAAGGAAAGCCCGTACTGATGGTTCACGGCAATCCCACATGGTCGTTTTACTACCGGCACCTGATCAAAACCCTTTCAAAAAACTTTAGAACCATTGCACCTGATCATATCGGATGCGGATTTTCAGATAAACCTGGTAGCAAAACATATGACTACACCCTTGAATCAAGGGTAAAAGATCTTGATGCTCTGGTCAACCAATTGAACATCAATGAAAAAATCAGCCTGGTTGTTCATGACTGGGGCGGCATGATCGGCCTTGCCTGGGCCATTGATCATCCGGATAAAATTGATAAGATTGTTATTACCAACACGTCGGGATTTTTCCTGCCAAAAGAAAAACAATTTCCTTTCCTGTTATGGCTGATCAAATATATCAGAGCTTTTGCCGTTCCAGCCGTACTCGGGCTTAATGCGTTTGCAAAAGGGGCCCTGTATCTTGGCAGTGAAACAAGATTATCAGAAAAGGTTAAAAAAGGACTTGTTGAACCGTATAATTCCTGGAAAAACCGGATAGCCACCTTGAAATTTGTCCAGGACATCCCTATAACCCAAAAAGACAAAAGCTACGCCATTGTGAATCATGTGGATCAGAACCTTAAACATCTGGATGAATCCAGCCTGATGTTTTTATGGGGAGCAAAGGATTTTGTTTTTGACCTGACTTTTTTCAATGAATTCAAAACAAGGTTTCCAAAAGCGGCTTCCCATGTTTTTCATGATGCAGGTCATTACCTGTTTGAAGACAAGCCTGAAGAAACAAGTCACCTGATCAAGGCTTTTTTAAACCAATAAGCCAAACAAATAAGATAGTTATTTGTTTTGACATTTAACTGAGGCCCGGGGTAAAAAGCAAATATGCTAGGATTTAAAAAAAAGAGACAAGACCAAGACAAGCCTGAAGCTGACAGCCAAGAAACTTCAATTCAAACGCTGCCAAAAAAAAAGAACAAAGCCGGATCAAAAAAAAAGATGGTTATTATCCTGTTTTTTCTTGTTGCGCTTGGCGCTGCTTCATATACCGCATATGATCTTTATCTTGCACCCAAAGACCCCAAAGTCTATCAAAAGATCGAATTAAAGCACCTTGATCTTCCCGAAGAAATGGTCAGGTTCAGTTTTGATTATCTTCCTGATCTCTATGTCGCCATGGTATCCTTTAATAAAGAGATGGATTTATTTGATCAAAAGATTACAAAAATCAATGACATTGCCCAAAAATATCCTGAACAAAAAAAGATTGCAGACAAAGAAAAAAAAAACTGGGAAAAAGCAAAAAACACACTTCAAAAAGCCTTTATAAAAATTGAAAAACCCGTTAAAGAAACCTATGTACTGTTTTGTGTAAATAAAGAACAGGGTCTGGCCCAAATTAAAGAAAAAGACAGAGAATTAATAGAACTTGCCCGGAATGCGTTAACACCTGCAAAGGAACTGACCAAGAGCATAAAACCGGAAGAAACAGTTCCTCAGGGATTTATTAAAGCAAACATTTACAAACTAAAAAAGAAATTCTTATGACATCCTATTCAAACATTTCACTTGGTCTAAAACAAACCTGTGAAAAATATCCCTACAAACGAGCAATTGTTTATCCTTCAGGCAGAGACAGGAACGGCAGGGTTTTATACAGCCAGATGACGTTTTCCCAGCTTGACAGGCAATCGGACAAACTTGCCTTCGGCCTTGAAGAAATCGGCATTACCAGGGGAACCAGAACCATTTTAATGGTGCCGCCGGGTATGGAATTTTTTATAATCGTATTTGCCATGTTCAAAGTGGGGGCAATACCCGTTGTCGTTGATCCAGGAATGGGGATCGGCCGAATGCTTCAATGCCTTCAGCAGGGGAGACCCAAAGCCTTTATCGGCATAGAAAAAGCCCATTTGTTACGAAAACTGAAACCCGGTTTCTTTACATCTGTAAAACACTGGGTTACGGTGGGCAAACGATGGTTCTGGGGTGGATATACCCTTGACCAGCTCATGGCGCAGACCGATGATCCTTACCCCATAGCACAAACAACCCGTGATGAAGCCGCTGCCATTGTTTTTACAACAGGATCAACCGGCCCTGCCAAAGGTGTTGTCTATACCCATGGAAACTTTGAGGCCCAGATAAAACAGATACGGGAACACTTTCAGATTGAACCCGATGAAATCGATCTGCCGACGTTTCCGTTGTTTGCTCTTTTTGATCCGGTACTTGGCATGACAGCTGTTATTCCTGATATGGATCCTACCAAACCGGCTCTTGTTGACCCTGCAAAAATCATAGAAGCCGTTGAAAACCAAGGGATCACAAATATGTTTGCCTCCCCTGCTCTCTTGAACAGGGTGGGCAAATTCGGCAAGGAAAACCATATCAAACTGCCGTCTTTAAGGCGTGTGGTATCTGCAGGCGCTCCGGTGACGCCCGCCAACATAGAACAATTTTCCACCCTGCTGTTTGACCATGCGCAAATCCATACTCCCTATGGCGCAACCGAATCCGTACCAATCATATCCATCGGGTCCAATGAAATCCTTTCTGAAACCAAAAAACTTTCCGAACAGGGATTTGGCATGTGCATTGGCAGGCCCATTTGCGACACCCGGGTTGAAATAATTAAAATCAGTGACAATCCCATCACCCAATTCCATGATAATCTTAAGATGCCTGAAAACCAGGTTGGAGAAATAACGGTAACAGCAGACCTTGTAACGGAAAACTATTTTAATAATCATGAAGCAGACCTGCTGGCCAAGATCCCTGATCCGAACGGCAAGATATGGCACCGAATGGGGGATCTTGGATGGAAGGATTCAAAAGGAAGAATATGGTTTTGCGGAAGAAAAAACCACAGAGTTGTCACCAGAGATGAAACTCTGTTCACTATCCCTGTGGAAGCCATTTTCAACAACCATGAAAACGTGTTCAGAAGCGCACTTGCAGGTGCGGGTCCGAAACACATGCAGATACCGGTTATTTTTATAGAGCCCTGTACAAAACCAGAAGATAAAAACGCCTTTATCAATGAACTGCTGGAAATTGCAAAATCAAATCCTTTAACACAAATGATTGAGCATATTTTTATTGAAAAAGCCTTTCCTGTGGATATCCGGCACAACTCAAAGATATTCAGGGAGAAACTTGCCGTTAAAGCAACTAAAAAACTGAATTTATGACAGCACGCTAACCTTTGCCGGAGCGTATTCAAGATTTGATTAATAATGGCTGATTAATCCGGCAGCAGATCATAAAAATACGTCATGGCATCGGACCGGGTAATGATTCCGATCAGTTCACCCTTTTTCATAACAGGCAGACGTCCGATATCATATTTGATCATCAATTTAGCAGCTTCCATGGCGCTTTTGTCATAAGGTATGCTCACAATTTTCCTGCTCATAAAAGCTTTTATGGGCGATTGCATGTGATTTGATTTTCTGACTCTCTTAAAATCCCGCCGGGAGATAATGCCGACCATATGATTATCATTGTCCACAACAGGCATGCCCGTGCATCCCTTGTCGCGTAAAATCATGGCCACTTCTTCTACGGTTTTATCCTGGTGTACGGTCACAACCGGATAGGACATGATATCCACCAGCATGACAGTGGAATGCTGGTTCCCGGAAATAAGTTCAACAAGTATATCTTCAATTGCATCCGGGTTTGCAGCTTTCAAAAGAGCTGATCCAGCGCCCGGATGTCCGCCACCGCCGATGCTTCTCATTAACAGGCCAATATTAATTTCATCTATATTGCTTCTTCCGATAACCATGCAACGGTTTCGTTCAACGTCTTTAAAAATTCCAAATGCGGCATCCACATTGACAATTTCCCTGTACATCTGAAGCACCATGGCAAGATTCTGGATTCGGCCATCTACCTCCACCTTGGAAATACTTATGGAAAACCTGGACACCTCTTTTCTCTGAGCTTTCTGTATCATATGGAAGAGGATGTCTTTTTGCCTTTTCCCGTACGCCTGCCGTAAAAACGTGGCCAAGATATTCAAATCTGCTTTTCGGTCCAGAAGAAACCCGGCAGCATATGCATCTTCAGGCAAGGTTGACGGAAATGTCAAATTACCTGTATCTTCATACAGACCCATCAAAAAAAGCGTGGACTGAATAGGTGTAATAAGCTTTCTTTTTTTTTTAATTTCTTCCACCAGCATTGTAACAGTGGCTCCTGTTTCCCGGATATTCATCTCATTTGCTTTAATATCACCTTCAGAATGATGGTCCCATATGATAATTTCAAGATCCTTCCTGTCTTTCAATGAATTCATACCTTCCAGGCGACTCCATGAGTGAGTGTCTACAACAATCATGGTTTTTACATGCTCTAACTTGATATCCTTAGGCGAGTAGAAGGTAAACAAATCCTTATGAATTGATAGAAAACCTTTTAAATTTGCATTAATGGAAGTGGGCAAAACCGGTTTTGCATCGGGATACAGCAGGGATGCTGCCACCAGAGATGCCAATGCGTCAAAATCAGATCCTTTATGGGTAGTAATGATAACCATCCTATATTCCTCTTTTTTATTAATATCTTTTTGAGTATAATCATAGTGACTATTTATTCAATGATTTATTGAAATCCCAAGAGCTGAAATCTGTTTTTTAAAAAAATCATAATGGGACCCTCTCCAAAAGACGGTTTTACAATGAGGGCATTGAAAGAACGTATTAAAATATTGTTTTGTTTTGGGTTCAAGAAGATGCATCACATCCTTTTTTTCTATGGTTACAAGCTTAATATTACACGCGGTACATCGTGAAAAAAAAGAAATCCTATTTTCCAGTCCAAAAAAACGAATGGTTTCAGCCATCTGGTCATAGGGTAAATTTGCCCTGATCCGCCTTGCAAAAATGATTTTACTTCTTTTTAAAAGATCGGTATCACGGGTCAGAACAATTCGATTTTCCTTTTCGGCAATATCGGCAATTTCTTCATCAGAATAGAATGAAGAATAAATTACATCAAATCCCAGCAGGATCAAAAGTCGTCCCAGTTTGATCACATTCACATCTGCAACAAACCGGATACGCTTAAGCGGTTGAGGTCTCAGGAACGACGGCAGCCCGACATTAAACGGGGGGGATACAGCCTGCACATCCAGTATGCCCTGGGAAACAGGGATAAATGAGAAATCAATCTCTTGTTTGTTAAAACAGATATGCCCGACTTCAGTATGAGGAACGCCAAGCGATTCGATAATATCCTTTACACTGGCTTTCCGGTTTAAGGCATAGTTAAATTGCCTGCCGGGTTTGTCGTTTACCCGGAAAAAATCCAATTGTTTTTGAAAGTGTATACAAATGTTCATTTGCCGTTCCAGATTTTGTTAAACAAAAGGATGAACAGCTAATAGTGAGGCGGCTTTTCATCGGCAGGCGCATCACTTCCCGGCGAGAACGCTGAAAGCGCACCGATCTGCTTTGCCAGGGTATCACAGATAGCACCGAGCCTGGTGATTTCTCGTTGCTGTTCATAAAGTTCATCATTTAAATTTTTAATGGTATTTTCCTGAAAAGCAATTTTAGTTTCAATTTCCACCAGACGGTCTTCATTTATTTCCATGTTTTTCCTCCAGCCTAATGGCTCAAGATGATTACCCCTAAATCAAGGTCTTGTTCGATACTATACCCAAAACAAATGGTAGAGTACAATAAAAATCCCAAAATGAATTTTTTAAAAGGCTGTGGCAGATAAAGGTGCCACAAAAAAAGTAAAAGAGACCTTATTTCAAAATGAAGTTTGATCTGTTTTTTTAAAATGGCTTAACATTTTCAATTATGTTATATGAAAAATCATTGTTCCTTGAATTTATGAATTATCTTAAATTAATAAAAAAAAGTTGGTAGCGTGGAAAAGAATAGTTACAGTCTTGATAACAATATATTAACAATCAGAACAGAGTATGGTGATTATGGGTTTAAAATAGAAGATGGTTTGGAATTGGCCAATGCAGAACGTATTGCAGATCTTATGGTCAGTGAACTTGAAAAAATTGAAAAAAAATTCCAGGGCATTCGAGAAAACTCAAACCCATATGCGAAATTATTACTGGCAAACTTAAATATTTCGGACAAATATATTCAGCTTGAGAACGAACATATTCAGCTTGAGCATAAATATAATCGCCTTTTCAATAGAAATGAAAAGATGAAAGCTTTTTACCACGATCGGTATCAATCAGGTGATGCTGGCAGTCAAAAATTTAAAACTGATAAGACAATTCATTGCTCAAGCTCATTTGATGATTTAAAAAACAATGACGATATTTTATCGGAACAGATTCAAACAAATCAGGAAGACACAACTTCTTTGACCGAAACACAACCGGATGACAATGACAACTCTTCTTCTTTTAAGGAAGAAGACTTTTCCGAAAAACAACCCCCGGTTATTACGGCCCTGGAAAAAACAGATCGGGATTTGACAGATCATGATTTGTCTGAAGAAAGCCGAAAGAATTCTTTTATTTCATCACCATCAATGGATATTCAGACAACGACAGAGCCATTGGAAGACTTGCAGACAGAGCCATTGGAAGAGATAGAAATAGAACTCTCGGAAGACACAGAAACAGAACTCTTGGAAGACATGCAAAAACAATCACCTGCCGTGCAACAGATAGCCATGCAAAATCCAGAAACACAAACAGACACACAAAATTTAAATTCCGACTCAAATAATATAGCTGAGCCTGCACAGACTCAAGCCCCGTCATTGGCAAAGGATTTGGTTTTACCAGTGCCCCCAACAATTTCAGCATCCCCATCCGCCCAATTCAGGATTAACAAACCTGAAGAAAAACAAAACAGTTGCATTGAATCCTGCAACACAGATAGCGATGAATTCCAGTTGCCTGCCCTGGATTTTTTAAAACGCGGAAATGGAAAAATAGAAATTGACCATGAGGCCATCAGAAGAGATGCTGAACTGCTTGAGCAAAAACTTGGTTATTTCGGTATCACAGGAGAAGTCATGGAGGTTTCTCCAGGGCCGGTTATTACGACCTTTGAATACAGGCCTGCTCCGGGAATCAAAATCAGCAAGATCGTTAACCTGGCAGATGATCTGGCTCTTGCATTAAGTGCCTTCAGTATCCGTATTGTTGCTCCGATCCCTGGTAAGGATGTTATTGGAATTGAAATTCCCAATCTTAAGAAGAGCCTTGTTCCTTTTATTGATATTGTCAGATCCGATGATTTCATAAACAGCACATCCAAACTCCCCATCTGCCTTGGCAAAGATATTATCGGCAACCCTGTTGTTGTGGAGCTTGATAAAATGCCGCATCTGTTGATAGCAGGTGCCACTGGAACCGGCAAAAGCGTTGGGTTGAATGCCATGATAGCCAGTATCCTGTACAAATCACCTCCTGACAAAGTAAATTTTATCATGATTGATCCAAAACGCATTGAATTGTCATTGTTCAATGATATTCCCCATCTTCTCACACCGGTTATTACCGACATGAAAAAAGCAAATATTGCGCTTCAGTGGGTGGTAAGAGAAATGGAACGCAGGTATGAGATCCTGGCTAAATTACAGGTGAGAAACATTGAGCAGTATAATCACAAAGTAAAACAAATGGCTTGTCCTGAACGGGATAAAGATGAAGCATTTGAAGAATTTTCATATATTGTTATCATCATAGATGAGCTGGCCGATCTGATGATGACTGCGGCCAAGGATATTGAATTGTCTTTGACCCGTATTGCCCAGATGGCAAGAGCTGCGGGCATTCATCTGGTTCTTGCCACTCAGCGGCCTTCCGTTGATGTGTTGACTGGCATAATTAAAGCTAATTTTCCCACCAGGATATCGTTTCAAGTCTCGTCTAAAACCGACTCCAGGACAATCATTGATTCCAACGGAGCTGAAACACTCTTGGGCAGCGGGGATATGCTTTTTGTCCCACCCGGAACCGCACGGCTTGCCAGGGTACACGGCACCTATCTTTCAGAAGATGAACTTGTCACAATAACCGAGTTTCTAAAAGCCCAGAAAAAGCCTAATTATATTTTTGACGTGATAACGGAAAATGATACCGAACCCGCCATGGATATTGTTGGTGAGGATGAGTATGATGAAAAATACCAAGCTGCTCTGGAATTTGTTCTTGTCAGCAGACAAGCTTCAATTTCAGGTGTTCAACGTGCCCTCAGGGTTGGGTATAACAGGGCGGCAAGAATTATTGATCTTATGGAAAAAAGAGGGATTGTGGGACCTTCTGATGGCGTAAAACCCCGCCAGGTTTTGATAAATCGCATGGATTAAAGAATTGCATGAATTAAACTTCTCACAATATCCCAACCTGAATAAACGTGATTATGAACAAAAAAATCTGGTATTCTATTATAGTGTTGATAGTCTCATCTTGCACTCCCCAACTGCCCACTCTGATATATATGAAGGGATCGGAAACATTCATAGTTGATTATGACGGAAACGGCACATATGATGACGAATGGCTCAGTTTAGACCAGGCAAATCGTATGAGCTGCAATGAAGTCGTACGTCATTATATTGATCCAGGCCATTACAGATGGGCAAAATCAAATGAAATGGCATTGTTATATTCGGTATTGGGCATGCCTGGAAATTCGAAAGCCACAAGGCAGATGAGCAGCTTAGCCGGCATAAGCATAGGGCTGGGCTTTTTATACACGGTCAAACACAAAGCCACCCAGGCTGAAAAAGACTCCCCGCACATTTTCTCTGTGGAAACCCTGGGTTGGCATGGAGGATTGGCAACCCCAATGCCGACAGTGGTACACGAACCCAGATACTTTCCGGCGTTGATTAAGACTGAGCCGAAATAAGCTGAGTGAATTTTTCAAGACTTTCATACAAAATTTTTATTCCATTTTCAAAAAAAAGACGGATGCCGACAACAGCACAAAAGCGATCAACCCGATATTATGAGAGATTGCCCCGATGACAGGAGTTAACAGTCCTATTTAAACTTCAATCTCTTTTTAGATATGGACAGATCACATAAACAGCAAAGTTTTTTTTCCTACCCGTCAGAAATGACATAGTGTATAAGGACAGATTACAAACCTTTAGCTTGTACGAGTGTCAACATGACAACCTTTATCAGTATCAGTTTAATATTTTTCCTTGCCGGATGGGTTCAAGGTGTTTCAGGGTTCGGCTCCGCCCTTGTCGCAATTCCTCTGTTATCACTGCTTATCGACATCAAAACGGCGATACCGCTATGTTCACTGTTAAGCCTTATCATCACAACCTATATGAGTGTGCAGTTATGGAAATATTTTGATCGAAAAAAAATTCTACCTCTCTGCGCCGGAGCAATACCCGGTATCATATCAGGTGCAACCATTTTAAAGACCGTCCCTTCCGAAATGATCCAGAACCTTATGGGCAGTCTTTTAATCGCATATGCATTGTACAACCTGTTCTTTACCGTCAAACCCGGAAAGATTCATTATAGCTGGGGCTATGTTTCAGGATTTTTATCCGGTTCAATCGGAGCGGCATTCAGTGCGGGGGGACCGCCGGCAATCATCTACACCACCCTGAATAACTGGAGCAAAAACGAAATCAAGGCAACCCTTACAGGATTTTTTTGTTTTAACTCCTATATGGTTGTTTCAGCCCATATAATAACCGGATTAACCACGGCCACCGTGGGTAAATACTTTCTGTTTTCAGTACCCTTTGTTTTGTTGGGAACTTTTTTCGGCTCATACTGTTACCGATTTTTCAAAAAAGATATCTATTTGAGAGTTGTTTTCCTGTGTCTTGTTGTCATGGGAATAATTTTGATTCTATAAAAAAACAAAAAGGGTCTCGAAAACTTTCGAGACCCTTGTAATTTGCTTGGTAGCGGGGAAAGGATTTGAACCAATGACCTTCGGGTTATGAGCCCGACGAGCTACCAGACTGCTCCACCCCGCATCAACGAAAAGCAATATACATAATTGCATTGTTCATGTCA
Source organism: Desulfobacula toluolica Tol2 (assembly GCF_000307105.1). Taxonomy (NCBI): domain Bacteria; kingdom Pseudomonadati; phylum Thermodesulfobacteriota; class Desulfobacteria; order Desulfobacterales; family Desulfobacteraceae; genus Desulfobacula; species Desulfobacula toluolica. The sequence goes on from NC_018645.1 coordinate 2,933,971, forward strand.
AGGCTTTAATTTTTTTCTAAAAATTATAATTTTCAATTTGGCATCACCTGCTTTAATTCATCAACAGAAGCCGTTGCGGTTCCAACCTTTGCAACAACAATCCCGGCAGCAGCATTGGCAAGCATGGCGCTTGACCTAAAGGTTGCACCCACTGCAAGCCCAAGTCCCAGAAGAGAAATAACCGTATCACCTGCACCGGAAACATCAAACACCTGCCGGGCTTTGGATTCAATGACATAAGGTTCCTTGTCTTTTTCAAACAATACCATGCCGTCCTTGCCGCAAGTAATGAGGAGCCTTTCCAGCTTGACCTGGTCCATTATTTTCCAACCGGCGGCAAAAAGATCCCTGTCTGATTTGATATCCATGTTGGCGGCAAGGCTTGCCTCTTTTTTGTTGGGCGTGAGTATGGAAACATGCTCATACTTTGAAAAATCAAGAGCCTTGGGATCTGCCAAAGTAAGGACATTATATTTTTTTGCCAGCTCAACAGTGTGCCGGACCAGTTCTTTTGTAACCAGGCCTTTGTTGTAATCTGAAATGATAATCAGATTAACCCCGGAAATTTTACGCTCAATAATGCTTACAAGCTTTTCAAGGGTGTTGCCATTGATATCTTTTTTTATCTCCTTGTCAATGCGCAGAACCTGCTGATTGGATGCAATCACCCTTGTTTTTCGGGTAGTCGGCCTTTCCGGCTCACTGATGATACCGTCAGTTTCAATCCCCAGTTCTTCAAGCTTCTCAAATATCATTTGACCGGCCTTGCCCGTTCCTGCCGTGCCAATGGGCAACACCTGCGCCCCCATGGAAACCAGGTTATTGATGACATTTCCCGCCCCCCCGAGGGCATGGCTTTCTTTTTCCACGCACACCACCGGAACCGGAGCTTCCGGTGAAATCCGGTCCACACTGCCCCACAGGTATTCGTCAATCATCAGATCCCCTATCACAAGGGCTTTTACGGTTTTAAAAGTATCAATATCTATAATCATATATCCACAATCACACATTCAGCAACGAACTGATCATGTTTTTCAGCTCCAGATAGTTTCTTGTCACTGGAATTTCAGGATAATCCGTGATCACTGAATCAGGCGGGCTAAAGAAAAATCCATGATCTGCCTGGGTAATCATCCCGATATCATTATAAGAATCACCAAAGGCAATCACTTCATAGTTAAGTTCTTTTAAGGCTTTAACCGCCCGCTTTTTCTGATCATCAATGCGAATATTATAATCAGTGACATTGCCCATTTTATCAATGCTCAGGTTGTGACATAAAAGAGTGGGGAAATTCAACTTTGCCATCAAAGGCTTTGCAAATTCCTCAAAAGTATCTGATAAAATGATAATCTGTGCTTGTTCCCTGATCCAGGTTAACATTTCCAAGGCGCCCTCAAGTGGCTCCAAGGTGGCAATCACCTCACTTATATCCTGAATCTTTAAATTATGCTCTTTTAATATAGTAAGCCGCTTGGTCATCAACACATCATAATCACTGATATCCCTGGTGGTCAGTTTAAGTTCTTCAATCCCGGTTTTTTGTGCAACATTAATCCATATTTCAGGCAAAAACACACCTTCCAAATCTGCAACCAATATTTTCATTTTTATTTTTACTCCTGAACAGTTTCTTCTATCCTGATAACAACAGGACTGCCAACAACTGAATCTATTTTTGAAATTTTTATCAAAGCATCTTGCACACTTGCCTCTTTGGCAATATGGGTGATCATTACAATCGGCACGTTCCCGTTAGTTTTCCGGCCTTTTTGATGAACCGATTTAATGCTGATATTGTTTTCTCCTAAAATTCCGGAAATTTTAGCCAGCACCCCGGGATGATCCTGGGCTTCAAACCTAAGATAGTATCTTGTATAAAGCTCGTCCATGGGAAGAATGGGAATCGGCTTGATATTATCTTCAGGATATCCCAAAATGGGAACCCGCCTTTTGGTTCCTGAAATAATATTTCTTGCAATATCTGCAACATCACTTAACACGGCACTGGCCGTGGGCATCATGCCTGCACCATGACCATACAGCATGGCTTGGCCTGTGGCATCTGCGTCAATGACAATGGCATTCATAGAAGAATCAACATGGGAAAGAGGGTTTGAGTCAGGGATCATGGTGGGATGCACACGGGCTTCCACATGATTTTCATGAATTTTGCCAATGGCCAGAAGTTTTATGGTGTACCCAAACTCCTTTGCAAACTCAATATCCTTTGGTGTAATAGTGCGGATACCTTCCACATGTATGTCTTTCAAATTAATCTCCATGCCGTGGGCAAGGGAATTTAAAATGGCAAGTTTATGGGCAGTATCAAACCCATCAATATCCAATGAAGGCTCAGCCTCAGCATATCCCAATTGCTGGGCATCTTTTAGCGCATCTTCAAACTCCGACCCATCCTTGGAAATTTTTGTAAGAATATAATTGCAGGTTCCGTTTAAAATCGCTGACATTGCTTTGATATCATTGGCAACAAGAGATTCCCGCAAAGACTTGATGATGGGCATACACCCGCCACAACTGGCTTCAAAGGCCAGATCGACCAAATTCTTCCGGGCTGTCTTGACAAGATCATTCCCATAACTTGCCAGCAGGGCTTTATTGGCAGTGACCACATGTTTTTTATTTTCAAGAGCCTTTAAAATAAATTCTTTGGCAATGGTCTCCCCTCCGATGGTTTCCACAATAATATCTATTTCAGGATCATCAATTATCACGGTTGCATCGGAAACCAGAGCAGTTGTTCCAAGTTCAACCCCCCTGTCTGTTGTGATATCAATATCAGCAATAGTTTTAAGATTTAAAACAGCACCGATTCTGGATTCCAGCAATTGTTTTTTCTGCTTTAACAACTTTGCAACACCAGCGCCAACAACACCATATCCTAAAATTCCAATATTGATTGTTTTCATTCGCTTCAGATTCTCCGATATTAACTTAAGTTTAAAAACAAATTAGATACAATATTCAACCGGCGTTGTCAAAAAGCTTTTGACTTTTCAGCCTATTATGTTTATCATTGCAGGGTTTTAGAAGGTTTAATCAATGTAATCAAAAAGGGTAACAGTATATGAGCGACTCCTTAACTTACGCAGATTCAGGTGTTGATATAGATAAGGCAAACAAACTGGTTGACCGGATTAAAGATATTGCAAAAACCACCCCAAGAGCAGGAGTTATGGGTGAAATAGGCGGGTTTGGGGGCCTTTTTTCCCTGAATCTTTCCAATATTTCCAACCCGGTTCTGGTCAGTTCAACCGACGGTGTCGGAACCAAGCTTAAAATAGCTTTCATGATGGACAAACATGATACCATTGGTATTGATCTTGTGGCCATGTGTGTTAACGACATCATTGTCCAGGGGGCCAAGCCCTTGTTTTTCCTTGACTATCTGGCCATGGGAGTTCTTAACAATGATGTGGCTGAAAAAATTATTTCAGGGATTGCAAAAGGATGCACTCAAGCCGGATGCGCACTCATCGGCGGTGAAACCGCAGAAATGCCGGGCATGTATCAGAATGGGGAATATGACCTTTCCGGGTTTTCCGTGGGAATCGTAGACAATGATAAGATCATAGACGGTTCATATATCAGAAACAACCACAAACTCATCGGGCTTGCATCAAACGGTGTTCACAGCAATGGTTTCTCCCTTGTCAGAAAAGTTTTTTTTGACAAATGCAAATACAGTGTCGACACAAAATCAGAAGAACTGGGCACCACCCTTGGAGAAGAGCTGTTAAAGCCCACATTCATTTATGTCCCGACAATTATCAGCCTGATAAGAGATCTGCCCATTCACGGACTGGTTCACATTACCGGCGGAGGCATTGATGAAAATATCATCCGGGTGATCCCGGAATCCTGTAAAGCCATTATTCACAAAGATGCCTGGGAAGTTCCGCCGGTCTTCAAGCTCCTTCAAAAAGAAGGCGGGGTTCCTGATGCTGAAATGCAACGGACATTTAACAACGGCATCGGCATGGTTATGGTAGTACCTGAAGCATCTGCCCAGGAAGTCATGGACAGACTCTCGGCAATGGACAAAAACGCCTATCTTATCGGTGAAATAGAAACCAGGGAAAATAATGAACCTCAAACCCAATGGGTCTGATCGTTTCAGCTTATCATGATAGTTCTCGGGATTGAATCCTCCTGTGATGAAACCGCAGCGGCAATTGTTCAGGATGGCACAAAAATTTTATCGTCTATTGTTGCCTCCCAGATTGAAGTTCACCACAAGTATGGCGGCGTTGTACCGGAACTTGCATCCCGCATGCACATCGAAGCCATTACCCCGGTTGTGGACGAGGCTGTACAAAAAGCAGCCATTAACATCGAAGATATTGACGGGGTTGCCGCAACAAGAGGGCCGGGACTCATCGGGGCTCTTCTGGTGGGATTTTGTTTTGCCAAATCATTTGCCTGGGCAAGACAACTTCCCTTTGCCGGTGTCAACCACCTGGAAGCTCACATCTATTCTTTGTTTCTGATGGACAACAAGCCAAAATTCCCCTTTATAGCCCTGGTGGTATCCGGGGGACACACCAATATCTATCATGTCACTTCATATGACAATTTTGAGCTTTTGGGGCAAACAAGGGATGACGCAGCAGGTGAAGCCTTTGACAAAGTGGCAAAAATGCTGGGAATAGGCTATCCCGGCGGCCCGATAATTGAAACTCTTGCAAAGACAAAAAATCCTGACGCCATCATGTTTCCCAGAACATTGCTTGAAAAAGGCAGTTTTGATTTCAGTTTCAGCGGCATCAAATCGTCTGTGGCCAGATATATCCATGACAAAAACATCACAACAAAAGATGAAAAAGCACAGGTTGCAGCATCGTTTCAGGAAGCCGTCATTGATGTTCTGTCTCAAAAACTGATCAATGCAGCCCAGCATAAAAAATGCCTGCGCATTGGTATTGCAGGAGGCGTGTCAGCCAACCAGACCTTTGTTAACAAATTATCCAAAAGAGCAAAAAGTAAAAACATCAAAGTTTTTTCCCCGCCGGTTGAACTGTGCGGAGACAATGCAGCCATGATTGCAGCAAGAGGGTATACCATGATTCAGCAAGGATCTTTATGTACCCTTGACCACGACGTATTCTCAAGAACAAAAACAGATTAGCGTTTGGATTATTCCCTTTCGGACAAATATTTTTTCTTTGTCCTTAATATTCTTTCTATTGATATTTTACCCATCAAACAAAGCTTCTCATTTTCATTGAGAAGCCTTACTATTTCATGATAAGCAACATCAATATCAGGGCCTTTATGACAGATCAGGGCCATATCAATTCCTGCTTTCAAAATTTGCCGGACACAGGTTTTCATATCATAGGCAATCGCTTTCATGTCCAGATCATCGGTCATCACCAGCCCCTCATATCCCATTTGACCGCGTAAAAGGTCATGGACAATCCAAGGGGACAGGCTTGCCTGCCACCTTGGATCAAGCTGCGGGTATTGAATATGGGACAGCATGATCCCGCAGACGCCTTCATTCGTTGCATCTGCAAACGGAACCAGGTCGGATTGTTTAAGGGTTTCAAGATCAATATCCAATACAGGAAGATGAAAATGGGAATCCTTAACCGTTCTGCCAATACCAGGAAAATGCTTGGCCACAGCCATGATGCCATTTTCCTGAAGAATATGGATCACGGCCATGCCAAGTTGTGATACGTTTTTTGCATCCCCTTTAAACACCCGGTTTTTCATGATACTGTCAATGCCTTCGGGTGCAATATCCAGAACCGGAGCAAAATTCATGTTGATCCCGGCATGCTTTAACTCATCGGCTGTGACAGCGGCAAAGTCCTCGGCATCACGGATGGATTCAATAAAGGGATTCCCTTTAAATTCCGTGAAAGGCGCTTTCAGCCTTGCAACCACCCCGCCTTCCTGGTCAACCGCCATAAACAGCGGCGGAACCCCGCAGGCTTTTGCATATTCCCGGCATTCACCGCAAAGAGCTGCGACCTGATCAGGGGACTCTATATTTCTTTTAAACAAGATGATACCACCGGCTTTGATATCCCGGATAATACACTTTAAATCCTCGTTGAATTCAATACCGTCAAACCCCAGCATCAAGCGCTGTCCGGCCATTTTATTTTGATCTTTAATCTTTGTATCCTTTTAACCGATATCCTGAATTTTTTTCAATGCATCCTGAATCAAAACAGTCACCTCTTCGGACAATTTGCCTGCCTTTTCAATTTTTTCTGCAACCTCGTCAAGTCCCGCCTCTTTTGCTCTCCCTGCCCAGGTAAAGAATGTGTCTTTGTGACTGTTATTGTGATCAATCCAGTGACCAAACAATTTTTCAAGCTTTTGTTCAAACGTCAATTCATGGGAATGGCCTGTGTCATGGCCATGGGAGTGTCCGTGATCATGACTGTGTGGATGTCCGTGATCATGGCTATGCGTATGCTCATGCTTATGATCATGATTGTGATCATGTGAATGATCGTGGCTGTGATTGTGATCGTGTGAATGATCATGTGAATGGCTGTGTGAATTATCTTTATCGTGTGTCATAATATTACTCCAGTTAAATATTTTTCCAGACTCACAGGTTCAGGTGTATATTGATACACCGGCCGCCAATGGCTGAAAGCATTTATTTCAATCCCATTATAAATAATGGATACCGGCCTGTCCGCCGAAACAACCACAACAATGATACGGCTGTGAGCAGCAGAGAATCTCAAGGCCGAGTTATATCGCGCACCTCTTGCCATGTTTTCCCAGTTGATGGTTTTTCCATCCAGCAAACACCCGAACCCATGGATACACAGATCTGATGTAATATGAACTGCACCATCAATCTTTAAAAAAGAACAGGCAAGTTTCATATTTTTAGGTTCCAGGAGACTTATGGACGGTTCCAGCACATGGCCGGACAAATGCACGGGCGTTTCATTCAGATCAATCACCAGTGTGCAGCCATGCCGACCTTTCCCGGCGCTATGGACAAGATGTGAGATCAATTGGAACAAAAGCGTGCTATTTTCCGTAATAAAATTTGAATCCAGCAAAAGTTCCTCCAACTCAACCATCTTTGCCTCCCTGGTGGTTGAATGAAAACTGCCGTCAAAAAAAGATGCTATTTTTTCATTGCCCAGTTTTAAAAATCCGTAATCCCCCATAAAATCAGCGGTTATGGCATAATCTGGAATATCACTGTCAGTAATGCCGATAATGGTGCAGCCGTCTGAGACCAGCTTTCTGTCTGAATTTTCAACAGCAACCAGAAGTTTCCTGATATGTTTCACATTGCTGATCACAGGGCGTTCATGCTTTTGTATCTTGGTAATATAAGATACCTCATTAATACTTTGCGGATCAGTAAAAAAAAGTGTTCCCCTTGCCCATGAGCCTTCTTCCCTGGTTTTGGAAATATTTAAAATATCATTTAAAATAGGGGGAATCAAAATTTTACTGTCAAATCCAAGATGTTTATCTCTTTCATCAACAATATAATCTGCAACAGCCTGCAACGAATAATTTTTCAGCACATAATCAGATGAATTTATGGCAGTCGTTCTTGAATTATAATCATGGGCCAACAGGCAAACCGCCTGTTCCAGCCATCGTTCCGTGGGATGAATGGAACACATGTCAGGATGATGATCAGTCAGCCACATCTGATAAAAAAAATCATTGGAGCTTCCGCCATAAGAAATCAACCCGGACAATTCCAGATCATTTTCAGGTATTATATATCCCTGTGGCTGATTTGAAATTTTTTTCTTGATTTGCCGCCGCCATTCATCACCATTGTCGAAATAGATCTCTTTGAGCTTTGGTTCATGGCCCCTTAAAACATTCTGAGGGTCAAAAATCCAAACCGGATCATTTTCATGAGCGGCAAAAATCAAAGCCACCTTGCTTGGATTTGAATATTTGGAAAGACCTTCTTCAACCCCTTTGAGAATATTTGTAATACACAATTTATGATAAAATGCCTGATTCATTTATAATTGACCCGGGGTTATTAATTAAAATACCATGGACATGATTGATACTCCGGTTATGCATCTATTTGCAAGAGTTTTTTATTGTAAAATACTGCCGGGCTTGCTATTGAAACAAAGAAACCTAATGGAGGCACAAAAAAATATGAAAAATTTTCTTTTTTCTTTGATTACATTGGTCCTGGCGGTATCGGCATTCGCGCAAACCTCTCTTGCTCAAACCGGATATGTCTCTGATATGCTGCTGTTAACTTTCAGGCAAGGCCCCGGCAATTCATACGCCGTGATAAAAACAATACAAAGCAATACCCCCGTATCTATTATAGAAGAGAAAAACGGTTTCTACAAAGTAACACTTCAATCCAATGAAACAGGGTGGGTGGATAAAAGATTCATTGTTTTCAAACAACCCAAAAGCATTGTTCTTGAACAGTTAAAACAGGAAAACAGCAGCCTTCAAAATAAAATCTCACAATTAAAGTCCTCTCCCCAGGCACTTGAAGAAACCATCAAACAACTTGAGGCATCATTAAAAACTGCCTTGGATGAAAAAACAAAGATAAGCCATTCATTTGCCGAAAACCAGAAAAAATACAATACCCTGATCAAACAATCTGGAAATATTCAGAAACTGATTAACGAAAACAAAAGCCTTCAAAAAAAGAATGTCACCCTCACAAGGGATCTTGAGACACTGAAGAAAAACCATAAAGACCGTTTTAAAACCAGCATGATCAAATGGTTTCTTGCAGGTGTAGGAGTTCTGCTGCTGGGATGGATTATCGGGAAAAACATTTCTTCACAAAAACGACGATCCGGTTCTTCCCTGCTGGGTTAATCAAAACATATACTGATTCATTACTGAGCTTTCAACCATAAGATTCTGAGCTTTTCAGCCATCACAGAGATCTTCTTGCATGGCTGATGTTATTTTTAAATCCATGGCGATTGTTGCTTGATCTATTCCTTGTTTAAGAATATTCTGGAATATGAAAATTTTTCACAAATAAAAAATCTTTAGGAGCAAACAAATGACCGATCCGAGTTTAAAACAAACCCTTATTCTGGACCAGGAGACGTTTATCGTCCATAATCTCAATTTACTTGAACAAATGGGATTGGCAACGATCAAGACCCTTCCGTTTGCTGCAAGAGTCCTGATAGAAAACCTGGCCCGAAATATGGACGCCAACATCATTCAATGGTCAGACGTGGTCAATGCTGCAAAATTCTATGAATCTCCTGCGCAAACGTCTGAACTGATTGCATTTTATCCGGCAAGGGTATTGATGCAGGATTTTACCGGAGTTCCGGCAGTGGTGGATTTTGCCGCCATGAGGGACGCTGTGGATGCAGCCGGAGCCGATCCAAAAAAAATCAATCCCCTGGTTCCTGTGGACCTGGTCATTGACCACTCCATCCAGGTGGATCATTTTAAAGAAAAAAATTCATTCTTCTTGAACGCTCAAAAAGAATATGAACGAAATAAAGAACGATACCAGCTTTTAAAATGGGCACAGAAAAGCTTTGACAATTTCAGGGTTGTGCCGCCTGAATCCGGGATCTGCCACCAGGTAAACCTTGAATACCTTGCCCCGGTCGTTTCAACCAAGCAGACCAAAGACGGTGTCCTGGCTTTTCCTGACACTCTTGTGGGAACAGATTCGCACACCACCATGATCAATGCATTAGGAGTTCTTGGCTGGGGTGTGGGAGGCATTGAAGCCGAAGCCGTGATGCTTGGCCAGCCCTATTATATGAACCTTCCCCAGATTATCGGCGTCAATTTCATCGGCAAACCCCAAACCCGGATCACATCAACAGATATTGCCCTGTATGTCACTAACCGGCTTCGGGAAGAAAATGTAGTGGAAAAAATTGTTGAATATACAGGAGAAGGATTAAAATACCTGACCCTTACCGACCGTGCAACCATTTCCAACATGGCACCGGAATATGGCGCTACAGCAGGTTTTTTCCCGGTTGACGAACACACATTGAATTATCTGAAAAAAACAAACCGCAGGAAAACCGCCTCCCTTGTGGAAGGTTATTGCAAGGCCTGCGGATTTTTCAACAATCATGACAATGAGATTACATTTTCCAAAAAAATTGACGTTGATCTTTCCTTGATTGAAACATCCATTGCAGGCCCGTCAAGGCCCCAGGATAGGATCTCCCTTGCCGGAGTCAAAGAAAAAACCACCAAAATATTTGACCTTGGAAACAGGCAACACATTCAGATCAACCCGGAAAACAAGCCTCATGCCCTGACCAACGGCAGCATCGTGATCGCGGCCATCACCTCCTGCACCAACACATCCAACCCCTATACCATGATAGGCGCAGGGCTTGCCGCCAAAAAGGCCGTGGAAAAAGGCCTGTCAATTCCCTGGCATGTTAAAACCTCCCTGTCCCCCGGTTCCAGGGTGGTGCTGGATTATCTGAAAAGCTCCGGGCTGATGGAGTATTTCCAGGATCTTGGCTTTAACAACACCGGTTTCGGGTGTATGACCTGTATTGGAAACAGCGGCCCTCTTGATCCTTTTATCGAAGAATCCATTAAAACAAACAACCTGGATGTCATGTCCGTTCTTTCCGGCAACCGGAATTTTGAAGCCAGGATTCACCAGGAGGTAAAGGGCAATTTTTTAATGTCCCCCATACTTGTGGTCATATATGCCATTGCCGGAAAAATAGATATTGATTTTGAATCAGAACCCCTTGGGGTTTCACAGGACGGGAATCCTGTATTCATGAAAGATATCTGGCCCAAAGCCGATGAAATAAACCATTTTGTCGAAACCTATGTTCATGAAAAATTCTTCAAAGACCAGTATTCTCAAATCTTTAAAGGAGACAAACTCTGGCAGGAACTCAAGGTGGATGAAAGCACCACTTTCAAATTTGATGAAACGTCCAGTTATATCCGCAACCCGCCCTTTTTTAAAAATTTTTCCCTGAACCTGCCGGATCTTGAGGATATCAAAAATGCCAGAGCCCTTCTTGTGTTAGGCGATTCTGTGACCACGGATCATATTTCGCCTGCAGGTGCCATTCCCGTGGATTACCCGGCAGGGAAATATCTGATTGACAACAATATAAAACCCTGGGATTTTAATTCCTACGGTTCCCGCCGGGGCAATCATGAAGTCATGATGCGGGGAACTTTTGCCAATATCAGGATAAAAAACAAACTGGTCTCGGATGCGGGCGGTCTTACCCTTAAATTCCCTGAAAATGAACAATGCTATGTATTTGACGCCTCCCGAAAATACCGGGATGAACAAACAGATCTGCTTGTTTTCGGCGGAAAAGAGTACGGAACAGGATCTTCACGGGACTGGGCAGCCAAAGGCACCACTCTTTTAGGCGTAAAAGCGGTCATTGCCGAATCCTTTGAACGAATCCACAGGTCCAACCTTGTGGGCATGGGCGTTCTACCCCTGATTTTCAAAGAGGGACAGTCCTTTGAAACACTGGGACTTAGCGGGGATGAAGTCTTTGAAATACGCAATGCAAACCAGATCAAACCCAATGATCTTTTAACTGTGAATGCCACAAAAAACGGCAAAAACAAAACATTCCAGGTTGTTGTCAAACTCAACACGGATATTGAGATCGACTATATTAAAAACGGAGGCATCCTTCACTATGTATTGCGCCAAATGATCAAAGCATAGCCTTTTATTATGCCTAAATGCCTGTTACATTTTTTTTGTAACAGGCCCGGGCGCTGCATTATCATCTTTTTTATCACCATAGCCACGCACGAATAAATATTTTTCAATAAATAAAATTCATTCATTTACCTTTCACCTTTATGCCTTAATTTATGATATAATATGAAGTTATATTTTTTTTGAAGATATTTTATTAAATTGTAATTTAAGGATTTTTAAAAAGCCATGGAAATTAATCATTACGAGTTTAAATATGGCGAATTTGGAGACACCACGGGAGTTCAAATCAACTTACGCGGTTTTGATGTTCTTCGCTTCAATAATATTAGCAAAGGCACAGCCTTTACCATAGAGGAAAGGTCCAGGCTTAAACTCAGCGGTTTTCTGCCTCCAAGGGTAAAAACACTTGAAGATCAGATCAGATCAAGCCTTAAAATTGTTGATGAAAAGAAAAGTGACATTGAAAAATTCATTTATATCAGAAGTCTTTATGACAGAAATGTTGTACTGGCCCATGCCGTAATTGCAGACAATGTTACCAAATTTTTACCCATTATCTACACCCCCACAGTGGGGCTTGCCTGTCAGCAGTACTCTTCAATATACCGGGGAGCAAATGGTGTGCATTTTTATCCGGGAAATATTGATTATGCGGAATATGTTTTGCGCAACTATACGGACCAGGATATCAGGATTGCAGTGGTAACGGACAACCAGGGAATTTTAGGTATTGGAGACCAGGGGGCCGGGGGTATCCCCATCTGCCTTGGGAAACTGATGCTCTACACTCAGGGTGCCGGCATCGCTCCCTGGCACGGCCTTCCCGTATCCCTTGACGTTGGAACCGACAATGAAGACCTGTTAAATGATCCCAACTACCTGGGCTGGCGTCACAAACGCCTCAAGGGAGAAGAATATGATGCGTTTATCAAAAAATTTGTAACTGCGTTTAAAAAGAACTTTCCCCATGCACTGTGCCAGTGGGAGGACTTTTCAAAACAGACGGCGTTTACGGTCCGGGATACATATCTGAACCACCTGATCTCCTTTAATGATGACATTCAGGGAACCGGTTCCATTGCTCTTGCCGGAATTATTGCAGCCATGAAAGTAAAAAAAGAAAAAATGACGGATCAGGTGTATCTGGTAAATGGTGCCGGTGCAGGCGGCATTGGTATTGCCGAACAGATCCAGGTGGAGCTTATTGCCCAGGGCATGGATGAAGCAGATGCCATTGCCCGGATTTTCACAATGGATTCAAGAGGGGTGGTCACCGCTGACAGGGATCTTGAGCCTTACAAGAAAAAATTTGCAAAAGATTCAAAAACACTTGCCTGGCTGACATCATCTGAAGACAATACACTTTTGAATGCAGTCAAGCATGAAAAAGTAACCGTATTGATCGGAACATCAGGACAACCCGGCCTGTTTACACAACAAATTGTTCAAGCAGTCGGTAAGAATACGGACAGACCCGTTATTCTGCCATTGAGCAATCCCACGAGCAAGGCCGAGGCCCTGCCCAAAGATGTCTACGAATGGACCAACGGTAAAGCGCTTATGGCAACGGGTTCTCCTTTTGATCCTGTTGATCACGACGGCAAAGAGTATAGAATCGGACAAATGAACAATTCATTTGTTTTCCCGGGTGTAGGGCTGGGGGTTGTGGCATCCGGTGCCACCGAAGTATTGCCGGTCTTTTTTTCAGCGGCAGCCCATGCGATTGCCGAGTTTGTCAGCGAACAAGACATTAACGACGGTATTTTGTGTCCTCCACTGGATCAGTTAAAAGAGGTCTCTTTGGAAGTTGCAAAACGAGTCGGCGCAGAAGCCATCAAGGCAGGCGTTACCAAAAAAGATTGTTTTTTCTCAAAATTCAAACACAAAAATGATCCGGAACGGCTGAACACCCTTGTGGATAAAATGCGCTGGAATCCCCAGTATTTTGACCAGATTTAATTTAAATTGACACCCTGCCCCTGCCCTGATCGGATCGGATCGGATCAAATAATAACCAGCCGGTCAGGGCAAATTCATGAATAAAAAAGAGAGTGCTAACCCAGAAGGGTTGCAACCCGTTGGGCATTTACATTTGCTGCCTGATTTTGTGCAAAGGATGAGGTCTTTTTGAGCAGATCCAACTGCTTCATGTTCATCACCTCTTCTGCAATATCCACATCCCTGATCTGGGACTCCGAACTTCTTGCAGAAATTTCCTGGGTTTTCAGATTGGAAATTTCACTCTCAACCTGATTCTGACTTGAACCCAAAGCCGACCGATAAGAGCTGACAGAATCAAGGGCCGAGTCAACAGCCTCCTGAGCCGATTCCGCTCCCTCAAGAGAAGAGAGATCAAGATCTGAAAGTTCGGCCAATCCCGGAGCATCTGAAAAAAGCGATTTACCGTTAAAAGTGGTACCCTGATAAAGATCATTTAATGACTCAAGCGATTTTGTCACATCCTCCTGGATGGCCATTCTGCTTTCAGGAGTCTGGGCATCGGACGCTGCCTGTACCACTTTTTCACCGATTCCCTGAATAATTTGTGTAGCCTGACCAAGAGCAGCCTCTTTGATCTGAATCATGGATATATTATCCGAAGCATTGCGGCTCAGTTGCCCTATACTATTTGCGGCACTGTTGAGGTTATTAGCCATTACCAGACCGGAAGCGTCATCTGAAGCCCGGTTAATACTTTTGCCGGATGAAATCTTTTCCAGGGATTGGTCAAAAGCATTGGAAGCCGATCGAAAGGTATTTCCGGCAGACTGACTTAAGGTATTATTATTGATGGTCAGAGACATTGCACCTCCGTTTATATTATGTTTTATCCCACGCTGTTAATGCTGAAAACTTGTCATAACATAACCCGGCTCCACCACCCATGTCAATATTGATAATTACTATTGGCTAATCCATAGATATCACCTCAAAATCAATCACATCAAAGCTGCCTGCTTCATCTGCTACTGACAATTGATAGGTGCCGGGCAGCGGCATGGGCAAAACACCGGCGCTGCCGGGGTTGATAACAGCCACCAACTTTTTGTTTAAAAACCAGTAATATTTTCCCTGGCCACCCAACGCTGTTATGGGGATGGACGGAGGGGTAGCCTGACCCGGCGGGCGGGTTAAAATGCTGTTATTGAACACTGAGGTGATCTGTACGGGGTTGCCGGGGAAGCTTGCAAGATCAGGGCATTTTTGTGATGGCGGCGCAATCAGTTTGTTCCTTCGCCATGAAGGAGGCAACCAGGGTTCAGCACCTTGCGGCCACACCCCGATGCGAATTTTTTTGATTCCCCCGCATGACGGCTGTGCCCTGTTGCCGTTTTCATCAATCCAGAATGTTTTTAAAAGAGGGTCAAACCCCCTGGTTGCAGAATTTAAGGTTAAGGGTATCTGGTTGTCCAATATCCATGCATCATGCTGAACAAAGCAATTTGTTATTGTCCGGGTTTTCGCCGACCCCAACGGCCAGCAGATTTTTATCGGTTGAACACTTGACGGCGGTTTTTTGATAAAATCAGTGAGCGGCAGGCTTTCAAAAATCCTGCGAAGCAGAGGAATGGCTGTCACGGCACCATATTGTCCCGGACAAGGAGAGCCGTCCGGTCTTCCCACCCAGACACCGGCCACATAATCTCCCATGATGCCAAGGGCCCAGGCATCCCTGAACCCGTAACTTGTGCCGGTTTTCCAGGCCATGGGAATATGTCCTGACAACCGGTTGATGCCTTCAAATCCGGGCATGGGTTGCGCCAGGATTTTACTGATAATCCAGGCCGCACCCGGTGACATCAGGTATCGTTCCTGATCCGCATCTTGATCCGCATCTTGTTTTAACAGTTTTGGTTTTCCCGTAATGCCGTCCCTGGCAAGGCCGGTATACAGCGTCACCAATGATTCCAAGTTGGTGCCCGCCCCTCCCAGTATGATACTCAGGTTGGGTTTGCCGGACAGTTTTATCCGGGCACCGGCATTGATCAGGCGGTCGTAAAATTTTTGGGGGCCATACGCCTCCAGCACCTGGACAGCCGGAACATTTAATGACAATCTCAATGCCCTGGCCACGGTGACAGGCCCTGAAAACCCTTTGGAAAAATTGCCGGGTTCGTATTCTTTTTGAAACCGAGGGGTATCCAGCAGCAGGGAGTGGGAATGGATCAGGCCTTCATCCATGGCAAGGCCGTACAAAAACGGTTTCAAAGTTGAGCCCGGCGACCGTATGGCACGGACCATATCCACATGGCCCTTTCGCTTTGTGCTAAAAAAATCAGCCGACCCCACATAAGCCTGCACTTCAAGAGTTTTATAATTTACGACCAGGGCGGCTGCCGATTGTTCGTCTGAAAGTCCTGCAACATAGTCCCTGACAATATCTTCGGTTTGGATTTGAAGATCATAGTCCAGTGTGGTCGTTTTTTTTGATGACGGGTTGTCGGTGCCAAAATACAATCGTCGTGATGCCAGGGGGGCGGTCATGGGAGGGACAAAGCGCAGCGCAGCCACGGGTTCTTTTTTGGCCGCCCTTACCTGTTCGTTGGTCCACACCTTAAAAAACGCCATTCGATCCAGCACTTTATCCCTGGCTTTTCGCGCCCGTTCCGGATGCCGGTCAGGCCTGTAAAAACTGGGTGCCTGGGGTAATACAGCCAGAAGAGCGGCTTCTGCACAAGACAATTCCATGGCCTGTTTTCCAAGCCAGGAAAAGCATGCGGTCTGCACCCCTTCAATGTTGGAGCCAAACGGTGCCAAATTCAAATAAAGCGTCATTATCTGGTCTTTGGTCAGGTGAATTTCCAGCTGAAATGCCCGAAGCATTTGTAAAATTTTCCCGGCCAGGGTTCTTTGATTGGGATGCAGCAGTCTTGCCACCTGCATGGTCAAAGTAGAACCACCGGACACAATTTTACCGGCAGCTATATTTTGAAAACAGGCCCGGATAAAAGCGAATGGGTTTACACCTGGATGGCTGTAAAACCACCGGTCTTCATAGGTCAACAACGCCTGAAGGTACAAAGGGGATACGTCTGTCAGGTCTGTCGGATACCGCCATACCCCGTTTTTATCTGCAAATGCGCGAAGGGGTGTGCCGTCTTTTGCCGTAATCAAGGTTGAACAGGTCTTTGTTTTTAAATTCAGCGGATAGATCCTGTCCAGTCCAGACAGACAAACAATAACGACCGCACTTGCTAAGCAAACGGAGACAACGCAGTATTTAACGTGTCGGCTTTTCACTATCAGGTTTTTTCATATCTTTTTTAAACTGTTTTGTGACCTGTAATGTTGACATTAAATTCCCAGGTCATCGTATAAGTTGGAAGGACTTCTATATTCATCCAGATCCTTATCTTTCATAGCAGCAACAGAAACATCATTGAGTTTTTTCTCTGGTATCTTAACAGGAAAAGGAAGACCGTTTTGAAAGGTTATCTGTTTATAAAAAACACTAATTGCTTGAGATGGGGTTAAGCCCAAAGACGCCAATATGTTTTCAGCATTACTTTTCAATTCAGCATCCATTCGAACTGATATGGTCGTAGTTTTAGCCATTATATCCTCGCTATTATTTATTGTCTATTTGTTATACTTTGAGAACACAATGAATAGACAAATTAATAAAAAAATTTTAAGCGCCCAGCACGCATCCGGATCATGATGCCCCGACCCTTCCGCTGCTGCGCCTGCTCCAGGGTACGGGCCATCCTGACCGGATGCTTTGACCGCCCTGTCCTGTTTCTACTGCCGGACTTGGGGAAGACAGAGCCGAAAACCCAGGTCACCGTTGCGGTAATCAGCAGAATCCCCGAAACGGTTCGCCGCACGAACGCTCCCGCGGTCGTTGCACCAGCCACCGCCACGGCACACGCGGGAAACTCCACCGGAAGTCACCGCAGGATTATTGCGTCCGTGTTTTGAATAAGCCTTTTTATCATACACATCTTCGCACCATTCCCATACATTGCCGCTCATGTCAAAAATGCCAAGGCCATTGGAAGCTTTCGTACCCACTTTATGAGTTTTGTATCCGCTGTTGGCATCATACCATGCCACAGCATCTGCATCATTTCCACCGGCATAGGTCTGATCCTTTCCTCCGCTTCTGGCAGCATATTCCCACTGGGCTTCCGTGGGCAGCTTGAATGTATTGCCGGACTGTTGATTAAGCTTTGTAATAAACTTTTTGCTATCATCATACATAATCTTTAAGCCTTGCCATAAAATTGTATGTGCCCGGATCAAGATCCAATGGAGAAATACCTTTAAACCTGTTATCTACAAAGATATCCGCTCCTTCAGGATCGGATATAATGCTCAATTTCCCTTTGCTGCCGCCAATAACATCAGGTGTGGTAATTGTGGTGGTGCCCTGAGCAACAAAAATAAATTCCCCGCCCATGTCTCCGGTTCCTTTGATCGGATTACACAGAGGCGATTGATCGGAATTGTTGGTAATAATCGGGGCAATGTCCGTGTAGATCTCCCGGGTGGAAATATAGGGTTTTGTATTCTTTTCAAGTTTTTTGATCAATTGATACGCAAATACTGAATGCCCGGCGCTCCCGGAATCCGAAACCGGGGTTTTATTGCCCGAGGTCATGCCCCACCGGCTCTTTTCATTATATAAATTAAGATAATATTTATCATCTATCACAGTGGGCATGGCCCTGGCCCGGCCAAACAGGGTGCCGGAATAACATGAATCCGAAATCAACAGCACATGCTTTGATTTCATGCTTTTCATTACTTTTTGCACCAGGGTATTATCCAGGTATGTGACAGGATTTCCGCCTTTGGCATCCACCGGTATCCACCAGCCGTCATTCAACGTCCTGTCAATATCACCATGACCCGCATAATAAATAAGGACACTGTCTTCGGGTTCTGCCGTATGGGTGATTTTCCTTAAAGCAGTATAAATGGCTTCTTTGGTGGCTTTTTTATCCAGCAGCAGATCTGTTTTCCTGTTTATTTTAAACCCATACCGATTTTCCAGAACGTCTGCCATTGCCTTTGCATCGTTTAAAGGGGTTTTCAGATCATTAATTTCAGGATCCTCATAATTTTGGATACCGATGATCAGGGCCCGATAAACACCTATTTTTCCGCTCTTATGATTCAGGCTTGATGTGTTTCTGATAACAGACCGGTTGTCCTGACCGAAGCAGATGCCCTGGAAAGGGAATATGAATACGATAATTATTATGGAGAGTATGGAATAAAAACATTTCATCTTGTTTATCTTCATCCTTTTTTTAAAAGACATGCCCTGTTTTGCCGCCTTCATGCCGTTGCCCCTGACTATGATTTGTTTAGACGGACATGGGGCAATTATAGTCTCTTTTTATATCTAACAGGATGGGGTGTTTCAAGTAATATTTGACTTTTATAAAATCACGGCACAAATCTCGTTTAAGATGGTTCAGACATTGATGCTACTCTTGACCTCATATATCAAAACAACGTATAAATAAACTATGAATCAGGTAGTCATCGGCAAAAAGGCCCGAAAACAACTTAAAAAGCTCCCTTTACACATTGTGGCTAAACTTCAAAGATGGGCGGAAGACATTGAAGAATTTGGAATTAAAGAAATCAGGAAAATATCTGGTTATCATGATGAACCTTTGCATGGTGACAGGAAAAACCAGCGGTCAATCCGGTTGTCCAAAGCATACAGGGCTTTGTACATTGAATATAAAAACAGTATTATCATTGAAATAATAGAGGTAAACAAACATGAATACTGAAAAATACGGCACCAAAGAAATGGAAAGAGATTTCGGTCCGATTACTTTCGGACGCGCTCTTTGGTCCTATAGGAAATGTGAAGAGATTTCACAAAAAGATTTTGCATTGATAATAGGGATATCCACACAAGCTCTTTGTGATATCGAAAAAGGACGCCGCATTCCCTCTCCAAAAAGAGCCGCCAAAATTGCGAATCAGATAGGAGAACCGGAAAAATTGTGGATCAGGCTTGCGTTTCAGGACATGTTAAGAAAAGAACAGCTTGATTATACAGTTTCGGTTGCATAATTAATGCGGATTGCTCGTATTGTATTTTTTTATATAAAAATCTTAAAAAATTCATACAGAAACTTTCAATCTTTGCTGTGAGCAAACCAGGGTGAATTCTCCAAGCCTTCACCAGATTATAACCTTCAATTCCATACACGCAGTCGGTAATCAGGTCAGTTTACAAGTTTTCTCACATTCCGGCATTTTGGAAAATATTGCAGGGTACTGACAGCGTCGTAAATTTTGTTTTGAATCTCCCGGATAAGGAGAGTGCCTGGTTCTCGCATCATGGGACATATCACGGCCTGCTCACCTGCATCAGGGCCGGGCCACTGCCAATCCCCCGGATATACGGTTTATACATATCCTCTGCCAGGGGCGGCGGCACAAGATAATCACCAGGACTGACAATGCGTACCGGATAGAAAATCCTCAAATCATCCTGGGCAGGAATATTCAATGCCGCCACAAACCGGTCATCCCGGTACTCCGTATGACGGGTATCAAATGCATTATGCCACTGAACAACGGTTTTTGTATCGACCTGTATCTCATCAATGACCATGCTGCCGGCAAGGTTGGGATCTTCAAGTTCAAGACAGGCCGGAAGCAGATCAACAATCAAACCGTTTGGCATTCTTTTATCCGCCGTAAAGGCAAGCTCAACAAGCAACCTGTCTCCGGATTTAAATTGCCCGGATTTTACGGGCATTTCAATGGGTATGCCGGCGGGTGTCAGATATCTTCGAGAAATTTTTACACCATATGCCTCGGGTCTGGGTTTCTGGGCAGGATATCCGGCCAGGGTAACAGACAGATAAAGATCCGTCCCTGCCGTGTTAAGTACCTTGAATCCATCAGCGGATTGCCCGTCAACACTGACAAATTGTTTTTGACGATCATGCACAAGATCAACAATTTTATCACCAGCACTTATTCTTGCCTGCCAGAGTTCTGTGCTGTTTTTCACGGCAATGCTGCCGGCCAGTACAAGGGCATTTCGTTCCTGTGTACTGAGCCATTGACGGTCATAAAGTTCATCCTGGAGTCCGAAAAGAAAATGAGAAGCTTTTTCAAAAGAAGGATAAAAACTGGACACAAGATAACAGGCTGCGGCAAGATCCCTTATATCACTGCCGTAATCACCATAATATATATGATTTTCGCGCGGGTGTTCGCGGCTGTTGTTCAATGCTTTTTCCAAAGCACTTGCCCCAAGGGCATCATCCCCGCTCAGATAAAGGGCAAGTCCGGCATGAACAAACCCAAGTGTTCCTGTTAAATCATTTTTTGCCGCATTATATAAAGCCCTTGCATCCCCAAGAGAGATGCCCTGAACACGGGCCAGGACAAAGGCTGCATACACACGGGTTGCCGCCCTGTAATGCCGTTTGTCCGTATAGTTCATCGGCCTTATGGTTGAGGGTCGTTTCACATACTTCTTGAGCCGGTCCAATGCTTTGGCAAGGGCTGTGGGCGGCACTTTATATCCGGCCTGTTGTGCATGAAGTAAAAAATCAGTCACATATGCGGTCAGCCAATAGCTTTCAGGACTTTTTGCAGACCAGAGGCCAAATCCGCCAGTGGTTTTTTGTTTCTCCATTAACCGTTGAATCCCCAGGACAACCTTTTTGTTTGTTTGCTCAGAAGTCTGTCCGGTCAATCCCAACTCGGCAATATCAAACGCATTTAAAATAACATGAGGATAAATCCCGCTGGTGATCTGTTCAAGGCAGCCGTATGGATAGGCATTGAGCTGCTGAATGTGATCGGAAAGATTGATGGGTGGAAAAGCGCTGATTACAGCCTGAACGCCAATTGTTTCTTTGATCAGGCTGTTCATTTGGGAAGGCTTGATGTCAAATGTTTCACCCGGCTTTAAATGGGATCTGAACACTTTGGTGGTCGCGGGATATGCCGGTCGTGTATCAATAAACCAGGTTCGATTAAGAGTTTGTTTTTTTCCATCCACAACCAAACCGTTGATAAAAAGATTTATCTTTGAACGGCCCAGCTGCTGTTCTGAAAAAACCGGGAAAACAAAGGCGTTTTTTTGATTTGGATCAAGACTCACTTTGTGTGATGTTTGTCCAAGGGCTTTGACAGGGCCTTGCACATCAAGATTCATATCAAGTTGCTGGCGTGTCAGGGTAAGATTGTGAACATCGATCACCACCTGGCTTTTATCCCCCATGGATAAAAATCTGGGCATGGTAATCTGGGTGACCAGGGCCGACGCAACCGTCACCTCCTGTTCCAGTGATCCGTAATCCTGACCTGTATACGCTGTGGCCATCACCCGGATACTGCCGTTGAACTCGGGTATGAAAAGACTAAAGTGCGCCCTGCCCTTTTCATCCACCTTAACGGCATTCCTGGAAATGGATACGATCTGCACATCTGTGGCGGGTTTGTCACCGCCCCGGGTGAGCGCTGCCACATCACCGCCAAACCGTTGTGTTGCCCATGCACCCTTGTTGGCTTCTATCAATTTCTGGTAAACATCATGAATCTGCGCGCCATATTTGCGCTTCTGAAAAAAATAATCATGAGGAGAAGGGGTTTTAAACCCGGTAAGGTTTAAAATGCCAATGTCCACTGCGGCAAGTGTAACATACGCATTTTCGGGTATAGACCCGTTGGCACGACTTACATCAACAAAGACATCCATGGTTTGACTGGGTTCTATTTTTTTGGGGACATCCATTTTAAGGGACAGCTTTCGGCCGGTTCGATCCAATGGCAGATGAATCAGGCCGACAGACCGTTTGGGAAGCGTGCCGGTCCTGCTTTGCCCTTTTCGCACAATCAGGGCGGAGATGTACAGATCATGACGGTTCCAGGACGGATCAATTTTGATGTCAAACGCTTTGCCTTCAGCCGGTACTTTTATGGGCAGGGTCAGCAGATTGGTATCTGATTCAACAAACAGATACCCGGAACCTGCCTCAGGTGCTTTGACCATTACCTTTGCCGTGTCACCCGGACCATAATGGGGTTTATCAAGGGTCAAATCCACCCTGTCGGGCCGATTGCCCCCACCGGATGACGGCATGCCATCAGGTTGCCACCCTGCCCAAAAACTCAAACTGGAAACAAGACCTGTAGACGGGTCTTTAATTTCAAGCCGGTATCCGCCCCACTTAACAGGTACGCTTACTTTGGCAGCACCGTTTTCAGGAACATCCACATTAAACTTGTCCACAGTATAAAACTGACGGGTATAATGCCACTGCCAGTTGTCATGACTGTATTCCCAATAATATTCCCTGTTTTCTTTGATCACAACAGCCTTCAAACCCTTAGACTTGATTCTTTCTCCCTGCTTATTGACCACGATGATTTCAAACTGTGCCGTACTGTCGCTTTTTATTTGACCGTCTCTGGACAAGACCCTGATACCCACAAGCTCATCAGAAGGCCATATCTGCCAGGATTTGTTCCTGACCACAGGCCTTCCGCCGGAGTCATACACGCTTGCATTGGCTGTCAGCCATAATGGAGAGGCTGTATCTTCCCATTCATTTTCAATTGTAAGTTTGCCCATTCCATTTTTATCCAGAACAATGCTGTCTGTTTGATAGGAGTGTTTGAAATTATGCGTTGCATCGCCAAACTCATACCCGGGCCATTTTTCTTTAAACAATTTTCGGGCAGGCCTGATATGGATCATGGCATCGGCTCTGACACCGGCTGCGGGCGCACCATATAAAAAATCGCCTTTCAACTCAATCACGGGGGTGTCTGATATGCCAAGGATATCTGTCTGGTTTTTGGGATTTATAACCTGCAGTTTCATTCGTTCAGGAAGAAAATCAGCCACAATAAAGCTGTATTCTTTGAGGCTGACAGCCGCCATTTTAAAGGTGATTCGCCATTTGCCAGTAACGGCATCAGCAGGCAGATGATATTCATAATGGTAATGATTGAGATGACTTGCGTTCCATTGGAATTCGTAAACCACCCGCCCGTCCGGTTGAATCACGTTTGCCGTGACGGCCTTCGCTGGTGTCATTTTCCCATCCTGATTTCTTAACAGGGCGTCAATGACAAGGGTTTCACCAGGCCGGTAAAGATCTCTGGGGCCATAAACAAACAAATCAATGGGCCTGAAAGGCTCGATGGCGGTTCTGAATTCGCTCAGATCAAGGGCGGGCATATCCATTGGAAGAAAACTGACACTTTTCCCTGACCGGGCAAGAATATAATTCAGATGTTCGGTTGCCCCATTGATGCTGGCAATCCCATTTTTATCGGTATCAACAGTAAACCGCTTTTTGCCTTTTTTATCATACCCCTCTACGGTTACATTCTTTAATGGTTTTGCAGTCTCAAGGCTCTGGACATGAAACTGCAAACGATTTTTGTATTTTTTAACATAAAGACCAAGATCACTGATGGTAAACCAGGTGCTGCTGAAGCTGTAATTATAATGGCCTGCTCCTTTTAAAACGGCAAAGTAAATACCGGGAACACCAAGTTCTTTGATATGAGTAATGGGCAGGTTGACCTGGGTTCTCAAATCCTTGTTGACCTTTAAATCCCATCGGCCCGAATAGACAAGATCTGCATAGGTATGCAATCTTTTATTGTTGTAATAGGCCATTGTATCATTATTTGCAAACCGCTGGCTGAATTCATCCAGAAAACCCGGCTTTACCCTGAAAAAATCAATGTCCGCCTTATCAATATTTAATGCATTCACCGGCAGGCCGCGGTTCAGTTTTGATGCCAGGATAAATCCTTTGCTCCCGAAACTGATCATAGGTTGAACCTCTCGGGTTTTTATCGAGTATTTTTGTGCTGTTTCCAGTGTTTGCCCGGCAACTGATTTCAACCCTTTGTGGATTTTTATGACGTAATCTGTATCTGGTTCGATATTACTGAAATAAACCACATGGAGATCTTTGGATAAAACCCATGATCCTTCCACTGCATGGTCGTCTTTTGCAAACAAGGAAAAATAAGACTCCAAATTCTGTCTGGGGTCAAGGAGATCGGAAAAGGTGACAGCCAGGGCATTGACCCCGTCAACCGTCTGCTGCCCTGCAAATCTGGCAACAAATTTATTATCCGCATGGACAATAACGGTAAAAAAAAGAGCAATCAAACAAACCAAGAGCCATTTTAAATTTTTCATTAAGCCACCTGTTCCGTTAAATTTTTATTATAAAAGTTTGATATTATAAGTCAAAAATAAAATTTCCAATATTATCAAATTAAGCGGTTACCCCTTGGTCCATCATTCTATTAATGGCAATTTTATGAGCTTTTCCAAATTCCATGATCTCTTCAGGCTTAAACTCCCCTTTTTCATAAGTGTCCAGAAAAGCCGGGGTGGAGAGCATGTAAAGAATATAGGACAAATGGCCCGAATATCCGTTAAAGTCAAGTTGTTGTAATTGCTTTATGGATTGATCCGCCGCTTCCATGACCCGGCGGTTCACCATGGGTGGATTTCGCAAGGTGCAGACATGAGTGGAATAGATCCTGCGGCAGGAAAACGGCCTGACATCATAAATCATGCAGGCATTGTTCTTCATTAAAAACGGACATGGAGCCACGACATTGTTTTCCCTTTTTTTGATCTCCTGCTGAAAAAGCTTTGTCAAAGTTTTCTGCCGGGACCTTGCAAACCCCTGCATGGCCTTTCTGATGACCAGACCTTCAAGGGTGGTAATCTCTATTTTTCCGGCTTCTTTGCAACAAAATCCGCACCCCTTTTCGCAGGCCGTATCATCTTTATACTCACGGGTTTTTGCCTCAAATGTCTGGTATATATCGTTTAACGCTTGTGTTTTTTCTTTCATCTTATGTGTATGTTCACCTTTATGATTTTATTATTTAATGGATGTTCAATCTTTGAATTTAGCAAAAAAACGCCCTATAATCCACTGTTTCTTCATTGATTTACAAAGCCCGTATTTATTTTCCTTACTTGATTTCCAAATGTTTTTTTTAAGCGCCCGGCACATATCCGGACCATCAAGAAAGTATCCACTTGTTCTATACCAGATCAGGTATAGTATAAACATTGTTGACACATAAAGGTTTGGTTGCTAAATTAAGTATAAACAATGTTTCAACAAAGGATAATCTTATGGAAATGATAATAAAAAAATGGGGCAACAGTCTCGCTGCCAGAATACCCAAGGCTATTGCTGATATGATTGGTTTACATCTAAATCAAAAAATCAATATAAAAGCTGAAAACGGCAAAATCATTATCACTCCGATTACAGAAAAAAAAGAATATACAATGGACGAACTCCTCAGCCAATGCACCGCGAAAAATCTCGAGCTTACTGATGAAGACAAGGCCTGGCTGAATGACGAACCAGTTGGAAGAGAATGGTAATGACAAAAAGATTCATCCCGAAACGTGGTGATATTGTATGGACAGATTTTAATCCTGCTGCTGGTCATGAACAGATGAGGAAAAGACCGGCTATTGTTCTTTCACCTTCAGGATTTAACAAAAAAATTTTATTAGCCTTAGTCGCCCCCATAACAAGCCGAGTTAGAGGGCATGGATTTGAGGTTTCTTTAGCGGGTAAGAAAATAAGTGGTGTTGTACTTTGCCATCAAGTTAAAACCATTGATTTTGTTGAAAGAGGACTTCAATTCGCGGAAAAAGCACCAGCAAATGTGATAAGTGAGGTTTTAGCTAAAGTGAAAGCCATTGTAAGCGAATAACATCTTTATTTTCTTTTAAAATCAAACTGATTTAACAAGCCGGATTTTATTAGGAACCAGAAACATTCATATTATTTATCCTAATACTTTGCAGTTACTGTATGGGATTCATATCCTTTCATCCGGACACAGATCCTTTGAATTGCTGCCCATTTTATAACACCCCTTGGGCACCCAGACAAATATCCGTTATAATCAAAAAAAAGGTTGAAAAAAACAATATTTTCAAAATGTGTCCGTCTAATATTTTTTAATGGTGACAAACAAAAAAAGTTGTAAAATCCAGACTAAATTGCAACTCTTGATTCTGTTTCATTTTATACTAAAAAAAAAGGAAGAAATCAGATGACAAAAAACATTTTCAGATAATACAAATTACAGGTCAACAAAAACACATTTAAACTGTTTCTGAAATAATGCAGAAACAATAAAACAATATACAAGGAGTAATGATTATGCGTTGTTATGTTCAAAATAAAATTAGATTAGGGCTTGCTGTTCTTATGGCGGCAGCAATTACATGGGCAAATGTTTCCATATCGGAAGCCATCAGTATTCGCAGCAATAACAGCTCTAACGACGATCTTTCGGTTGGGTTCGAACCGATCAAATCAGCATTCAAAGTTGGTGAACCCATTAAATTCAAAATCACCGTGAATAAAAAAGCATACCTCTATCTATTCAGTATTAACAAAGAAAACAACAAGGGAGTAATCATCCTGCCCAACAAGCTTCAAGAGTACAACATTTACAGACCCGGGAAAGAATATATTGTGCCGGAAAAAGAAATATCTTTTGTCGGTGACAGGCCGGGTACTGAAGAAATCATCATGCTGGCCAGCACCAAAAAACTGAATTTAAAAAAGGACTCTTATAAATCGGTTGGAAGTTTTTTTACCACCACGGCGGATACCATGAGTAAAGATATCAAAGCGCTGCATATCCGCAAACCCGCTAAAAAAAAGGAACAAGTGGTCCGGGAACTGACGTTGGTAATCAAAGACAACGGATGGTCGTCCGCCGGGAGGCAGATCCCACCGCCAATGATTGATGATAATCCGGTCTGTGTTTTTATTTCCAGTGACAGAACCCATTATACAATCGGCGATACAATGAAAATCACCTACGGCGCAGACAACAAAGGATTTGTATATCTGTACAGCATTGAGCCGGACAAAAAAACTGTCTTTCTGAAAAGAACAAAAGTGACCGGAAAGAACTTTTATCAGGAAAAAGGCAAGGTTACACACCCTCAAGGCCGTCATCAGCTTGTGGCTGTTTTCAGCGCCAATGGCGACTTGAATAAAGATCAAATCCCGGGTAACCATACGGTCAATAAAACCAAAGGATTCGCATTGATGGACAAAACCCGGCCGCCAATGGCTGTTTACCATGTAAACGTCCGGGAATAGGAGGAAATATGAAACAAATCCTGTATACTCTTATCGGAACCCTGTTAATTCTGCCGGTCTGGTTTTCACCAGCTTTGGCTGAAAATCGGGCACTTCTCATCGGTGTGGGCCAATATGCTGTTTCAGATGCCAATTTACCCGGCATTGAAAAAGATCTGAAAAATATGTACGAGGTTGCACAGGCAATGGGGTTTTCAAAAAATCAGATCCGTATTCTTGCAGATGAAGATGCCACATTACAGGGTATTAAAGGGGCAATTGAAGACTGGTTGATTAAAGGTCTGAAATCCAATGACAAAGGCCTTTTTTATATGAGCAGCCATGGTTCTTCAATCAAGGATGAGAATGGCGATGAAAAAGATAACCAGGATGAAGTGCTGCTGCCACATGATACCCAGGTTCAAAACAATACATTAGTCAATACGCTCGTTGACGATCAGTTAGGCAGATTGCTGGATAAAATACAATCCAATAATCTATATGTAATGATTGACGCCTGCCATAGCGGTACTGCAACCAAAGCCATATCACTTTTCAATGGGCAGAAAGAAAAATTTTTTTACTACCCCGGCATGCCCGTCCATTCCAAGGGCAGTTATAGTATTGAGGCCGCAGATCAGGGGAACTATGCTGCATTGAATGCTGCCCAGGACAACGAATCCGCCCTGGCGACTTCCAAGGGCAGTCTTTTTACCCTGGGCGTTCTTTCTGCTGTAAATTCCGCCCGGAATAATAATCGCTCCTTGAACCTGAGACAACTAAAGGAGGATGTGTCCGAATTCATTCAAAACAATACAAGTCCGGACAAGGTTCACCAACCCAACCTGGTTGGAAATGAATCGCTTATGGGGAAAAATATTTTAGTCAATCATGAATCTCAAAGGGTCTCCAGTCTGTGGCGAAAGTTGGAATACCTGATAAATAATGCGGATTACCCAGTACAACTTTCCGTCAACTCAACCCAAAACAAAATTGGAGACTGTCTCGTCTTTAAGTGTGATGTAAAACATGGCGGATACCTCAACATCATTGAAGTTGGCGAAAAAGATACCCAGCCCACTGTGCTTTTCCCCAACAAGTATCATCCGGATAATAAAATTTTCAGTGATACAACCGTCACTATTCCATCCAGAGAATTCGGTGGTTTCAAGCTTACAGCCCAACAGACAGGCAAAAGTCTTTTGGTGGCAATTCTCACAGAAGAAGAAATCAATGCACATAAGGAAGGAGATGGTGGAAAAGAATTTTTTAAAAAAATGTCGAAACGCACTCTGGAGAAAGCATCCTATGCTGTTGAAAAAAGCAGCGGCCTGGGTGCAGGATCTGTTGTTACACAGGTTTTTAATTAATTGAGAATTAATAATTGAGAATTATGGATAAAGATATGGAGAATATATAATGAAAACTAAATGTTTATTTTTGTTGTCAGTGCTTGCGGTGTTGATTGCATTCAGTGGCTGCAAAGAGTATGTTCATGTCGGCCGGAACTGGGATGCCCTGCACAAAATAAAAGCACCTGAAGACTCCTTTCAAGTAAAGGTGACAGGCACTGAAAAAGCCGGTCTGGGTGACAGTCTGAACTTCAATATAACATCTGCCCAATCCGGGCGGCTGTGGGTGGTGCAAGTTGATCCTGCCGACACTCTAAACGTATTGTTCCCCAATGATGCACAAAAAGAAAACGCCATCACAGCCGATACACCATTAACCATACCTCCCAAAGGTGCTGATTGGGAGATTGCTGCGGGTGAACCTGTCGGTGAGAGTCTTGTGGCCTTTATTGTTACAACGGGTGATACGGATTTAAGTGATGTATTGAACCGGGATAAAAGTATGTCCAAGGCCATCCGTATTGTTGCCGCCTCACCCTCCTGGGGAATGACCAGACGAATAATTGATATTCAAAAATAATTTTCACATCAAAGGAGTCAAATTATGATCAAAATACCCAGCAGGGAATACAAAATTGTCTTTTTATTATTGTTCCTGGCATGGCTGATGATACCATTTGCTGCCATTGCCAAGGACACCCCCCCCCATGGTATGTTTGCATTATACGAACAAAACAGACAGCAAGGTATTCCAAATTACATTACTGAAGATTTTATGCTCTTAAGCCATGGAATGGTTATCAATGAAACCGTTACCATGCTGGAAGAGACCTTATTACTGCCGGAATTTAAAAATTTAATTGATGAACTGACCACAAAAATTATCGGCAATAAAGAAAAAATTTCCTCTGTGGACAAGGCAAATCTTGACTATCTCGCCGTTTTAACCTGCCTTATCACCGGAGCGGAACAACCGGATAAAAAGGCTGTAGTGAATCAGAAAGCAGTTATTGCAGAATTAAAAAAAGTCCGTGCTGCCAAAGGAATTGACACCTCAACCTTGATGCAGCAGCAGATCGACTACAGCCAGTTTATCGTGCGCGGCAAGTACACCCGCAACAAAAAACTCGGGCAGTATTTTCAGGCCATGCGCTATGCCGGTACGGTATTGTTTCCAATTCTTGAAAGCAAAGCCACCGGCATTTCCACCAAACAGGCAGACACACTCTCCCAGCAGGCAATGGCGCTTGCCGCCCACGTTCATGGCAGCAAAAAACTTGCCGACCGTTATGAGTACATCCAGAAACTATTGGCTTCAATTTTTGGTCCGGCTGATGACCTGATCCTTACCGATTATGTCAAGATATTAAAAAAGCTTCCCCATGCCCAGATATCCCAACTACGCCAGGCTCTTTTCAACCTGGCGGAAAAAAATAACCGGAAACCCGCCATTATATCCGGTGCAGTGGATATTAAAAAGCTGGAAAAAGGACAAACCCCAAGTGATGTCATGACCGGATTTCGATTTATGCCCCTGCGCTTTACACCGGACAGTGCTGCCATGCAGCAGCTGGTTTTTAACAATGTAACGCGTTACCAGGGCAAAAAAACTCCCTTTTCCCGTTCCCTGATTGACGGCAACTGGGTCAAGGGGTTTCCCATGGGAATTGAGTTGATGGCTATTTTAGGCTCCAAAGATGCACAAACACGCCTGAATAAAAACGACGAATGCAATTACATGGGGTATGCTGCTGCAAAAAAGAAAGCCGGTATCCTCCTGCGGACATCATCCGGCCTGAATTCAAATCATATGCAACTCATGCGTTACTGGCTAAACACAACAGATATTCCAGAAGAAGCCATTAACCTTTCCAGGCGGCTGAACACTTGTCTTGGATTCTGGACCTATACCCGATATATCAGCACACTCTATGCCAAACAATCCTACACTACCGTGGCCAAGTCATTCAGCGCTTCGCCCCCCCGGAACCAGGCCTGGCTCTCTGGGGCACCGGAACTCTATGCGCATCTGCAACTTCAAGCCGTAATGCTGAATCAAATGCTTCCTGCCGAGGTGAATCATCCCATGAAAGAACGGCTGAAAGATTATATAGATGTGTTGGAAACCTGCCGTTCCATTGCCTTTAAAGAGTTGGGAAAGAGTGAATTAAATGCCGATGAGATCCGTTTTCTCAACCAGCTGGATACCCGTTTGGCTTACGTTGTGGTCAACCAGGATGCCCCCATTGTTACCGATGTTCACACCGAGCCCAACAGCGGCATGGTATTACAAGAGGGCCTGGGATATCCCAAAATCATTATGTATCCGCTGGAAAAGGTTCAAGCACGGGGCGCCCTGTTCAATTATTATGAATTTAAACACCCCATCAATGACAGGTTGACCGATGACAAATGGCAAAAAATGCTGGCAGATCCCAAGGCCATGGAAAAACTGGCGCTGTCACCCGGCAGCAGCTGAAAAACCGGCAGCAGCTAAAAAAAAGGAGGAACCATGCATAAATATTTTTTCTATTGTATAGCAGCAGCCATTATTTTTTCTATTGATATTTTTGGAGGGACGGTCTTTGCCCATGATTGTGAAAAAGCAAATATCCTTTACCATCAGGCAATGTCAACGGCCCAGGGCAAGGAACGCCTTGATCTGCTCAACAATTCCCTGGCAGCCTTCCCCACCTTTGCCGGATTTTATGAGTCCGGCCGTACCCTGGTTGCTATGGGTCGCCTTACCCGGGCGGAAAAAGCATATAATGAGGCAAAGACCCTGGCCGGGGATGATATATCCCAGGCCAAAGTCTATGTCAGTTTGGGAACGGTTTATGAAAAACTGGACCGCCTGGAAGATGCCTATACCTGCTATAAACTGTCCAAGGGCTATCATCAATTCCCAAAAGTGGTAAAAAAAATAATGGCCATGGATGAGGTTCGAAGCAAAGAGGGGGTTCTTTCCAAATCAATTGTTAACCGGCTCACAACGGTTTCCAAAGCCTATGGAGTTGAGCCTGCCATTGATCTTTATGTTCACTTTGAATTAAACAGTGACCAACTCAAGGAAAAAGGCCTTGTCCAGGTAAAAGAACTGGGCAAAGCCATGCGGAATCCGGTTTTTTTAAAACATCATTTTGTCATTATCGGACACACGGACAGCCAGGGAGATCAAGAGGATAATTTAAGATTGTCAAAAAGAAGAGCAAAAACAGTCAAATCCTGGCTGAAAAAAAATTACGGTTTGCCTGACCATCGCATCACAACCAAAGGCCGGGGAGAAGAAGAGCTTTTGTATGTGCAAAATAGTGAACAGGCACATGCTTTGAACCGGCGGGTGGAAGTGCGGTTGAGAATTGAGAATTGAGAATTGAGAATTGAGAATTGTGGAGGGAGGAGGGTTAGAGAGGTGTTGATATGTTTAAAATAATAATTTTTGTTTTGGTTTTTTGGAGTTCTGTTTTACTATACCTTACCCCGCCGCCGGTCATTGCGGCCAGCCATGCCCTTCTGATTGGCATCCGGGACTATGCCGAGGCAAAAGATCTGGAAGGGCCGGTAAACGATGTTGCCGCCTTAGAAGAGTTGTTGACCCGGACGTATGGTTTTTCAAATGAAAACATCGTAACCCTGACCGACCGGCAAGCTACCCGGGCCAACATTCTTTTTGAACTGAGTGATTTTTCAAACAAGACCGACAGGGGTGATTTTATTTTTATTTACTTCAGCGGTCATGGTACAAGCCCCTGGAATTCATCAGAAAAAAAATGGGGAGATGATCCTTTTACAGGCGGGCTTCTGCCATATGACTATAGCAATACCGGCACATTGAAACAGTGTCTGGACCGGCTGATTATCGGCAATCGGGATATCAGGCCCATATTAACGCAACTGGATAAAGACCGTCAGATATTTGCGGTGTTTGATGCCTGTTATTCCCAGTACAGTGTTCGGGCCATTGCAAGTCTTGACAATCAGCCGCCCATGAAAATCTCCAAACATGAAGCTATGCGACCCACAAAAGATTTTGCCGATGACCTGATGGGTAATGCAGAAGATGAACCAACAAAATTTGAGCTGTCTGCCGCATCTGCCTATCCCTACAGAAATACCCTGTACATCTCTGCATCCGGCAAAAATGAAAAAGCCATAGATATCCCATTGGGTGCGATTAATGCCAAAGTATCTGAAACGGTTGATGGAAAACCCCATGGCGCACTGACCAACAGACTGCTGCAAGGGCTGCAAAGCGGGTGTGCGGATACTGATAATAATAATGCCGTATCCTATGGAGAATTATACGCATATTTAAAACATCATGTATTTGAAGAGTTTTCACACACTCCCCAGATCTCTTCCCCGGAACAAGACAACCTTATGTTGAATGCTGCTGTTTTTGCCGATAAAAGAAGGACACCCATTGACAAATCCTGCCGGCAATATCAACCCAGCTCAAGTTTAAAAATAAAACTGCCCTCCCGCTCCGGCAGCATTTGTAAAAAACTGTCTTCCTTTGAAAATATTGAAGTCGTATCCCGGAATTTTGATATCCGGGTCGGCCGGGCAGAAAACGGGTATGTCCTGTTTCTGCCCAACGGGCAGCCGATCCTGCGCCAGCCTGTCACCGATAATGAGCAATTGGTAAAACTCATCGCAAGGCGTGGGCTTTTAAAGGATCTGGTAAACCATCAATATTCCACAAGTGATTTTAATATTTTTGCCGACCTTATCACCCCGTCCGGCGTACTGCCAGAGGGCACGGATATAGGGTTCCGTTTTCGAACCGAGGCTGACTGCTATCTTTTCATGGTGAATATTGATTCCGCAGGTGAAATAACAGTGCTGTACCCATATAAAACCCAGGAACTGGGCCGGATCAACGCCGGTAAAGAGCTTTTACTCAATGACTTCGGAGAAATCAGCGGGCCTGATTTCGGTTTGGAAATTATCAAAACTTTTGCCTTTAAAAAGTTGCCTGCCACCCTTTCTAAAATAATGGGCCAATCTTTTTACCCGAATGACCCTGTTTTTGATGAAATGATGCAGATGATCCGGCAGGCCAGGCAAGGGGCAACGGCTGTTATCCATGCCCAGACTTGTGGTTTGGATGATTTGGTTTCTAATTAATTGAGAATTGTGAATGGATAATTGAGAATGGGTGGAATGCGGGAGAATGCTGTTTTAGAAAAGAGTTTCGATTTTGCGGTAAGAATTGTAAATTTAAATAAGCATCTTGTTTCAAGAAAAAAAGAGTTTGTATTGTCAAAGCAGGTTTTACGAAGTGGTACGGCTATTGGTGCTATGGTTCGGGAAGCACAACATGCGGAAAGCAATGCGGATTTTATCCACAAATTATCCATTGCACTCAAAGAAGCCAATGAAACCGATTATTGGCTTTTATTGCTGAATAGAACTCAATATATCCAAGCAGATCAATTCATATCACTTAAAAACGACATGGAAGAATTATTAAAACTATTGATATCCATTATCAAATCAGCAAAAAAAAGGGGCAATGGTTAATTGAGAATGGATAATTGAGAATGGATAATTGAGAATTAAGGACGAAAATCCATCTTTAGTTTTTTGATGGAGAATGGAAGAATTATTAAAACTTTTGATATCCGATACTGTATCAGCAAAAAAAGACAGGAAATAAAATAAATGAAAATAAACACACCCGAATCACCCATACACAACCCCCAATTTTCCATTATAAAATGGATATCTTCCACAATTATCCATTATCAATTCTCCATTCTAAATTATAAATTGGTAAACTTCCTTAATTCTCAATTATCCATTATCAATTCTCAATTATTAATTGTATTGCTGATTTCGCTGCTAATATCAGCACCCAAAGCCTTTGCCAACGCCCCCACATCCAAGCCCATGCTCAGGCTGAACACAAACATGCACGCAGCAATGGTGAAAAGAATCAGCAGCGACGCTGCCGGTCGGGTTTTCCTGACCTGCAGTGACGATAAAACCGCCAGGCTCTGGAACGCCGATGACGGCAGACTGATAAAAACCTTTCGAGTACCCGTGGGAAAAGGACATGAAGGAAAACTGTTTGCCTGCGCCCTTTCTTCCGACGGCAGGACCGCTGCTGTCGGGGGGTGGACACGAGGCAGCGATCAGAATTCAGGGAATCATAACATCTACCTTTTCAACACTGCAACCGGAGAGATGATCCAGCGGATTGCCGGTATGGAAAATGTGATTTTAGACCTTGAATTTTACTCCAACACAATTTTTGCCGCCGCCCTTGGCAGGGATCAGGGCATACGGATCTTTAAACGATCAGGTCCTGAATTCACCCTGTACAAACAAGACACCGACTATGGATCAAATTCTTACAACCTGGCGTTTGACAACAAGGGCAGGCTTGCATCCGTATGTTTTGACGGATATATCCGCCTATATGACACCGCCTTTAACCGGATTGAAAAAGTAAAAACAACTGGCGGGAAGCAGCCGTATTCCATTGCCTTTTCCTTGGACAATGAAAAACTTGCCGTGGGATACAATGACTCTGGAACTGTGGAAGTGTTCAGCGCAAAAAACCTTGAACTTCTTTACCGCCCGGACAACAAGGATGCCGATACCAGGGATCAAAGGCTTGAGTCAGTCACCTTTGGCCAAGGCGGGTATCTTTACGGGGGCGGGGCTTATCAAAAATTCATTGACGGTGCCTGGTGGCAGTGCATCCGCAGATGGTCCAAGGACGGCAAAGGGGCTTTTATTGATTTTAAGGCGGCAGGTAACACGGTCATAGACATCAAACCCCTTGCCGACGGGTCCATTCTGGTGGCAGGCACTCAGCCGGATATGGGCAGGTATAAACCTGCGGGAGAAAAGATTTTTTATAACCGGGGAGAAGTGTCGGATTTTAGAAATAGAGACAGGGTTGAATATTTCACCATCAGCCATGATGCCGGTGAAATATCCTTCAAACCCTTGGGTGGAAAAGCCCTTACCTTCAGCATCAAAACCAGGGAACTCAAACCGTCTGATCAACGCTTTGAACACTACCGGGATCAATACAAAACCATAACTATAACAGACTGGGAAAATTCATATTCCCCCAGAATCAACGGCAAAAAAACAGATTTTCTTGATCAATACGAAATTTGCCGCAGTGTGGATATCGGGGATGACAACACCATCCTGGTGGGTGCGCAATGGTCGGTTTCTGCCCTGGATGCCGCCGGGAATCAAAAATGGCGGGCACAGGTTCCGGGTGAGGCATGGAGCGTCAACATTGCAGGAAACGGCAAAACAGCCGTGGCAGCCCATGACGGCGGACAAATCCGCTGGTATCGCATGAGCGACGGGGCAGTGCTGCTGTCTTTGTTTGTTCATGCCGACGGCAAACGCTGGATTCTTTCCACCCCGGACGGGTATTATGATGCGTCGCCCGGGGCTGATACTCTCATGGGCTGGCATATCAATAACGGCAAGGACAATGCCCCGGGCTTTTATCCGGTTTCAAAGTTTGCATCAAAGCTTTACCGGCCCGATGTGGTTGAAAATGTCATCACCTACAACGATTTTGACAAGGCACTGGCCCATGCCGATAAAAACAGGAAAAACAAACCCGTAAATCTGGATATCCGTCAGATGCTTCCCCCTGTGGTTTCAATCATGTCGCCGCAAAACAACCATGAGATCTCATCCAACACCGTGCAGGTCCGGTACAGGGTGCAAACCCCGTCCGGAGAAGCAGTCACCCATGTCAAGGTGTTGATCGACGGCAGGCCCACAGGTCAAAGAGGCATCCAGCGGAAAAAAACAAAAGGCACTGCGGAAATAACCATCACAATTCCTTCAAAGGACTGCACCCTGTCCATTATTGCGGAAAACAGGTTCTGCGCCAGTGACCCTGCAACAGTGAAGCTGCACTGGAAAGGCCAAGACGCGTTTGTCATCAAACCCAAACTCTATGTACTGGCCATGGGGGTCAGCCGATATCAGGAAAAAAACCTTGTCTTGAGATACGCAGCAAAGGATGCAAGGGATTTTACCCGGGCACTGGAGGCATTGCAAAAGCAAAAAGAGTCTTTGTACCGTGATGTCGTGGTCAAGCTGCTTGCAGATGCGGATGCCACCAAAGACAATATCCTGGACGGCCTGGACTGGATTTTAAAAGAAACAACCGATAAAGACATTGCCATGGTTTTCCTGGCCGGTCACGGGGTCAATGATGACTACGGCACCTATTATTATCTGCCCCAGAATGCAAATACGCAAAAACTCAAACGTACAGGGGTTGCCGGCAGCGAAATCCAAAGCACGGTTTCCAACATTGCCGGCAAGGCCCTGTTTTTCATGGATACCTGTTTCAGCGGCAATGTGCTGGGACGCAGAGGAGGTGCCATGGATACCACCGCCATTGTCAACGAGCTGTCCCATACGGAAAACGGGGTCATCGTGTTTGCTTCCTCCTCGGGCAGACAATACAGCCTTGAAGACAGCGGATGGGGCAATGGGGCTTTTACCAAGGCCCTGGTGGAAGGATTATCCGGCAAAGCAGCTTACAGAGGCAAAAAAATCACGGTAAACATGCTGGATCTGTATATCTCGGAACGGGTCAAAGAACTGACCAACGGCAGGCAAACCCCTACTACTGCTAAGCCTGATACTGTTCCTGATTTTCCGATTGCATTTAAGGGCAATTGAGAATTGTGAATGGATAATTGAGAATTGAGGAGGACGAAGCTCCATTTTGGTTTTTTTTAATGGAGAATGGAAGAATTATTAAAATTATTGATATCCGGTATTGAATCAGCAAAAAAAGACAGGAGATAAAATAAATGAGAATGAACACACCTGAATCACCCATACACAACCCCCAATTCTCCATTATAAAATGGATATCTTCCACAATTTTCCATTATCAATTCTCAATTATAAATTATAAAATGTCCAACTTCCTTAATTCTCAATTATCCATTATCAATTCTCAATTATTAATTGTATTGCTGATTTCGCTGCTAATAGCAGCACCCAAAGCCTTTGCCAACGCCCCCACATCCAAGCCCATGCTCAGGCTGAACACGAACATGCACTCAGCAATAGTGAGAAGAATCAGCAGCGACGCTGCCGGTCGGGTTATCCTGACCTGCAGTGACGATAAAACCGCCAGGCTCTGGAACGCCGATGACGGCAGACTGATAAAAACCTTTAGGGTACCCGTGGGAAAAGGACATGAAGGAAAACTGTTTGCCTGCGCCCTTTCTTCAGACGGCAGGACCGCTGCTGTCGGAGGGTGGACACGAGGCAGCGATCAGAATTCAGGGAATCATAACATCTACCTTTTCAACACTGCAACCGGAGAGATGATCCAGCGGATTGCCGGTATGGAAAATGTGATTAACGACCTTGAGTTTTACTCCAACACAATTTTTGCCGCCGCCCTTGGCAGGGATCAGGGCATACGGATCTTTAAACGATCAGGCCCTGAATTCACCCTGTACAAACAAGACACCGACTATGGATCAGATTCTTACAACCTGGCGTTTGACAACAAGGGCAGGCTTGCATCCGTATGTTTTGACGGATATATCCGCCTATATGACACCGCCTTTAACCGGATTAAAAAAGTAAAAACAAGTGGCGGGAAGCAGCCATATTCCATTGCCTTTTCCTTGGACAATGAAAAACTTGCCGTGGGATACAATGACTCTGGAACTGTGGAAGTGTTCAGCGCAAAAAACCTTGAACTTCTTTACCGCCCGGATAACAAGGATGCCGATACCTGGGATAAAAGGCTTTTTTCTCTCACTTTTGGCCAGGGCAGGTATCTTTACGGAGGCGGGTCTTATAAGAAAATTATTGACGGTGTCTGGTGGAATTGCATCCGCAGATGGTCCAAAGACGGCAAAGGGGCTTTTATCGATTTTAAGGCGGCAGGTAACTTGGTCATTGACATCAAACCCCTTGCCGACAAGTCCATCCTGGTAGCAGGTACTCAACCGGATATGGGCAGGTATAAACCTGCGGGAGAAAAGATTTTTTATAACCGGGGAGAAGTGTCGAATTTTAGAAATAGAGACCGGTTTGAATATTTCACCATCAGCCATGATGCCGGTGAAATCTCATTCAAACCCTTGGTTGGAAAAGCCCTTACCTTCAGCATCAAAACCAGGGAACTCAAACCGTCTGATCAACGCTTTGAACACTACCGGGATCAATACAAAACCATAACTATAACAGACTGGAAAGATTCATATTCCCCAAAAATCAACGGCAAAAAAACAAATTTTCTTGATCAATATGAAATGAGCCGCAGTGTGGATATCGGGGATGACAACACCATCCTGGTGGGTGCGAGCTTTTTTGTTTATGCCCTGGATGCCGCCGGGAATCAAAAATGGCGGGCACAGGTTCCGGGTGAGGCATGGAACGTCAACATTGCAGGAAACGGCAAAACAGCCGTGGCAGCCCATGACGGCGGACAAATCCGCTGGTATCGCATGAGCGACGGGGCAGTGCTGCTGTCTTTGTTTGTTCATACCGACGGCAAGCGCTGGATTCTTTCCACCCCGGACGGGTATTATGATGCGTCGCCCGGGGCCGATACTCTCATGGGCTGGCATATCAATAACGGCAAGGACAATGCCCCGGGCTTTTACCCGGTTTCAAAGTTTGCATCAAAGTTTTACCGGCCCGACGTGGTTGAAAACATCATCACCTACAACGACCTTGACAAGGCACTGGCCCATGCCGATAAAAACAGGAAAAACAAACCCGTAAATCTGGATATCCGTCAGATGCTTCCCCCTGTGGTTTCAATCATGTCGCCGCAAAACAACCATGAGATCTCATCCAACACCGTGCAGGTCCGGTACAGGGTGCAAACCCCGTCCGGAGAAGCAGTCACCCATGTCAAGGTGTTGATCGACGGCAGGCCCACGGGTCAAAGAGACATCCAGCGGAAAAAAACAAAAGGCACTGCGGAAATAACCATCACAATTCCTTCAAAGGACTGCACCCTGTCCATTATTGCGGAAAACAGGTTCTGCGCCAGTGACCCTGCAACAGTGAAGCTACGCTGGAAAGGCCAAGACGAATTTGTCATCAAACCCAAACTCTATGTGCTGGCCATGGGAACCTCTCAATATGACGATAAAGATCTGTGCCTGGGCTATCCATCCAAGGACGCCCGGGATATTGCCGCTGTCTTTAAAAACCAGAAAGGCGGTATCTACCGGGATGTGGTGAGTAAAGTTTTTTCCAATCCCACCCGGGACGATGTCATGGACGGCCTGGACTGGATAGAAAAAGAGACTACTGATCTGGATGTGGCGGCTGTGTTCCTGGCAGGCCACGGGTTAAACGACAGGAACGGCAATTATTATTATCTGCCGGCCAATGCCAACCTGGATCGCCTCAAACGTACCGGGGTTTCTTACTCTGCCATAAAAGATACAATCAAGGGGCTTCCGGGCAAAGTGCTTTTCTTTATCGACACCTGTCATTCCGGTAATGTAATGGGAACTAAAGCAAGCGGGGCTAAACAGCGGGGAACACCCGCCGATATTAACCAGATAGCCAATGACCTTTCCACTGCCGAAAACGGTATTGTGGTATTTACTTCATCTTCTGGAAAACAGTATTCCCTGGAAAATGACGCCTGGCAAAACGGTGCTTTTACCAAAGCCCTGGTGGAAGGTCTTTCCGGAAAAGCCGACTATCACAAGGATAAAAAAATCAGTATAAGCGAACTTACACTCTATGTGGCCGAACGGGTAAAAGAACTGACCGGGGGACGACAAACCCCCACTACTTCCAAACCTGATACTATTTCTGATTTTCCTATAGCAGTTAGGGATAATTGAGAATTGAGAATTGAGAATTGAGAATTTAGAATTTAGAATTTAGAATTTAGAATTTAGGAC
The DNA here is from genome assembly GCF_000307105.1 of Desulfobacula toluolica Tol2. Classification (NCBI taxonomy): domain Bacteria; kingdom Pseudomonadati; phylum Thermodesulfobacteriota; class Desulfobacteria; order Desulfobacterales; family Desulfobacteraceae; genus Desulfobacula; species Desulfobacula toluolica. Next base: position 2,975,030 of record NC_018645.1, read on the forward strand.
GAAGATCTATTTTGATTTTTTAATGGAGAATGGAAAAGTTATTACCACTATTGATATTCGATACTATATCAGCAAAAAAAGACAGGAAATAAAATAAATGGAAACAAACTCGCCCGAATCACCCATCCCAACCCCCAAATTTTCCATTATAAAATGTCCAACTTCCTTAATTATCAATTCTCCATTATCAATTATCAATTATTTTTAAATCCAAGGTCATTCAAAACCTGAAGGCCGCTATTCAGCTCAGCATCGCTGTTGTAAAGCATGACCACCTGAAACCGTCCCGGGCCAGATCGGAACCAGTCCAGATTAATGGACGATGCCCTGGCCTGGATGGTATCATAAAATCCTTTAGCCCGGTAAGGCTGGTTAAAGGCGATGATTTCCAATTTCTGTTCCGGATAACCAGGTGTAATTTTTATGGGTTTTCCCGCTGGAACGTTTTTTTTCAATATTTTTTCAAGGTGATGGTGGATATAGCCGCTGTACCATTGGGCCCCTTCTGGGATATCATCCACGGAAGGATTTTTTCCAATGGCTCCGGGACCATGGTTGTAACCTGCCAGTGCCAGGTGGATATTATCATCATACCGGTTCATTAGCAGGCGCAGATACTTTGCACCTGCAGCAATATTTTTGCATGGGTCCATAAGGTCTGTCAGTGATGTAATGCCCATATCCTTTGCCGTACCGGGCCATTGAATCTGCATAATTCCATAACAGCTTTTTTTTGACATGGCTTTGGGATTAAAAAAAGACTCGCCTCTTGCCACTGCAAGAACAAGGGAGAAAGGCAGATCATTCTCTTGAGCCGCTTTTTTAAAACAATCTTCATACTGGTAGATTCTATCCGGTTTTTTACTGCTGTCCCCGGCCAGATAATTTTTCCAGGCTTGATTATAATCCCTTTGATCAATTTCCAGACGGGCAAATGCTTTGGGCGCATGGAAAAATAAAAAAAACATGACAAAAAGAACCAGTACGCTACTTGCCTTCATAGTTCAACACTCCTTATTTTTGAATTCTTTCCAGCAGCACACCTCCGGCATCATCAATAACCATATCACCATTTTTATGATTTTCCATGATCCCTGCGATCTGCTTTCCAACAGATTCCGGAAGTGTTACACCCCATTTTACGGTATGATCGCCAAAGGCAGCGACATTTCTGGAAAACGCCATACTAAATAAGGACGGCACAGTGGAAGGCATCATTTCATAATATTTTGTGGGTATGGGAGTGAGTTTAAACACGGGGGTTCCCTTGACATACAATACTTTCCAGGCTTTTTTACCGGCAATACCGTAAAAAGTGACTTTTTTTTGCCGAACCAGACGAGTCAGTGTCTCATCGTTTTTAAAGTGGAGAGAAAATCCAACTTCTTTTGTGTCGCTTTCCACGTCAGAAACTTCATTGTCGGACGGTTTTTCATCAGACTGACTTAAACTTTGCTTTATCTTATCCAGTTCCGCCTTTATTTTATCAAGGTTTTGTTTCTCTTTGTCTGCATCCTGTTGAATCATGGATAACGCTCTTTGATTTTCCCGGATTTCCAGTTTTAGACTGTTTAAACGTGCTTCACTCTTCTTCAACTCCTGTTTTGAATCATCTATGCGCTGGATGATTTGTTTTTGTTTTGTAAGGTCTTTATGTATTGTAACAGCAATAGATGCAATGGCTTGAGTTTTTTGTTTCAAGTCCATAATCTCATTCTTCAGTGCTTTTATCTGATTGGTGAGGGTTTCAGTGCTGACAAGATCGGGCCTGGGATCAGATTTTTGAACCGGGAGAGTTTGAACCAGGGAAAAAATCACCAGAAGGCAGAAACCAAGAATCGCCATGAAACGCATGACGTCAGCCTGCAAAGCATCTGCCTCGTCTGTAGCAGGAGTGTTTAATGAAAGCAGGTATCCTTTTTTACCCTGAAGGAAAGTCATAATCCTCCGCTTTTTTCATACTGTTTTTCGTTTTTTTTGAACCGGACACTCCACCAGACTCGCCGCCTGACACGGCACCGGAAACGGCATCGGAAACGCCATGGGAAAGTATGGAGAGATGATGTTCAATTCTCTCCAGTGTTCCAAGAACGGTTTCAGATTCCACATCTGCTGCTGCATTATAAAAGCTCCGAAGCTCATAGCCCAAAACAAAAGCTTTGCCAACCCGCATGAGATATCCGCCCACCCCACCAAAAATTGTGGTGGAAAGGGCTAAAAGTATACCTCCGTTAACCAGGCGTTCCAATATGGTGAACGCTCCCTGGCTTGCTGCTGTTGCTGCATTCAGGTTTCCCAGCCCGTTCATCAGGGCACCGCGCATACCAATTGCGGTCCATATGACGCCCACCCCGAAAAAAATATTGATCCAGATATCCACGAGATGCTCTTTTTGACTGACTTGAACCAGGGGAGTGGTATTGTTTTTAAGAATCTTTTTCAACTCAAGTAAATCCTTCAGATAAAGAAGAAAAAAAAGGAGAAAAGGAATCATAGAAAGACGCAGGTTATTAAAAGCCCAGTTCAAAAATTTTTGAATATCCGGGAAAAAAGCCACTGAAATAACCACCATACCCTGCATATTCAGCAAATAAATTATGCACAAAGATAGCAGCACCGTTGCCGTAATCCCCAATATCATCCCCTGTATGAATTTTTGATTTTTTCTCATTTCAGATCACATACCTTCAGGATCACATGCCTTACATGTTGAATCAAGGAGAAAAACCATGGTTTCAAACTGTTCATGGGCTTTGTAATAAGTGTCTTTATCTCCTGCAACTTTCAACAGCCCTTTCTCTTTCATGGAAAGTTCCTTTTCCATGTCTTGAATTAATGACTCTTTGTCAGGACAGATGGAGCAGACATTATAATCTGCAGGTAATGCGGCAAACAGAGTGTTAAAATATTGATTATAATATTTTTTTGCCTGTATCTTGGTCAGCAATCCCTCATTGTTGCACCACATAAGAAAATCGCTGAATTTCTCTTTATTGGAGATGTCAGGATCACCCGCACCAATGGTTAACAGATTTTCAAAATAATTTTCAAACTTGTATGTGCAATTTTCAAACCCCAGATCTATTTTCGTCATGGCAATGGCCTGTTCAAGATTGTTCGTTTTCGGCAGGATGCACGAATGGCTGGTAACAGGTTTGGGGTCAGCGGTTTGGCATCCTGTCACCATCATGGCCGACAAAGATAGAGCCAAAAAAATAAACAGGGCTGTACAAATTGTTCCGGTATTGGTTCTTGTATTCCAGGTATTGATTTTTGTACTCATGATATTGTTATCTCCTTGCTGTATTGCATTTATATCAGGTTGCTTTTACTGTTTAGGATTAATACTCCAATGGACTTTTAAAATTTTCAGGAGAGGCAGGGTTTGATGAATCCGGCAGATGGCCTTTTGTATCAATTTCCTCACCAAAGAGTATGGCCTTTACACCGGATACCATGCCTACCATTTCCGGGGTCAATGCACCAAAGGTCTGATTGAGTTCCGTCATCAAGCGGGCTCGCCCGATCTCATCTTGTATTAAAGCAATCAGATTCACTACTTCTTCGGTATCCATATAGATCTCTGAGGCGACTACAGCCAGAGAACCGCCACCTCCAGGCCTTGAAGCCATGGAAACCAGTTCCAGATACTGTTTGAATTTTTCACTGAACCTAAGTCTTCCGGACGTTCTTCTTTTTTCCGTAAGATTTCTTTTCTTTGCATCATCACCATGGATCATCTCCTGAAGCTGTCTTGGAGACATTTTCCGGCCAAGTTCTATCTGTATTCTTTTTTTAAGACTGTTCCGAGTGCCGGCAACAGATTGTTCCATGGCCGGCAGCTGCTCTGAAATTTTATCAAGCATTTCCAGATAAGTTTCTCCCAACTGCCGGGTAAGCTCGGAACATCCCTCATCTGCTTCGGAACCCTCGCATTTGCTGCTATTGAACAATTCCATCTGGGTTTCAAGATCTCTGATAACATCCTGAAGGTTCAATTCCATTGATTTTGCCGCTGCACCAGTCTGTTTAAGGTTTTCAACCACATTGGTGGGAAAAAGCCTTAAAGCCGGTTCATTGGTAGCATATGCTGCTGACTGAAAAATCAGTACCAGTAACAGCAGTAAAAGGCTGTAGCACAAAACATTTGAAATTCTTTTTTCCTGATCATTGTTTTTCCTGGTATAATCGTGATATGGACAATTGATTGAATTAAAATCCTTGATTTTTTCTTTCATTTCATTTTCCTTTAAAATTTTTGAGTTGTGTTAAAAGATGTCACACATGTTTCTATCCGGTATTCAAAAAATTCATACGGACAAATCAGAAAGAGGGATCTCTTTTTTTTACTTTGATATATGCAATCCCCTTTTCAATACGGATTACAACTTCTTCTTCAACCTTAAAAAAAGATTTGGTCTTAAAGTACGCAGACTCCATGACCACTCCATTGAGTTCTCCCACCTCCATTCCTTTTGATTGAAGAATGGATTGAAGATTTTGAATCCTAGCAGGCGTATGCCATTTCACCTCACTGTTTTCCAGCAGCAAAGCCTTAATTTCACTGTCCAGAAGAATAGTAAAATTAAGAATATCAGGATTTCCAATTTTCCTTGAATGGTTATAGAACAAGCCCCCTCCCACGATGATCATCAAAAGAATTGATGCTGCAAGGGAATACAGCGGTTTCATACGCCCCATGTGTGTTTTTTTTATTTTGCTATTCTCAAGTTCAAGGTCTGTAAGAGTATTGTCCAGCAGGTCACTGCACTTTTGACACCGGTTAAGGTGATAAATAATCTTATCTCGATCTGCGTCATATATACGGCCGTCAATAAAAGCCGCCATCTCTTCGTCCGTAATATCACAGTCAGCAGGTGGTGATAAATTTTCCTTGTATGAAGCAAATATTTTTTTTATCCATTTATTCATTTTGACCTCTTTCTTCTTTGATCATAATATGTTTGATCATCATATATCTGATCTTATAATAACTGCCACGCACTGATCGGATATTTAACCCTGGTTTGCCCACAACAAAGCATGAAACTTAAAAATATAGTTTAAAAAAGTTTCATATAAAAACATATACGGACAGATCAAAATTTTCTAATGCCTTTTGAATGTAACGCTTGTTTATATTTTAATAAAAGTTCTTTACGCTTTGTTCTCATTTTAGCCTCTGTGATACCAAGTGTCCGTGCGATACTTTTTAAGGTCATATTGCTGCCATACACTTTATCAATGATGAAACGTTCATTTTCCGTCAGGGTTGACGTAATTTTCGATATAACGGCAAGGGCTGTCGTTCTTTGTTCCAATTCCAGTTGTTCAATTATCTGATCCAATGGATTCAAATTCATAAGATTGTTATTTTTTACAGGGTTATTATTCTTTTTGAAATTTTCATAATATTTTTCAAGCATAACAAATTGAGGATTCTCCCTGCACCTAACTTTGCCAAAGGGTTCAATTTTATGCAAATATTCTTCATAAGTACCTGAAAACAGATTATCCGCCTTGAGAAAATCAAAAGCATCATCATATGTAAATTTTTGCCAACACACATATCTGTACACGGCTTCAGCCCATTTTCCCATTTTTGACACAGCTGCAGGAAAACGTCTTTTGCCATATTTTTTTCGTTTAAAATCAATAACCAGGTTGTTGCAAATCACATTAATGTATGTTGCTGGACTGCTTTTGTTGCAAAACGACCTCAATCGTTTATAATCATTGTCTTTTAACGCATCCATAATATAGTTAAAACATTCATGGCTTTCATTTTCATCTGAAAAATTATACCGGCATTTTTTCTCAATATTTTCAATATTTTTTTTTGATAGTAACTCAGTTGCTGGCTCACTCATAATGGATTTATCCAAATTGTAGGTTCTGAAATTTTGATTACTATATTTTATTGCTGTAAAATTGATCCAATACAATTACAGTAAGTAGATTTAATTATCAAATAAAAAAAGGATATGATTTTTTCTAATGTGTCCGTATAAATTATTATAATATGTCCTTAACTATACTATGGCTGCATTTAAAATGTATCTGTATCACCTGACATTGCAACAGAGGATCATTATTATTATTAACAGGAGAAACAAGACATGAGAACACACCATCAAGCTGAATATCGGGTCATAGCATTAATGACATTCATCATGCTGTCCGGTATCGGATGTACATCCCTTACTACAGGAAACAACAGTATGGACAGAATGCAATCTTCCATACCGCTTTTCACCTGGGTGGACCGGGAACTTGCCCCATATATTGCTCAAAAAATGGGAAAACATCCCAAATTTAAAGGTGAACCTTTTTTTATTGTGGCCATGAAAGGGGATAATATAAAATCTGAAATTGATGATCTTACCCTTCAGATCCGCACCAGGGTTCTGGAGGTACTCAAATCATCTCCGGGTGTGGAAATTGTCTGGCGGCCTTCCGCCAAACCATGGGAACACCACAGAACCCTCCGTGATGTCAACTGCAGTGATATGAGAAAGATTTCTTATTACATTGGCCTTGATATCGGAATGACACCAGTAAATCAGCAGCTCACAGTAAAAGTGGGTGCCCTGAACCCAGGAGAGGAAAAATGGGAGGAAAACTTCTTTGTCTCCTGGAAAGGTAAACCATCTGAAAAAGAACTTGATGCCATGAAACGCAAAAAAACGGATCAATACCTGACAGGACTGCGGCCACAGCCATTCAGGGAGGATCAGCCAGATCTATTTGCCTCCTATCTTGCCCGCAATCTTTCCTGCCTCTTAAAAGAACGCACAATTGATCAGGTTGTCATTTATCCGGAATCAGGAACAAACCATGACATTGCTTTTTTTTCCACTGCCATACCCCTGGTATATAACTATCTTGACAAGTTTAATGAAATCAGAATCACTCAAGACCCGGAATATGCCAATATCATAATAAAAACCCAAGTGCATCAGATCAGCGATACTCTTTATCAATTCTGGGTCTCTGCAAAAGATAAAGAGGGTATTGATACCATGAGGGGGACAAGCACGGAAGCCTATGTATCAATACCTCAAGACTATCGGACAAGACAATCTTCCGGGCAATCTTCCAGTATTGATGAAAGAGAGATTGAAGCGGATATTTCAGAGCCTGCCCAGGATATTTTGCCCGGAAATGAGAGAGACCTGAATGAAAGAGATCTGATGCAAAAACCTCTTATTGAATCCTTTAAAATATTGACCCCTTTGGCTTCAGCCCTGTGCAGCACAAATACGCCCTGGCTTTCCGGGGAAAAAGAATTGACACAAGGGGATGCAATCTCCTCAAACGCTTGTGTGGCTCTGGAACTGATAACGGCCAAAGGGGGGAATATTTATTTTATCAATCAGGATTCCCAAGAAGATTTGACCCTGCTTTTTCCCAATCAATGTGAAGATTTTAAAGAATTTGACAACTACATTTCCCCTGGCAACTCTTTTCGCTTTCCACCCTTTTCCGATCAAGGGGTACAGGCACTTGATCTGTTGGGGATACCGGGTGAGGAGCGGGTATATGTAGTCATTATAAATGAGTCCGGTAAAAACAATCCTCAAATAATCAAATCATTTGAAAGCAGGATCAGGCTTTTAAAGGGGATCTGTGACGAGGATGACTCCAGGTTTTCCAGCAAAGGAGACTACACAAAAGTATCATTGGAAAAATACTTTAAGACAATGCAACAAAAGTATCAGGGACAATTTGACTGGCAGGTAAAAACAATCCGGCATGTTCCATAATAAAATTTATTTGATTTGATGAAAAAAAACAGTCACGGGCATACCTGGTTTTTCATTCAGGTTTGCCCACGACAAAGCATGAAAGTCACACGTTGGTTTTCAAAGACTTTCATATAACGGCCATGGCAGATCACTCTACCACAACAAATAATGAAAGACATTTAATTTAGCAATTTAAAAGTTCTTTCATATAAAAAAAGGAAAAATAATATGAATAGAATATCAGGTATGATCATAGGCAGTATGTTGGCGATCGTATGTATTGTGATTTTTGTTTTCTTTTTTCCAGGCATTGATACCCCCCCAAAAAAAGATATGGTTTCTCCAGGGATAGAAGACTCAGACAAGCTTGTGCAGCAATCAGGCCGACAGGAAATCAGGGCGACTGAAGCGATGGACAGCGATATTGATGGAGCTATCGGCAGTCATGACGTTGATGATTCAGTTGAAAATGATGCAGTTGCAAATATTGAAATACCCATTGACACAAAAGCCAGCATCCCGTTACTTGAATCATCTGTGCAAGATTCCGGGACATCAATTCTTTCCGGTGAAAAAGAAGAACCATTGCAAGTCATGGATGAAGTTTTACAAACCCATGAACAACACATATTTTGGGGACCTTTTCAAACCCGGACATCTGCAACAGGATTTGCCGAACAGATGGAGGAATTGACAGGCATTTCAATGGCGGTGATTGATAAAGGAGGTTATGATTTCCAGATTGCATTTCTTTACAAAAATGAGGAAGAAAAACAGAAAAATATTAAATTAATAGAAGAAAAAAGTCATTTGAGAATCAGGAAATCAGAATAGTCGGGAAACGGGAATTTTTGGTGTCTTCAACTGCTCCTTTTTTTCAGCGCCCGACCGGCATCCGGACCATGATGCCCCGACCCTTCCGCTGCTGCGCCTGCTCCAGGGTACGGGCCATCCTGGCCGGATGCCTTGACCGCTCTGACTGTTTCTACTGCCGGACTTGGGGAAGACAGAGCCGAAAACCCAGGCCACTGAGGCGGCTATCAGCAGAATCCCCGTCACGGTACGCCGCACGCACGCCCCCGGGGCTGCCGAGCCAGCCACCGCCACGGCACACGCGGGAAGACCCACCGGAAATCACCACAGGATTATTACGGCCATGCTTTGAATAGGCATTTTCATCATACACATCTTCGCACCACTCCCAGACATTGCCCAGCATGTCATAAAGGCCGAAATCATTTGGTAAAAAACTACCCACAGGAGCTGCTGCTGCAAACCCGTCATTGCAATTGTGATTCAGCCAGGTAAAATTTGAAAATTGCTTTTTTGAGGTCACATCATGGACATTAGCGTACCTGCATGCCTGGTCAGGACCATCCCCCCAGAACCGTATGGTGGTGGTCCCGCCCCTGGCTGCATACTCCCATTGGGCTTCGGTGGGCAAAACAAAGCTTTGTCCTGCTTCCCGGCCCAACCACTTTGCAAAAGCTTTAGCATAATCCCAGGATATCATCACTAAAGGCTGGTCGCTGCTGTTCAGATTAACACCTTCATACTCTTTGCTGTCATGACCTGATTTAAACCGCCGGTATTGCCCATTGGTCACCTCATATTTTCCCATCCAGAAACCGTCCACACAGACCTCATGGCGGGGAACCTCATCATTATACCATTTTCCATAATTTTCCTTGCCCACTTCTTTTATCAAATACTGCTTTTCCTCTTGGGTCTGCCCCATATTGAAACACCCGCCCGGCACCCAGACAAACTCCATACCGGTGACAGGATCTGTCCAAGTGTCACCGGGACCGGGTTCCGAAGATACCACCCGTTCTTTTTCAAGCTCAACATACAAATCCACCCCTTCTCCTTCGGCAATCCGCACGGTTTGGGTCTTAGGAGCATACCCTGTTTTTGACACCCGTACAGTATATTGCCCTGCCGCAAGTTCCATGCCCTGGACATACCCGGATTTGATGTTAAGGATTTTGATGATGCTGCCGTCGGGCCGGGTGGTGACATAGAGTCTTCCTTTGGTTTCTTTCTTTTCAAAATAAAAGGTCACCATTGCTTTCCGACTGCTGTTCACCCTCACTGTTTTGTCAATGGCATCATATCCTGCAAGCCTTGCTTTGACCCTGTAATCGCCCGGCTCAATACTGTCCATATCCAGCGGGGATCTGCCTTTGAATTTGCCACCAACAAAAATGTCCGCTCCTTCAGGATCGGATATAATGCTCAGTTTGCCTTTGCTGCCAACAATAACATCAGGTGTGGTAATCGTGGTGGTTCCCTGAGCAACAAAAATAAATTCCCCGCCCATGTCTCCGGTTCCCTTGATCGGATTACACAAAGGCGATTGATCTGAATTATTGGCTATGATCGGTGCAATGTCCGTGTAGATCTCCCGGGTGGAAATATAGGGTCTTGTATTTTTTTCCAGTTTTTTGATCAATTGATATGCAAATACGGAATGCCCCCGGCTGCCGGAATCCGAAACCGGGGTTTTATTGCCCGAAGTCATGCCCCACCGGCTTTGTTCATTGTACAGGTTAAGGTAATATTTATCATCTATCACGGTGGGCATGGCCCTGGCCCGGCCAAAAAGAGTGCCGGAATAACATGAATCCGAGATTAACAGAACATGCTTTGATTTTATGTTCTTCATTACTTTTTGAACCATGGTATTATCCAGGTATGTGAAGGGATCTCCGCCTTTGGCATCCACAGGTATCCACCAGCCGTCATTCAACGTCCTGTCAATATCCCCGTGACCGGCATAATAAATAAGGATACTGTCTTCCGGCTTTGCTGTATGGGTAATTTTCCTTAAGGCATTATAAATGGCTTTTTTGGTGGCTTTTTTATCCAGCAGCAGATCTGTTTTCCTGTTTATTTTAAACCCATATCGGTTTTCCAGAATCTCTGCCATTGCCTTTGCATCGTTTAACGGGGTTTTTAAATCATCAATTTTGGGATCATCATAATTTTGGATACCGATAATCAGCGCCCGATAAATACCTAATTTTCCACTTTTATGATTCAGGCTTGAGGTATGTCTGATAATAGACCGGTTGTCCTGACCAAAGCAGATGCTCTGGCAGGCAAGTATGAGTGCGATAATAACCATGGAGAATATGGACTGAAAAAATTTCATCTTGTTTGTCTTCATCCTTATTTTTTTAAAGATATGACCTGTTTTTTACGCCTTCAGGCCTTTGCCCCTGACTATATTCTTTTTAGACGGACATGGAGCAATTATTGTCCCTTTTTATATCTGAACGTATGGAAATTTTTCAAGGAATATTTAAGTTTTATAAAATCAGGAGCGAGAAAAATACACAATCTTGATTGGCCGCACAATAAATTTATCCTTGTTTTTCACCTTTTTTATTTTGAGAAAATTGATGCTTCAAATATCTAAAAAAACCTTCACAGCCCATGAAAAGCAGATTGAGTTGATCAAACGATGAAATGACCGCATTTGTCCGACAAAGTGATTTTGGCGGTCATACCGGAATTGAACTTAAGATAATCATTTTCAACACCATCACTGAAAATGACCCCGTTACCCGGCATTTTTGAAAGCAATATCATGGGTTCCTGCCGGGTAATTTCTCCAAACACAAGATCTGTGGACGTAGTTTTGCTTGGAAAGGGTTCTCTGACTGAAAAATACAGGTGATCAGTGTCCCAGTCACATTTGAGATCTGAATCGAAAGACAGGCTGCTTTGAGCAACTGCACTTTTGATTCCTGCGGCACTGGTGATTCCCGCAGCACCGGTGAGAATACTTTTAAGCCATCCGCTGGAACCAAGACCGGTGGAAACGATTATGCCGCTGGATGAGTGATCCTCTGTTCTGTTGTTGATCGAAATTGTGTACCTGGCGGATACATGGGTTTGTGCGCCGATAAAAAAATCATTGACGGCACATAGTGATTGCCCGTCACTGAGTGAGGCTTTGGCCATGGTGATTGTGGATATCGGTCTTTTTCCTGCAAAAACTTCTAAAACAATCTGTTCCAGATCAGATACCTGAAACGGCAGGAGTACACCGTCCCATCTTTCAGGATCTGGATTCACACCAATTACATACTGATTATCAAGATACTTCATTGTATTGGCCACCAATCCATCCTGTCCGAGAACAACGATCAAATCTTTGTTTCCGAAAATAAAATCTGGAACGAATCTGCGATGCAGAACCTGGACTCTCCCAAATCTGGTTAATATTTGCCTGGCTCTGGACACAGACGATTTATAAATTTTATCCTCAACAAGATAATCGGAAAAATCTGCGCCGAGATGCTCAATATAAAACTGTGCCTGGCCAAGGGTGTTATACCTAAGAATCAAATCGTCCAGCCTGGTTTCCCTGACGATCAAAACAATTTTGTTTTCATATTCTCTGTCCATGGTTTCTGCTCCAGTTCAAGGTTTATCCGATACTAGTTTGATCCGGTACAAGGCCTGTTTGCAATCTGGGCCCTGACCGGATGATTCGCTTACTTAACCGTTTTGTGCCGTTCTGGGGGTGATCAGCTCTGACAGAAGTTCCGGAGCAATATTCAAATTGCCAATCTTTTCTGCATTCTTTGCCAGATTTTGAAACGCAGATGCGATCAATTGAGCCGGGTCCATTCTGATATTCGCAAGAGCCTGAATCATTTCAGGATCCATTTGTCGACATACTTTCATGACAGCGTCCAGTCCGTAAGCCTGTGCATCAGCTTCCTTTTTTCTGTTTTTTACGCAAAGACATACCAGTTCTTGATTTTTTTCTTCAAGGGTAATTTTACTCTTGATATCATCTTGTTTCATCAACAGCCTTTTTTCTTGAACTGCCCGGTCAGCATCGATCTTTGCTTCTCTGATCCGGCATTTTTTATTTTCAACGGCAATTTCGGTATTCAACTCATTCTCCCTGATTGCTCTTTCCTGCTCTACTGAAGCATTTCTGCGATGATATATGGCCTCATCTGCTGCAAGAAGCAGTTTTTCTCTGGCATCTGCTTCCAATGCTTTTGACGTTTCCGGATTGGGCCGGATAGATAAAATGGATACAGAAAGGATTTCAACCCCAAGCTGCCTGATAATATCAGATTGAACAAGTCCCTTATTAACAGAATCCACAAGCTCTTCAGATGCCTGAAGTGCCTTTTTCAGAGGCAAAAGCTGTATGAGAGAACGTGTTAATACCTGAATTTGATTGATGATTTTTTTTGATAATTTTTCCGGGTCTTCACTCATATAGCTTTTGGTGTCAGGGGTCAGGCTGAAGTTGAGCAATTGAGCCAGTTTCCTGGGTTCACTGATCCTGTAGGTGACATCACCCTGAATACAAAGATCCTGAAAGTCTGAGGTGACTTCGTTGAAAATAAAAGACAGATCCATACTTGCCATAGGGATAGAAACCAGGGAAGATACCGGTGCAAAATAAAAAAACGAAATACCTGTCCCTTCTCTGATGATTTTCCCTTTTTTGTATTGTAGAAAATACGTGTTGGGCTGGGCTTTGATATATTTGATGCCAAACATAAGAACCTCCTTTTAAATTTCAAAGTTAAATCCCTGGTCTTTTAATGTGTCATATTTTTTTTTATTGAACCGGTATAATCTGGCCGCCCTGTGTGAAACATCCTTTTCAATCTCATCAAGCTCTTTGAGGATTCCCATTTTCAGGATTTTTTTTCTAAAATTTCGCTTGTCAAGTTTTCGATCCAGTATTTTTTCGTACAAGTGCTGCAATTGCCTTAAAGTAAATTTTTTGGGCAATAATTCAAAGCCGATTGGTTGATATCTGATTTTTCCCTGTAACCTTTCATAGGCGGTATTTAAAATTTTCTCATGATCAAATGCAAGCCTGGGGATATCGCTGATTTCAAACCAGGCGGCATTTCTTGCATCTGTATCAGCATGGATCTGGTGTTCAACAAGGTTAACCAGTGCGAAATAGGCCACTGTTATCACATGTTCACGGGGATCACGATCAGGATCTGAAAATGTATACAATTGCTCAAGAAAAATATCGTGCAGTCCTGTTTCCTCGGCAAGTTCTCGGCGAGCAGTATTTTCAACAGACTCTCCAACCGTAACAAATCCTCCGGGAAGTGCCCATTCCCCGGCAAATGGATACAGATCCCTTTGAATCAGCAAAACTTTAAGATCTTCATTGTCCAGACCAAAAACCACACAATCTGCTGTAAGAGCCGGTCTTGCATATTTATAGACAAATGTCATTCAACCCCCCCTCAATATAAGTGTTATTCATACACTATGAATAGTGTATGAATAACACTATGTCAAGAGGGAAAATTTATTTTTTCAATTTAGATTTGCTTATGGTAGCTGAATTTTGTTGCAGGATCATCATAATTTTGGATACCGAGAATTTTTGCATAATCTTTCCCGGTATGCTGAAAAACAGGCCTTTTAAAATGTATACCCCATGGAAAAGTGAAGACAGCCGCTGCTCTCACCAGGCAGGGGATTGATTTTCCATCCGTATACAAGCCCTACCGGCCCAATGGGTGTCATGTACCGAAGCCCCACTCCGGCAGATAAACGAAAATCATCTGAATCAACGCTGTCAAAAGTTTTTTGCACCCGCCCCACATCATAAAACAGTGTCACTTCAAACTTCAATCCCAGGTCATACCTTGCCTCAATACTTCCCAGGAAGGCTTCGCGCCCACCCACGGCAGTGCCGGTGTTGTCAAAGAGCAGCAAATTTTCATCAAACCCCCTTACCGTAGTGGTGCCGCCCAGGAAAAAAAGTTGGTCTTCAGGCACGGTCTTATTTTCCCCATAAGTCTGGATATATCCGTACCAGCCCCTGACGGCAAGGGTCAGAGGCTCAAACACTGTATAATAATAACGGGCATCCAGGCGGTATTTAATATAATCATCCAGGTTGTTTTCAATCCCCTTTGAGATATCCATGTACACGGCTGAAAAAACTCCTTTCCGGGGGCGAACATAAGAGTCAGTGGTACGGTAGGTCATTGAGGGGCTTATCTCAAAGATATGCCTGGAATCATATTCCCGGTTGTCTGTTTCAGTTTCAGACACAGAAGGTGATTGTGTCGGGTATTGTTCACGAAAATCATACTGAAATCCAACATTGGCCGTCAGTTTTTTCTCAAGAAACTGCCTGTAAAAAATCTGGGAAAGGCTATAGCTTTGTATGCCAAAATCAGTATTAAATTCTTCGCGCTTCTGAGCAGCAATCTTTGTGGTGGAAGATATCCTGGAAGAAAAAAGCCGTGGTTCTGTCAGTGAAACATTGACTTCATGGCCGATCTGGCTTAATTCAGCATCTGTTTCAACCGCAAGATTTCTGCCCAGAAAATTATGATCCCCTATAGTGGTATTGACATAAAAATGCCGTTGCGTGTCATAGCCTGTTGCAAATTCAACAAACTTGGGGACTTTCTCTTCCACCGCTATAGCAAGATTCACTTGATCCAGTTTTTCTTTCAGGCCAAGTGTATTGAACTTCACTGAGTTCAAGGCGTTCATGTCCAGCATGTTCTGCCTGCTCTCAAAAAGTTTTTTCAAAGAAAGCGGGTCTCCTTGTGATAAGGTCATCTCTTTGTTGAGAATTTCTTTTTTTGTTCTGAAATTGCCTGTATAAAAAATCTGCCCAATGGTTACAAAAGGTCCTTCATCCACATCATAAGAAAGATCAGCCAAAGAAAGATCCTCATTAAAAACCACAGTTGCCTTGACCCGGATATGGGGATACCCCATCTCGGAAATTCTTTTTTTCAAAACATTTTCATCGTTTTCAATCATATAGTTGCGATACACCTTGCGCGGCTTGAGCGAGAGCAACTGCATTGCCGCTTCAGGCTTGAGAATTGAAAGCCCCTGAAAACGAACTGTTCCGACTCTTGTCCTCGGACCTTCGTCAATAACAAGCTCTATTGCCAAAGATTTTATTTTTTTATCTTTCTGAGACAAATGATCATTGATTTTCAATGTTTTCTGGATCCGGGCACGGGTATATCCTTGTCTTAGATACAACACACGGATGGCATTAATATCCGCCTCTAAGACTTCAGGGGCATAGCCGCCATCCGTCAAAAACCCGGAAGGCTTGGTAAGAATCTGTTGTTTAATACTTTTTTCATCAACCCCATGGTTTCCTTTTATGCTGATGCTTGAAACAATGTATTGGTCGCCCTCATCCGTTTGAAAGGTCACATCCCGGAATATTTTTTTGTCTTTTTTTCTTTCAGTGATTTTTGTTTTTATTCCAGCATCAGGAAAACCGCTTTGCGAATATTTTTTTTTAATATTGCGAATACTTTTTTTTACGGCAAAATTATTCTTATTCCCGTCTTTGAAAAGGGTCATCTCTTGTTTAAGGGTATGATCCCAAAATTGACGGTTTCCATCAAACCTGATTTTATAAACCGGGCCTTCGTTTATATCAAACTTAAGATCCACGGTCTTTGACTGATCATTTTTTTGAATCCTGCCTGACACCGTCACATCGGCAAACCCCTTTTCACGATAGAACCGGATCAAATTTTTCACATCAGCATTAAACTCTTTTTCAATAAAACGGGTCGCACTGCCCAGCAAAACAGATGATTGCCATGTTTTTGTCCTCAACTTCAACCGGATACCGGAAAAACTGTGATTGCCATGAACCATGACCCTTTCAACCCTGTAAAAATCCCCCTTTTCAATATATACGGATACAATATAATGACCATCTTGAAGATCTTTTTTAGCGATCACCTTCACCTTTGGATCAATAAACCCATGGTTTTTAAACAATACGACAACTCTGGAGCTTTGTTGATCCAGAACCTCTTGTGAAAATTCATCACCAGGAGAAATTGTCATGACCTGAAGCACTTCTTTTTTAAAAACCGGAAAGGCACCTTTAACAAGAATATCTTTGACCCGAACATCTATTTTGGAGACAGTCCCGGGCAAATCCAAGCTTTCTTTTGTCTGAGCCAAGCTGTTTTGCGTCATACACACCATAAGCATCAATACAAAACTTATTTTTAAAGCAAGGCTATCTAAATTCAATGCGATATTTGAGTTCAGCCCCAAAATCACCTCCATTATCCTGAAATCCGCTCATCAAAAGATTTTCCAGAAATTTATAGTCCATGATTACCCGCTGAACGGTTTCACCGTCTCGGACATCCATTCCGTATTTAAGCATCATGCGGCGGGAAAGTTCCTTGCCCACAACAATATTGATGCCACGGCTTCCTTCAACATCATCCGGCTTGATTTCCAGATAATCCATTCCCGAAGCTTCCTTGATATTTTGCTGAAGTGTCTGTGCAACAAATCCTGCCAGAATATCTTCGGGTGAAAAGCTGGAGTCGCTTTCGCCCTGCCGCAATTCACGGGTTGTTTTGCCGAAAGCCAGCAGGGAAATGATGTCTGCATGCTGTTCTTCAGGAATTGAGCTGAACTTAAAATCAAGATTGTCCGGCGTGCCTGAAACCGTCAAAAAGACAGTCCAGTGACGTATCTCCATCTCCCCCTGGATATCAATGACAGGCTCTGTTTTGTAAGGATTGATAAAATCAACAACCCCTTTTTTAACTTCAAATTCTTTTTCTTTAAATTTAAGAATACCAGACTCAACCCGTACCTGACCGCCGACAAGAGGATGGGCTGCTGTGCCTGAAACTGTCAAATCGGAATACATGCTCAACAGTGCCAGATTATTATCAACCAAAAACGGTTCGCGCTGGGATATATCAATGTCCAGGCCAATGTTGTCCAAAAAAGCGACAGCTTGTTTTTCCGGGACAGGTTTCACCGTTCTTGTCTTTTTAACAGCGTCCACAAGATCAAGCTCAATATTTTTATAATACCGGCCCTCAAGCAGCACAATTTCTCCTTTAAGATCTGACTTGTCCGTATTTCCGGCCAAAGAAAGGCTGGTGTTCATGGTAATGTCCATCAGATCCGGAAAATCCAGGGACAAATTGTGGCTGTTAAATTTCAGATTGTATGTGTCAGGCTTTAAATTGCTCAAACCAACATTTCCTGCAATATCAAATGTCCCTTCATCCAGTTTTCCGCTGATCCTGTTTGTTTCAATCAAATCCGGCGTGATGCTGATAACACCGTCAATGTTCTGTAATTTTTGTTCCATACCGGATAATGACAAGCCCAGCCTCTCCAGTTTCACATCGGCATTAAAGACGGGTTCGGCAACTGTTCCCTTGAGTGAAGCAGACAATATAATATTTCCCGACACATTGCTTATTTCTTCAAAAAAAGGACGGATCACTTGAAAAGGCAACATCCCCTTGAGTTCAAGATCAATATCCGATTTAAGGGAACCTGCTCCCTCTATTTTGACTTCCCCTTGTTCCAAAAAGGTGATCCTTGTTTCAGGAAGAGTGAACCTGCCGTTTTCAAGTACCAGGTTCACACCGGGGATATGAGCAATTTGATTTTCTTTGAAACCCACGGTTAAATTTGTAAGATCTGCTGTGACCTGAACTCCCTGAAGATCATCAAGACTGCCACTTGACCGAATGAAACACTCCCTTACCGAGCCTGAAAATTCCGGTTGCCCTGCTGCATGCAAATAAGGAGACAGGTCAAAAAGTTCCGCCATATCAATAGATGCTGAAAACGTATGATCATCAAAATCATATTCACCTTTAAGCCGTGTCAAAGGAAAGTCTTGTGCAAACAACCCAAGCTCAAGCCGGTTGTCTGCGAAAACCGCCCTGCCCTGACTCTTGAATACGGCTGTTGGCGTCACCCGGATATCCAGATCTTTGATATTGATTTCTTGTCCTTCCAGAACTGTTTTCAGAACAAAACCGTCAATTTTCCGACCGTTCAAGTCAAGTTTTTCGCCCTCCATGTTTATGTTTCCAGACAGCGCGTCAAGAGTGCCGTTGACACTCCCGTTCACCGACAGCCGCCCTTCTGTTCCGTCCATAAAATCACCCAGAAACATGGATTCTCCTGCAAGAGAAACCAAAAATCGGGGCTTGTCCACCAGGGAAAAATCTTTTAAATCACTCTTCAACAGGTCAATCCAGCCGTTTGCACCTATTTTGGAGCCCTGATTTTCCAAAGACAATTGATCAATAAAAACCCGTCCATGACTATCCATGGAAGCAGTCACGTCTAAATTTCCCAAAAAAATATCGCCAAACCCCAGATTGTCTGATGTCAGTTCCAGTTTAACTTCAGGGGAAGTGTAAGCTCCTGTCACTTGACCTGAAAGATTGACACTCCCGGTCCCTTTCATCTGAATCAATCCCGGTGTTAAACCAAGATCAGACAGCATAAGATCCAATTTTCCAGCGATATTTCCCGACCCTGGTTCAAACTCACCTTCCCCGGAAAGATATATTCCTTTTGTAACCGCATTAAAAGAACGGACAAGCAGCTTTTGATTTTCAATTCCCACCCCGGCCTTAAATTCAGCGTCAATTGGTGAATCAAGTCCGTTTATGCTGAATTGTTTCAGGTTCAAGTCAAGAACAATATTTGCAGTTAGTTTTTCAGGATCAACTCCCCTGCCCGTCAAGTTTATATGGGAAACTATCTCGCCGGAGCATCCGGGTTCATACTGGAAAAGTTTTGATACGTCTTCAAGCTCAGCTTGCACATCAAAAAAAAAGTCCGACACAGGGGTGTGAAACAAATCCTTGATTGATCCTTGCCCCCCCATCTTGATGCCACCGGCAACCAGGTCAAAGGATAAAATATCCAGAGAGCCGTCATTAAAAACCGCATGGGTGTTAAACTCTTTCAGATCAACAGAGTCTGCCACACCCGGAAATGATCCGCCGTCTGCTCCGGCGTTTAAAACAGCTTTTTTCGCTTTTAAATCAAAGTTTTTTATCAAAAGTTTGAAACCTGAAACTGAACCGGACATTTTTTCATCATTAATGCAGAACAGACCTTGGCCATCAGTTAAAACAAAGGTATCAACTTTAATATTAAAAGGAAACAAACCAGGTGATTTTTCAGGTTTTTCCGGTTTTGCATGCAAAGGTTGAACAGCAGTAACAATTGTGAGTGAACCGTTATGATCTGTCTGAATATTCACACCTGGAGATTCAAGCAGAATCGAAGACAAGCAAATCTCTTCTTTAAAAAGTCTTAACCATTCAATATTAATGGCCAGCCGTTCACACCGAACCAATTGTTTTTTATCCGGCCCTTTCAGCTCAAAGCCCACAATCTCGACAATCCCGGAAAAAGGAGACAAATGTACTCGTTTCCAGGACATTTCTCCCCTGATCTCTGCATTGATCATATGCATAATCTTTGCCTGTCCTGAATCTGTTTCCAGGTAAAAGAGCCCGCCAAAAATCAAAATAAAACCGAACATAAAAATTATGCCGGACAAAACAACAAAATTTTTCTTTAATTGTAACAAATAATGACCTCACAGAAACTTAGGAAGATTTTTTTTTAAAGACTCACTCTTTTATTTTGGCATCAGTTATCTTCAATGATCTCTTTGTTGCCGGACGGCAGGCCGCTTAAAATATGAAGATCTCTCTGGGGAAAAGGTATCACCACATGATGCTCTTTGAAAAGCCCGTCGATTTCAAATCTCAGGTTGCTTTCAGCATCAATAAATTTATCTATATCCGACCAGAATCGTAATCGAAAATCAAGGGAACTGTCTCCGAAATTGATGAATTGAACCTTGGGTGGATGCGGATAATTATAGACCTCTGAAACCGATCCGGCAGCCTGCAGCAATAATTTTTTCACCAGGTTGGTATCCGATCCGTATGCCACTCCTACCATCAGATCCCGTCTTATATAAGGGTCTTTATGGCTCCAATTGGTAACAAGGGCACTTATGAATTCGGAATTAGGAATAATAAGTGAAGAATTTGTATATGTCTGAACCAGGGTTGATCTGACATTAATTTTTTGTACCTCCCCCCATATACCGCCCACCTCAACCACATCGCCAACCTGTATGGGGCGTTCAAACAGCAGTATCAGGCCGCTGATAAAATTATTGAAAATATTCTGCAGGCCGAATCCAAGCCCGATACTCAAAGCACCGAACACAACAGCCAGGGATGTGGTGTTCAGCCCGAAAACACTTAAACTGACAAGAATGCCTATGGACCAGATCACATACACTGAAATGGTAATCACAGACTCTGTTGCCCCTGTTGACAAACCGCTGTCTTTTAACACATAAGCGGTCATTATTTTTTTCCAGGAAAGAGTCAAAAGGTAGGTCAAAAGAATGACCACAAAGGCAAAGGCAAAACCGGCCATGCTCAATTCTATCTTCCCAATGGTATACTTTTGGTAAAACAAAGCCCAAAGCCGCACAAAAAAAACATTGCTGACACTCCAGGAGAACATCAGCCCGGCCAGGGCAACCACAATGATAAGAAAATAGAGCCCGTTGGAAAAAATCCAATAAAAAGGATATGAGATACCGTAAGAACTTCTGGATACCGGTTCAAATTTATCCTTGAATTTGCGATCAATATCTTTCATGGAATATACAAGCAGGGTACAGATGCAGATAATCATAATAGAAATACCCCAGGATTTATACCACCAGGATGCAAAATACCCGTATCCTGAAATATCGGCAAAAAGACCTGCAAGTGCAATTATCCTTGACCATCCTACCAACAGCTTGAGCCCCATGCCATTGGTCCGGCCCTCCATTTTTTTATATGCATTCCAGAATAAAAATACTCCGGCAACCATCATTGCTTCGGAAAAAATCCGGATGGATGACAAAATAACGGGATCAGGAGATAAAAATCTATAAACAAACAGATAAATAAAACAATATAATCTGATGCCCCAGACAAAAGCATTTCGCCATCCATACAGGGCGTTAAAAAGCAAGTGTGCCTTTTCTTTAACAATCAGGCGGATGGAATCAGATGCAAGACGGGTTATCAGGATAACAGTTAAAAATGTTTTGATAAATTTAATACAATCGGGAAAAACCAAATACACCTGGGTTTTTGACAATATAACCGCCAACAGTATCCATAAAACAAGAAACAGGGAATTTTCAAGAACAAGCAGGGGATACCCCGTCCGTTTGCTGATAATATTCTTATATCCGTCTTTTTGCCTCAAGAAGATAAGTCCCTTAAAGACAAAGAAACAAAACACCAGAAAACCGCAAATCATCATCACTCCACCAATGGTGATATGTTCCTTTAATTGGGATAATTTCAGTGACACCCGTTCCCTGGAAAACAATTGACCGGCTTTTGCAACTGAATTGACAATTTCTTTTATAAAATTTTTGGACAAAAAAGTTTTTACTTCGATTTCATTTCTTTGAAACAAAAGCATTCCTTTTTTATCTTTGATCTCCTTTTTCAATATTATCCGGATCTCTTCAAAAGATTTGAGCAATTCGCTGCTGTTCTTCATTTCAAGAATCCGCAGGTCAGCAATATCTACAATCAGTTTTTCTTGTTTTTGCAGAATAGTCCTGTAGGATTTGAGCGCTTTTATTCCAGGTTCCCGGATAATGTCTTTGTCCGTAAAAGAACCGAACTCTGCAATTCTCTGGTCCATTAGATTTGTTTTTTCTTTTACTGCGGAAAGATCCTGTTTGGCTTTTGCCTCTTTTTCCACCAGCCGTTGAATTTTGAGTTTAATCAAGGAGATGGATATATCCAGCTGTTCAACTCCTTTTTCAATGACGGCAATACCGATCTCGGGAACCAGCAAAAAATTTCTCATAGAATTGATCTGAGTCCTGTAAATTTGATGCTGGCTTGATTCTTCCTTTATAAGACGTTGTTCTTCAGCCAGCTCCTTTTCCAGGTCACCCAGATTTTTTTTTGCGGCTTCAACCGCCTGTTCAAACTGGATCAGAGAATCTTTATCTTCGGAAGGTGCCTGAATGACTGGTTCGGCCCACGATAATGCCGAAAGGCATACAGCCAGGATCATAAATAACAGAACACGATTTGTTTTTTTGATTGACACAGAATTTGTCTCCTTGTGAAATGACTTGTATATAAGCAGCATAAAAAGATCCAGCGTAATTGTTCCTTTTTATAAGGATATTATTAACACTAGTCAAGACACAACTTCTTACAAATAAATGTATGCACAAAGGTCATGCTATTGTCCAAAATGATCAACAGCAAAATGAATTTTATCTTCAACCGAGTTTAATTCGCGATAGTGTTGTTCGACCGCCTTTAACCGAGGCAGCAATCCGGATTGATTAGCGATTTGGATATTAAGACCGGGGCGTGCGTTGAGTTCCAGAATCATGGGACCTTTTTCTTTGTCCAATACAATATCCACACCCTGATAAGCCAGTCCGGTAAGGTCATAACACTGAGACGCAATGGTTAATAATTTTTTCCAATAAGGAATTTCAATTCCGGTTACGGAGTTCCCCGTGTCAGGATGTTCGATGATTATTTCATTTTTACATACGGCCGAAAGCGTAATGCCGGTTGCGATGTCGATTCCGGCACCAATTGCCCCCTGGTGAAGATTGGCTTTTCCATCCGACATCCGGGTTGGCAAGCGTATCATCGACATCACAGGAACACCGAAAAGCACGATGATACGGATGTCGGGAACCCCGAAAAAACTGATGGGTTCAAACACCGGATCCGATTCTACACGATACTCGATAATGGCATTATCGGATTGCCCTCCAAGACTGTATAACCCGCTTAATATATAGGAAATATGATATTTGAGTTCATCCTCCCGCATTAAAACGCCGCTTGCCTTTTTGTACATATTCCTGGTATGTCCGGCTATGACCAAAACGCCATCTCCGCCGCTTCCACAAGCAGGTTTGATTACAAAGTCCGGGTAACAACTTACAATATCATGGATATCTTGAATCTGCCGCTCGATTTCTATTACGGAATAAAGATCAGGAACCGGAATGCCTGCTTCAATGGCAAGCTGTTTGGTTTTCAGTTTATTATCTACAATCGGGTATTTACTCCTGATATTGTATTTTAACGTATAGTTTGCATTCCGGTTGTTGATACCCAAAATTCCCTGCTGTAAAAGTCGTTTAAAATATTTAAGCATTATTGCTCCTTTTTGATAAACGCCTTGAAACGGTATAGTTCAGTCAATCTGAAACCTGAATACCGGCCCAGCAACAGGGTCGCAGCAAATAAAATGAAGAGCAGTTCCGGAAAAAAAAACATGATATGTTCTATGGTGTTATTTTTAACAACAAAATAAATCATGGTAGAAACAAAAAGGGTTCCAAAACCTTGTTTTAAGGCTTCACCGTGACCTCTTTCATCCCAAATGATGGACATCCTTTCTATTGTCATTGACAAAATAACGATGGGAAAAAGGGAAATAGACAGCCCCAGTGACAGTCCCATGTTATACGTCAGGATATTTAATCCTGCAATGATAACGATGACGGAAATAAGGACGGCAGACAATCGTGGAACAACCAGCAGTTTTAAATTTTCAAGGTAAAAACGAATGCTCAGGCCGATAGCGACAACAACAGAAAACAAGAATGCGCCCCACAGCAACTGCGTTTCTCTAAATGACAGTGCAATAAGAACCGGCATGAAAGTACCGAATGTTTTGATGCCGACAACATTTCTGAAAATCACCACTAATAACGCTCCTAAAGGAATAAGGAGTATCACGCGATAAATCCCCTGGTTTTGAACCGGCAGATTCAATAAGGAAAATTTAAAAAACCGGGGAGAAATATGCTTGCTTTGCATTGTGGCACTTTGGACGGCTTCGATCTCATTTTTCTGAGCATCTATTTGAATCTGAGAATCTGTCCCGCCTCTGATTTTATACAATGGCTCAGATCCTCTCCACCAGGAGATATAACCGACCGGAAGATTGCTTTCGGAACTGTCGGGGACATAGCTTCGCCATTTTTTCTGGTAATAAACCTCCAACCAGGTCACCATGTCAATTTGCATGGTTTCTTCCTTTAAATCAAAACCATGAACCAATTGGGCCGGAAACCCTGCAAGTGACAGCAATTGCACAATGAGTTCGATTTTGCCGGTTGTTGAAGCCGCATTCTCCCCTAGCAGCAAAGCGACATCTTCATCGGCATCTGGTTGGTTCAACCGTTTAAACAAATTCCCGATGATGGTATCCAAATCCGCAGAATGTTTATAAATTTCATTCCAGAGCCGCTTTGCGGCACTTAAATACGGATCTTGAAGAGAAGGGACCGAGATCTTTGCCGGTATTAATTGTCTGTGACTGCTTTGTCCTTTCCCTCCTGTTTTCTGGATAAAAACGCGGTAATAGAGGTGCTGCCTTCCCTTTGCATTCCGAATCGACCAGATTGCTTTTCGGTTTCCGTTCTTTTTTTCCGTCACTAAACCGTATTTACCGGAAACGAAATACTCTGAATTGATAATAAAATTATCGGACTCAACAGGTAGAAATAAAGAGGCTTTTAACGGTCTGTCATCAGCATCAAAAGACAGCCTGATTTCAATATTCCATAAATTTGATGTCTTGTCAGGTTTAAGGGGAAAATTCAAGAAATGATATTTATACATAAATATTCCCGTTCCAATAAATACCATTAAAGTCGAAATTACGATTAATTGAATTTTTTTCATCTGGATTGTTTTTCCATCTTTTTAAGATTATTAATTCAGTTGTGCCGGTTTTTACAAAGCGGTTTACTGGAAAACGTGACGGAAGGATCAATTACAAAATCATTTTCCAGGTCGGTCCTGCCGATCAGAACCTGATAATTGAAATTACTCCTATCGTTCAGGCTCACTTCAATCTCCTTATGAACGTTCCCTAAGCAGATTTCAATACTCACGACCAGTCGTTCTTCCAGACCTCCGCCCCTGCGTTTGATTTTAACTGAACGGAGTACTTTTTTCTCAAGAATTATTTTTTTGGTTTCCCCCTTTTTTGTATTCGTCTTCAGTTCAAAATTAACCCATGTTTCATGACCGCGTTCAAACTTTCTCAGATTGAAAGCATTTATTGAAGAGCTTTTCGCACCGGTGTCCATTTTTGCACGAATTTTTAAAGCTCCAGGATATATTAAGATCATCTCAAGCCAGCCGATAATCTGTTTGCTTTCAACGCATACAGGGTTCATCGATAAAAAAATTGAAAAACAAACAAGTATCAGAAAGCATTTTTTCATTAGCATTTTCCTCAACATATAATCAGTTAAAACTTGCTCCTACAGCTACAAGCAAAATTATATCCTTATACATTTTTCCACCCGATTTTGCAAAAAAATAGATTTTAGCGGATGGACGTTTCGCTGTCAGCCTCTCAACTTAAAATCACCATGGCATCATCAGGCCTTGTTCTTTAGCCTTTTTTGAAATTTCGATCAGCTTGGATCTTTCTTTCAGTGCTTTTTTATTTGCCGCTCCGGATAAAGATCGGAACATTCTAATATTTGCATGCGTTGACCCTGCCTGCGTTTTTAATTGACATTGATCCGTCAAAATAATATTAATTTTAAATAGAATTTTTATCATAAACTTATACACTTTTTGTCTAAATCAAAAACTCATACAACAGCCTCTTCCGAATCCGCCAAATAAACTCTGAGTCCTGTACGGGGCATATAAAAAAAGGAGGAATTTATGAAAGCAGCGATCAAAACAATACTGCCTGCTATGTTTTTTACGATTTTTTTCGTCTTGGGGACGCAGAGCTTTGCCGGTGACATAAAAGACAGCGAATCCGCGTCCCATTCCGATGCCGCAGCCGACTATGATATCGTCGACACTTACGCTTATCCCGGTTTCAAAATCATCCAGTTCAATCTTGCCGTCCTGTCACACTATTCTTATATGCTGATCAGCGAAAAACATGCCCTGGTGGTGGATCCCGGAAGGGATATCTTTAAATACCTGGAAATCACACAAAAAGAAAATTCAAAAATCAAGGGCATCCTGCTGACCCACAGCCATGCCGATTTTGTGGCCGGTCATATGGAACTTGCAAAAATAGCAGGATGCCCGGTTTTTATCAGTACCCGTGCCGATGCCGGCTATCCTCACACCCCGTTGAAAGAAGGCTCAACCTTCACTGTGGGCAATGCTGTACTGGAGGTTCTTGAGACACCGGGGCATACTCTGGACTCCACAACATCTATTGTGTACAGCACCCGTGACGGCAAAAAAGCCGAGGCCGTTTTTACCGGGGATACACTTTTTGTTGGAAGCATCGGCAGGCCCGATCTCATGGGGGGAACAATTTCCGCTGCAACGCTGGCATCCATGGCGTTTGACACCTGGCAGCAGAAATTATCAAAAATCGACGACCATGTCGCCATCTACCCTGCTCACGGTGCCGGGTCCTTGTGCGGCGCACATTTAAGCGATGATCCGTTCTCCACAATCGGCCGCGAAAGACAGACCAATCATTATTTGAAATATTCCTCGCGCAGTGAGTTTATCGCCGCAGTGCTTGAGGGCCTGCCTGAAGCACCTCAATATTTTAAACACAACGCGGCCTTGAATAAAAAGGGGCCGGAACTGATCAACTGGCAACCCCCGGCCGGAACCATCACCCCTGACATAAAACTGACAAAACCTGCCAATACCTGTGTCGTCGATATCAGGGATGCCGATCTTTATGCGAAAGGCCATATCCCTAACTCCATCAATATTGCACTTCGCGGGCGGTTTGAAACCTGGGTCGGCATCATGGTGCCCTGGGACAGCCCTCTTGTGCTGACAGGAAGCCGAGAAGAGCTGGATGAAGCATCCTACCGGCTGAACCGAGTGGGGTATAAGGCCCGTGCGATGCTGTTTGATGCATGGGTTTCAGCCTCACTGCCGTTAAAAACAGTTGATCTGATGGAACCGGCTGCTCTTTATGACGCTATGAAAGCCGGTAATGCACCGATAATCGTGGATGTCCGCCTGCCGACCGAATGGATGGGACTGCGAATCGGCCAGGTGATCAACATGCCGCTGAACCATCTGGCCCAATTGTCATCCAAACTGGACCCTTCCGAACCTGTCGTTGCGGTCTGCAACTCAGCATACCGGTCCAGCCTGGCACTGGGAATCCTTGAGCGGGAAGGGTTTGCAAAAGTCACCAGCCTCAAGGGCGGCAGCCAGGCCTGGATCGACGCCGGATACCCTGTGTTCAGTTATGAGACCGGGAAAAACCCGGCAGTAACCGAAGCAATCGTCAAAAAAGAAATCAAGCTTCCCGGAAGGATTTCGCCGGATGAGTTAAAAAGCCTGATCATGGATCTCCCCGGAACCTTTGACCTGGTGGACATCCGCCCGGCATCTTTTTTCAGTGATTTTCACCTGCCGCAATCGGTTAATGCAGATCTTGCAGATCTTCTGTCAAACCCTGCCTATCTTGTGGGCACAGGCCCACTGATCATTGTGGACAGGGACGGAACCCTTTCCATGATGGCGGCAGGCATGCTTTTCCAGAAAACCAAACGCGAAATAAAAGCATTGCGGGGAGGCCTTGAAGCCTATTGGAGCGAATCCTATTTTCACGAAATGGGTCTGGAAAAACCCGTGTTCCCGGAACAAAAGACTGCTCCTGCGGCCTTGCCCCCTGTTATGACTCCTACCCCCCAGCCGGCTGCGCCGGTAATGCAAACGCCCGAGAAACCCAAAAAGAAAAGTGCGGGGTGCTGATAATGAAAACACCTGAAAAAAAACCAATGAATCCATACATGGCAGGTGCCTGCCTGGGACTTGTCCTGTTGGGATCTTTCCTGATCCTCGGCGCAGGACTGGGAGCCTCGTCGGGCATTGCCAGGATAGCAGCAGCCGTCGAAGCCCTTCTGCTGCCTGTACATACTGAAAATTCCGCTTATTTTGGTGCCTGGGGAAAA
Source organism: Desulfobacula toluolica Tol2 (assembly GCF_000307105.1). Classification (NCBI taxonomy): domain Bacteria; kingdom Pseudomonadati; phylum Thermodesulfobacteriota; class Desulfobacteria; order Desulfobacterales; family Desulfobacteraceae; genus Desulfobacula; species Desulfobacula toluolica. The sequence goes on from NC_018645.1 coordinate 3,003,599, forward strand.
TCCCCGCTGAACTATTACCTGGTCTATATGTTTGCCGGTACGATCATCGGCGGACTGATATCTTCGGCAGGATCAGGAAGAATGGCTTTTCAACTGGAAAAAGGAAAACTTTGCCCTTCCTGGAAAAGAATTTCTTTTGCACTGGCCGGTGGAGTGCTGGTCGGATATGCCGGACGCCTTGCCCAGGGATGCACCTCGGGCCAGGCCCTGACAGGCGGGGCCATGCTGTTGACCGGCAGCTTTATTTTTCTGATCTGTCTGTTTGCCAGCGGTTATGCGGCAGCTTATTTTGTGAGGAGGCAATGGGATGATTGAGACCTTTTTCAGCCTGGGACAGCTTGACGCAGGCAAAGCGCTTTTCATGTCCGTGGTGATTGGTATCCTGTTTGGAATCGCCTTGGAGCAGGCCGGTTTTGGAAGTTCGCGGCGGCTTTCAGGCGTATTTTATTTTAAAGACATGGCCGTCATCAAGGTTATGTTTACAGCAATGATAACTGCCATCATCGGAATCGTATTAAGCTTTCGATTCGGCCTTGTTTCAGAACAGGCCGTTTACTTGAATCCCACCCTGTACACAGCCCAGGTGATGGGCGGCATTATTTTCGGCATCGGCTTTGTCATTGGCGGATGGTGCCCGGGCACGGCTGCGGTTGGTGCGGCTTCAGGAAAAGGGGATGCCTTTGTTTTTCTGGGGGGAACCCTTGTCGGCAGCATCCTGTTCAATGAAACCTATGGTCTGGTTAAGGGACTCCATGCTGCTGAAAAACAACACATTTCATTTGTTTACGATGCACTGGGCATGCCCCGGGAGTGGTTTGTCCTTATTTTTGTTTTCGCGGGAATCCTGGTCTTCTGGTGTATGGAACTGATTGAAAAGAAAACGGTTCAAAAAAGCGAATATTTAAACTCTGATTTTTTAAAACGGTTCTCTTTCATCCTTTTAATTGCAGGATTCTTTGTTTTTCTGGTGTCACAAGATCCGTCTTCTGCACTCAAAAATGATACGGGACTGTCCCGTGATATTTCAGATGTATTGCCCAGTTCGGAACAAAAACTTTTGTCTGATATTGACAAGGCACTGGACCACATGGAACCTGAAGAGCTTGCCAGAAGAATTACATCCGGTCAGAAAAACATTATTCTGGTTGATGTAAGGTCTGAACCGGAATTTTCACACTTTCATATCAAAACCGCCCGTCGTATTCCGTTAGAAGATCTGACAGAACAGCTTGCTCCCTATAAAAACCTGGGCATGATTGTATTGTATTCCAATGGAATGACCCATCCTGCCCAGGCCAGGGACGCATTATTCAGAATGGGATTCCAAAATGCCTATATCCTGACCGACGGTCTGGACGGATTTATCAACAGATGCCTGAAACCGGTGTCATTGAGATCGGAACCGGTCCCGGAATCAATTGCCGCGGAAATCAACCAGTGGCGGCGTTTTTTCCTGGCCACACTTCCCCCGTCATCCATGAATAATTCTGCATCCGCCATAACCGAAGGCCGGACGACGCATCCCGGCATCATTGATACCCAATGGCTTTCCAGCCGCTTGGACGACCCCGGTATCCGTATCATTGATCTGCGCAGCCAGCCTGAATACAACAGCGGCCATATACCGGGTTCGTTTGCCTTGAATATTGAAAGTATGAGGGGAAACATCCAGGGGGTTCCTTCCTGCCTGCTGCCCTCCCCCCTGCTGGCCGGGCACCTGTCGCTGATGGGAATCCGCCCTGAAACCACCGTGGTTCTGGTCTACGGAGAAAAGGTTCAGGATGCAACCCTTGTGGGAATGGCGCTGGAACGGGTCGGACATGCCGATTATTCACTGCTCTCGGGAGGTTTCCCGCAATGGAAAACGTCAGGACTTTCAACGGACACCCGTCTTCCTGAAACAGCGGCTTCTGTTTACCCGGATACAAACCAAGACCGGTTTTCAGTGAATTACAAAACCGTTCTTTCCCATGTTGAAAACAATACGGCTTTGATACTTGATGTCAGGCCGGAAGCCTATTATTCCGGCGAAAAATCAGATGAAGCCCGGCCGGGACATATCCCAGGAGCCGTCAACCGCCCCTTTGACATGGATACGCAAAAAGCCGGTGACACCGTTGAATTCAAGCCGGTACAGGAGCTGAAAACCGCGTATGAAAAGATAATTCCATCAAAACATGCCCTTGTGATCGTCCATTGCAGAACCGGCCATCAGGCCAGCCAGACTTTTTTTGTGTTGAAGCACCTTCTCGGATATGATCGAATCCTGTGGTATGACGCCGGGTGGACGGAATGGGCTGCCAGAGTGGAATTGCCCGTGAAAACAGGAAAAACTCCGTGATAACAAATCTAATATGTGTGGTGCTGGGGCTTGTGCTCCTTGTCTGGAGTGCAGACTGGTTTGTGGAGGGAAGTGCGGTTTCGGCAAAGCATATGGGTATGCCGCCGCTGCTGATCGGAATGTTCATCGTTGGGTTCGGGGCGAAGAATACTTCTCGCTCAGCCGTTAACCGATAACTCTCAAAAAAAACAGGAGGGGAGATGTGTTAAAAAAATTCTTACCAAAAGAAAATCGGTTTTTTACACTGTTTAATCAGCATACGGATATTGTTTTAGAAGGCATCCAACTGTTCGAATCAATGCTGGACAAATATTCACAAAAAGACTCCATGGCAATACGTCTCAAGGAAATTGAGAATAATGCGGATAATATAGCACACCAAGTTTTTGAACTGTTAAATACGGTTTTTATAACCCCTTTTGACCGGGAGGATATTCAGATGCTTACCCAGCATCTGGACGACATTATGGATATGGTTGAAAAAGCGGGCATCCGGATGGTAATCTACAATATCCTGTCTCCCCCTGCAACAGTCAGAAAACAGACGGATATTTTAAAAAAGGCCTTTCTTGAACTTGCAACAGCCATCAAACTTCTGGCTAATTTAAAACACAAAGAGCGCATCCGCAATATTTGTATCCATGTCAACAGCATTGAAAACGAAGGGGATGCAGAACTTCGGATGGGACTGAAGGCATTGTTCAATACTCCGGGTATTGATCCGCTTGAGCTGATAAAGAAAAAAGAAATTTTTGAACTGCTGGAAGCTGCTATTGACAGATGCGAAGACCTTGCCAATGTTCTTGAAACCATATTAATCAAATATGCATGAGGAATCCATAATGGAAATCTTATTTTTTTCAGGAATCATTATTTTGGTAGCCTTGATATTTGATTTTTTAAATGGAATGAATGATGCGGCCAATTCCATTGCCACCATAGTTTCAACCCGGGTTTTATCACCCCGTACAGCCGTTGCCTGGGCTGCGTTCTTCAATTTAATTGCTGCTTTTGGATTTGGCGTCGGGGTTGCCAAAACAATCGGAAAAGGAGTGGTCAATCCGGAAATCATCTCTCTGTGGTTTGTCCTGACGGTGCTGATTGGAGCTGTTTCATGGACTCATATCTGCACAATAATGGGGCTTCCAATCAGTGTTTCTCATGCCCTTATCGGTGGTATCATCGGTGCCGGTCTCGTAAAGGGCGGAGTGAATGTCCTGATTATTCCGGGAATCACCAAAATCTGTATCTTTATTTTTCTTTCTCCCTTGATAGGAATGGGTCTGGGAATTTTTTTTTCCATCACAACAGCCTGGATTTTTAAAAACTGGCGTCCCGGAGATGTTGACCGTTTTTTTCGTGTAGGTCAACTTGTATCATCTGCTATGTTCAGCCTGGGGCACGGCGCAAATGATGCCCAGAAAACCATGGGCATTATTGTCATGGTTCTGGTTTCCGCAGGATGGCAGTCTGATTTTTCAGTGCCTGTCTGGGTTATCCTGTCATGTCACATAACTATTGCAATGGGCACCCTGATCGGTGGATGGAAAGTTGTCAAAACCATGGGAATGCGGGTGACCAAATTAAAGCCAATGGACGGCTTCTGTGCCGAAACAGCAGCAGCCGCATCCATTATCGGCAATTCCTTTGCCGGGATTCCTGTTTCAACAACCCATACCATTACCGGCGGAATCATCGGTGTCGGCACCGTTCACCGTCTTTCTGCCGTCCGATGGGGGGTGGCAAAAAATATCATCATAGCATGGATATTGACCATTCCCGGGTCAGCTGCGGTTTCAGGCGGTGTGTATCTATTGTTGAACCTTTTCGGGAAGGTATAAACAATATACACCACAAAATCAAAAGGACTTTTTTGCATTTTTCAGTATAGTTCCATAAATGAGTATTGGTCTGATGGATTTTCAATCCAGAATCGCAACTGAAGATTGACACTGCTGTCGGCAAACGCCGTAACAATAACCACAGAAAAAATATCAGGCAGTATTTTTGAATTTTTAGCAGCATTTTGGCATCTATAGATTATTTTGTTATGGGTTAATTTCTAAATAGCTTCATCTGTTATACTGTACCGAGCGTTCATGAAGTTTTTTAAGTTTGTTTTGCACAGCCTCAAACAAAGTATTTTTCGGAAAATTAAAGTTCTCATCAGGTTCACCTGCAACGATCCCGGTCAAAACTTCTATGCCCTGCTCAATAGTTGATACCTGGTAAATATGAAACATACTACGATCAATGGCATCCACGACATCCTTCCTGAGCATGAGATTTTTCACATTGGATGAGGGAATCATCACGCCCTGAACTCCTGTCAGTCCTTTTTGGGTGCAAACATCAAAAAAACCTTCAATTTTTTCATTTACTCCACCAATTGCCTGAATTTCACCTTTCTGGTTAACAGAACCGGTAACGGCAATTCCCTGACGGATAGGATAACCAGAAAGACTGGACAAAACAGCATATAGTTCAGTAGAAGAAGCGCTATCGCCGTCAATGCCACTATAGTTTTGCTCAAAGGAGACACTGATGGAAACACTCAAAGGATAATTCTGGGCAAACATCCTGCCCAAATAACCGGCAATAATCATCATCCCTTTATCATGAGTTTGCCCGGAGAGTTGGGCTTCATGTTCCACATTTACAATACCCGGCTTACCCATATAAGATTCCACAGTGATTCTAGACGGCCTTCCAAAAGCTATTTCTCCAATCTGATATACAGCCAAAGCATTAACCTGGCCTATCACAGCACCGGTGACATCCAGAAGGATAGATTGTTCATCATACCTTTCCTGTACCTTTTCCTCATAAAGGTTATGTCGAAAACGGTGTTCGTTTAACGCTCTTACCACATGACTGGCGGTCACTTCTGTTGTATTTTCCTTTCTTGCCCAGTAATTCGCCTCTTTTAAAACCCTTAACACCTGACCAAAGCGTAGAGACAGTTTTTTTTTTATCCTCCACAATACGGTTGCCGTACTCCACCACGGCAGTCACACCACAAGGAGTAAACGGCAACAATTTTTCTTTTTTACAGACACTTGAAATAAATTTTGCATAATTGATCAAATTCTCTTGATTCACTTCGACTTCATGGTCGAAATCTGCTCGAACCCCGAAAATTTTATTGAATTTCGGATCAGATCCCTGGAGTGTCCTAAAGGTTTCATAGCTTCCCAATAGAATAACTTTAAGATCTACAGAAATTGGTTTTGGCTTTAAAGGAGTAATTGGTTGGCCGCTGCTCATCGGCACCGGCTGATAGCCTTTCTCAGTTTGTACGATACTGATGTTGAGTTTACCGGCCATAACTTCAACCTGGGTAAAAAGTTGCCGGCTCTTTTCTTCATATTCTTTTTTAATCTTATCTTGTTCTTCTTGAAAAGAGCAGAACAAACCCCATAATGGTTTTAAAACCCCTTGCTCTGAAAATATCCAGGCAATTTTGAAGCAGCATGGCACCTATACCTTTGTCCTGCCAGGGATCTCCGATAAGAACAGAAAACTCTCCGTTTTTTCCATCAGGATCTCCAATCACCCTGGCAACGCCAAGGAGTCTTTCATTTCCATCTTTTTCCAGGATAGCTACCAGTGCAATCTCACGGTCATAATCAATCTGTGTAAAACGAGCCAGCATCTCCGGTTTTGGTTCTTTGATCGGTGTAAAAAACCGATAATAAATACTGGTTAGTGAGAGTATGTTGAAAAATTCCCTATCTTCCGACCGAAGATCAAGCTGGACTCCGCCAGCTTCTGTTTTATGGGTGATATCGGGTGATAAAATTTTCATAACAAGCGGATATCCTATATCCCCGGCTATTTCAACCGCCTCAGTTTCACTTTCTGCTTTCCTGGCGGACAAAACAGGCAATCCATAGGCAGCCAGGACTTCTTTACAATCCAGGTCTGACATGAATTCATTGTGCAAGGACCGGCGAATAAAATGTCGGGCCTTTTCCCGGTCAAATTCAAGGTGGTGAGCCAGTCTTGGAGGAATCTCCGTCAATGCAGCCAGGTTCTTTGCATATTTACGGAGATACAAAAATGCCTGCACTGCTCTTTCAGGGGTTTCATAGGTTGGAACACCTGACTTATTAAGAAATTCCACCGCCCCGGCAATACGCTCGCCTCCCATCCAACAGGTCACTACTGGAAATTTTCGATTTTTCATAGTTGTCACAACGATCTTTGCAATGGCCATTGGATCTGATAACGCCTGAGGTGCCAGAATCAATAATAAGCCATGAATTCCTTTGGATTCGAAACAGATATCCAGAACCTTGCAAAATCTTTCCGGAGTTGCGTCTCCCAGTATGTCTATGGGGTTGGACTTGCTCCAGAACGCCGGCAGCACACTGTTTAACTTTTCAATTGTCTCTTCTTGCAGAATGGCTGGTGTTTGTCCATAATCTGCAAGGATATCAGTGGCCATCACACCGGGGCCACCGCCGTTTGTGATTATGGCAAGTCCCGGACCAGCAGGTCTGGGCTGCTTGGCAAGCAGCTCGGCACAATCGAATAAGTCCTGGATAGTTTTTACCCGCACAATCCCTGCCCGTTTGAAAGCAGCTTCATAGACCGAATCTTCTCCTGCCAAAGCACCGGTGTGAGATGCTGCAGCTTTTGCCCCGGCATCGCTTTTACCAGCCTTTAATACAATGATCGGTTTAATCCTGGAAACAGCTCGGGCTGCGCTCATGAATTTTCGAATATTGGTCAAATTTTCAATATATAAAAGAATGCTTCTGGTTGACGGATCATTGCCAAGATAATCAATCAAATCCCCGAAATCAACATCCAGCATTGAGCCGATACTGATAAAATGACTGAACCCGAAATTTTCTCTAAAAGCAAAATCCAGAACAGCTGTACAAATGGCACCGCTTTGGGAAATAAATGCAAGGTTCCCGCTGAGCGGCATTTCTGAAGCAAAGCTAGCATTCATTTTAACCTTTGGGCATATAACGCCCAGACAATTTGGCCCTACAATCCTCAACCCGCCTTCATATGCAGTCTTTTGAATATCCTGTTCAATCTGTTTCCCTTTTTCACCAGTCTCTTTGCCCCCGGCTGAAATGATGATGGCGCTGCCGATTTTCTGCTTCACGCACGACCGGACAATATCCGGAACGGTTTGAATCGGTGTGGCGATGACAGCCAGATCAACTTCCGCTTCAATGTCCTCTATGTACCTGGAACATGGTTTCCCGTGTAAAAATTCATATTTGGGATTCACAGGTAAGATATTACTTGAAAATCCTCCGGCCATCAAATTGGTCATAACCGCGTTTCCAATAGTCTCTGGTATTTCACTAGCCCCGATAACAGCTATATTATCGGGTTTAAAAACACGGCTTAAATTATACTGCCCCATAGGTTCTCCTTTGTATAGCCTTTGTCTGGGCAACGTTCTTCAATTTAGTTGAAGTTTGATTTTCCCTTGACAATCCGGACAAACTCGTTAAACCTTATTACATTGCTTATATGCATATTGGAATTTGAAATATAGCCCAAACTGCTGCTTAATTAGGAATTGACATGCATCAAACAGTTAAAAAAATCATCCACTCAATGGATACGACAAAAGACCGGGAAACCGCTCATTTTAAAGCGGATGAAATTTATCAAATGGGACCCGAAGCCTTAAATGTACTTGTTGCTATCGGCAAGGCAATAAACGCTAACGAAACAGAGATTACAACCAGAAAAAGGTTGATCCGAGCGATCATTTTTTCTTTGTCAAAATTTGCAAAGAAAAGACTGTTCCGCAAGCCCAGGCTTCTTAATAATGCTGATGCCGTTAATCTGCTCTGTGATTTTTCCGAGCAGGGATTCAACTCCGCTAGAACCGCACTTCACAACATTGGATTTTTTGATACAAATATTATCAAAAACAGACTGATGTCTCTTCCTCTGGTTGCAGCCAGAGAGCATGATCGTGAAATAACCTTAAATGAAGCCATCGAAGAGATTAAAACTGCTGATCTGACCGCATATGTTAAAAAAATCAAGCACCAGAGTTATCTTATCGGAACAATCGACAAACATTGCCATGAAATTTGCAAAACCGGAAAAAACACCTTTGCCTACAGGATCCGGCGGATGGAATAAAACTTGAAAATGCTATGAAAGTAAAAGCCACTTGTTAAATGAAGCCCTTCGGGCGGACCCAAAAGGGCAAAGTCGCTTTACATACAATGCAAACTGTATGCCAATATACCCGATAAAGCGGGTTCACTTAACAATTAAGTTGAAGTGGACATCAACTGTAGATTTTTTTTAGCTGTGTCGCAGCCGCTTAACTTAAGTTTTAGCCTTGTTCACGGTAGCTGGGCTTAAAACACCTGACTGTTTTACAAAAATATTCAATATTATGATTGACTTTATTACAACAAACTGATTAAATATCTATGACTTTATGACAAAAATATAAATGAGAATGCGATGTTCAATCGGGATATTTTAAATAATTTATCAAGCTGGAAAGACAAAAAGGATCGAAAACCACTGGTCTTGAGAGGTGCACGGCAAGTGGGAAAAACGACAGCTATCAACCTTTTTTCAGAACAATTTAATCAATATCTGTATCTAAATCTTGAAATTAAAACCGAGCGGGATATCTTTGAGCAGAACCGTTCCATTGAAGAGTTGGTTCAGGCAATATTCTTTTATAAAAATCAGCAAAACCGTAAAGGCAGTGTTTTAATATTCATAGATGAAATTCAGAACTGCCCATCTGCTGTTTCCTATCTCAGATATTTTTATGAATCTTTTCCAGATCTGTACGTTATCGCAGCCGGATCTCTTTTAGAAACACTTATTGATACTCATATCAGTTTCCCGGTTGGCAGAGTAGAATATCTTGTGATGAGGCCATTAAGCTTTAAAGAGTTTCTAAATGCATTATCAGAAACGGCCAGCCTGGACATTCTTAATAAAACAATCCCTGTACCTGATTTCGCACATGACAAATTGATGAAATTATTCAATACATACGCAATAATCGGGGGCATGCCGGAAATCGTTCAAAAATATTCCGACCACAAAGACATCATTGCACTCAACAGCATATTTGACAGTTTAATCGTCTCTTACCTTGATGACGTCGAAAAATACGCCCGAAACAGCACAATGGCAAACGTTATTCGCCATGCTATTTCAAATGCATTCTATGAAGCAGGCAACAGGATTAAATTCCAGGGTTTTGGCAATTCCAACTACAAATCAAGAGAAATGAGTGAAGCATTAAAAGTTTTGGAAAAAGCGATGTTAATTTACCTTGTGTACCCCTCTTCCTCTGTTTCACCCCCTTTGCAGCCAAATACAAAAAAATCGCCAAGAATCCAAGTTCTTGACACCGGAATGCTAAACTTTTTTGGTGGATTTCAAAAAGATTTGTTTGGAGCCAATGGCATTGATACTGTCTATCAGGGTAAGATAGCAGAACATATTGTCGGGCAGGAACTTCTCGCTGCTGAAACATCACCTTTATTCAAACTGCAATTCTGGAACCGGGAAAAAAAGCAATCCAATGCCGAAGTCGATTTCCTGATTCAATATAAAAATCTGCTGATACCCATTGAGGTAAAATCTGCTGTAACCGGACGACTCAGGTCCCTTCATCAGTTCATAGACCGGGCACCTCACAAATATGCTGTAAGGATTTATTCCGGGAAATTGGAAACAAATCGAATTTCGACGTTGAACGGAAACGATTGCACGCTGCTAAACATTCCGTTTTATTTAACCGGATCCATTAACGATTACATCGACTGGATGATATCCAATGACAAGGCGATTCAACAATCCAAATGAAGCGGATAATACCGCTTATTTGGAGACGATATGCTTGAACCATAAATTCAACTATCATTATTCTCTCCCGAGGGAAGTCTGTCGGTTTTAACCCCTTGTTCCGTTGCGTTTTTCAAGGCTTGCTCCAGTTTTGCTTTTTCCCTGAACGCCTTTTCTCCGGCACTTGCTGCTTTTTTTCTTATTTTGATGGATTCATTTATTTTTTTGACGATCTCTTCGGTATTATCATGGGATGTCAAATCAATTGATTCCATTATGCCGGCGGCTTCCCGGGCCAGGTCCAAGGCTCTTTTTTCAGCTGCTTGCGCTCTTTTTTCAGCATGCATCAGCTGATCATAAAGATCAGCAAGCTCTTTTACCTTGCCTTCTTCCGGCTCAGCATCAAGCTGCATGGTTTTTGCAGCCATGGCCATGGCCGCAACCTTTATATCCGGCAAAATCGTTTCAAACAGATCTCCGGTGAAGCATACCGGCTGTTTTTGCTTCATGATGAAAGGAATAAAAACCAGGTGAGCATCCTTTGATTTTTCCTTGATTATCGTTGAGGTAACACCTGTGACAATAACCGGAAGAGCATTAATCCTGATTTCATCCAGCCTTTTGGATAAAGCATCCTGGTTTTCCGGAGAGTCTGAAGAATAATTCACGGCCAGCAGACGGATGCTGGCTGATTCCCATTTTTCGTTTCGAGTCACAAGATAGGCCAGAAGGAGTAGCAGGTTACTGGTATCATCCCCTCTCCACCAGACATCAATACGGATCTCATCTTCCTGGTCAGGATACTCTAAAAGTTCTTTTATTTGCCGGCCATCGAAGAAAACCACATTACAGCCGTCTCTGAGAGCCTTTTGAACCTGTTGTTTATAATCGGGAAAATACATATTCCGGAAATTTTTTTCGCTTTTTTCGTTCTTTTCGTTCCAGTTGATCAAAATGGTGTTGGCTTTGACAGGCCCGATACCATAGGACTGGATCAGGATATCAAGGCCGGTTTCAACATCCGGTGCTGAGACAAAAAGTCCAAAGGCCCTGGAGTCAACATTCAGCAAATCCTGTTGCAATTGAAGAGTCAATTCGTCTTTTACCTTGAAGGATATGATGCCTTGGCTGACAACCATATTTACGGCAGTGGTCAGGCCGCTGCCTCCTTCGACAAGAGAGGCAAACCAAAGCAGGGGCAAGCGATGGTCGCTGCTGCCGGACAAAACCAGAATAAAGGGCCGCCACTCTCTTGGATGCTCTATGTCTTCCTGGGTGGCCAGCAGGTTTTTTCGTATCTGCTGAAGGTGATAGGACCGTTGACTGTCTGCCCACCGGGACGGACCGGAAGTTCTTTTCAAATATTGATAGATGGCAAAAAGAATGGCCACTGCCGCAACCCCTGTTTTCCAGTCAATGGCCAGCATGACTCCCAGGCATATCAAAAATCCTGCCAGGCTCAGATTTCTATGATACCATCGGAAACGGGGACGAAAAGACGGACTTTGGGTGGCAGCCTCAAAATAGGTGGCATAGTTGAGCAGACCGTATGAAATCAAAAAAAACATGGAAACAACTTTTGCAATCAGATCAAGCTGTCCCATTGCAATGGTTCCAAGGGCAATGCACAAGGACAGCAAAACGCCTCGTCTGGGGTTGTCAAAAGCCCCTGCACCCAGGGCAAAGGGATTTAAAAAAGCAAAAATTTTATCCCTGGCAAGTGACTGAAGAATTCTGGGGGCACCCAAAAAGGATGCCATTGCAGACGAAAGCGTGGCTGATATGACACCTGCATCAATAAAAATTCCCCATTGGGCAGTATCTTTCATGATATTGTAATTTGATGCCAATGTCGCAAGGGGGCTGGATGCTGAATAAACAACTGCAACCGCCAGATAAATCAGAACAGACAAGGCAACCGCCAGAAATGTTCCAAGGGGCAGGCTTTTTCCTGGATCTTTAAGATCTCCTGACATGCTGACCCCCTGGGTAAAGCCGGTTACTGCCGGAAAAAAAATTGCAAACAAAATCCAGAACCCTGTGTTATCAGTTTCATTTATCCGGCTTGCCCATAAAAGGTTTGTGTCCCATTTTTGAAACCCGCCGATAAAAAATGAAATCAGTGCCAATACCAGGATAGCCATTACTGCGTATTGAAATTTCGTGGCCCAGTCCGCCCCTGTCCAGGCCAGGACAAACAGCAGCAACAGTGCGGTTGCGGCAATCATCTGGGGTAAAAACGCAATGTCGGCAAAAATCCCCATACCGGAAATGGCTTCACCAAATCCGATACAATAAAAAGCAATGGATACTGACTGCGCCAAAAACAGTACTATGCCTATGGCCCCGCCGAATTCAAGGCCCAGAGTTCGGGAAATCAGGTAATAATCACCGCCTCCCTTGACCTTCAGGTTAGTGGCAATGGCAGCCAGGGAAAAACTTGTGAGTACGGAAATGGAATTTGCAAGACACATGATGATCAAAGTCTTTGCAAGACCGGCTTCGCCAAGGACATATCCCATCCTCCTAAAGAGGATGATGCCGAGAATGGTCAGAATGCTGGGGGTGAAAACACCTGCAAATGTACCCAAAGACCCGTTTTTTTTAGGAGAAATACTGACGGACATTGCAACCTCCTGAACAAAAGACATAAAACAAAAACAACTCTGTGTAATAAAATTTTATCTATACGCTACCTTATATCAGTTTTCAAACAGAAAACCGGATGCAAAAAAATTAAAACACAGCGATGTTGCCCTTAAGATCAACACTCAGACACTCAAATTTTATATTCAGGTTTTGGAAAATAAACAGAAAAGCAAGTGCCTTCACCCTTCCGGCTTTGTACTTCAATGGTGCCGTGGTGAGCTTCAACAATGCTTTTTACAATGGCAAGCCCCAGGCCTGTTCCGTTTATATACCTTGTTTCTTTATTCTTTACACGAAAAAAACGGTCAAAAATATTCCCCAGATCCTGTTCCGGTATCCCAAGGCCGGTATCTGATACCTTGATTACCACACCGTCACTGTTCTCATCCGCCCATACCGTAATTTTTCCGCCATTGGGACTATACCGGATCGCATTGGATATGAGATTGGAAACCACCTCTTCGATATTGGTCCGGTTTCCCAGCATATGAATTTGGTTTTTGGTTTCTTTCACTGTCAATTGTGTGGATTCGGCATCTACAGTATCCTGATAGCCCGCAACCTGATCCTTTATCAATTCAACCAGGTCCAGTTCCTCTCTTTCCTGGTTGATCAGCCCTGATTCAATCTTGGAAAGATCCAGAAGTTCTGACGAAAGTTTTGTTAATGATTTGATTCGTTCCGAACTTCGTTGCAGTATCTCTTTTTGCTTGTCAGTCAAATCTCCTGCCAGCCCGTCCAGAATCACCTTTAACTGCATTAAAATTGAATTGAGAGGGCTTTTGATTTCATGGGCCACCATGGAAACAAAATTGGATTTTAGCTGATTCACCTTTTTTAACGCCGTGATATCGTGGAGAAGTGTAACAGAGCCCAGATTCCGATTAAGGCGGTCCCGGAACGGAATACATCTGGCACCAATAATGATATCATCTTTTCCTGTTGAAAACGGCATGGAGATCTCATCGGTAATTTCTGCAAATGTACCTTCCGGCTGGTTAATGGCCTGGTCTATCATTTCCAGCAACCTGGGGTCAGTTATAAATTCCGATACATTGTGACCTATAACTTTGGTCCTTCTGCAGCCGATTGCTTTTAAGAATGCCGGATTTGCCAAAGCAATCCGTTTCTGGTTATCCGTTGTCAACACCCCATCGCTCAAGGTGTTGATCATCACCCGCATCCTGGATTTTTCAGTTGCGATATCCTGAAGTGTCCTCAAAAATTCAATGGCCTTACTGATAACAGCCCGCAATTCATCGGGTGAAAATGGTTTTGATAAAAAATCAAAAGCTCCTTTTTTCATTGTCTCAATTGAATGTTCAAGTGTTGCATAACCGGTCACTACAATCACAACCGTATCAGGATGACGGGATTTGACGTCTGTTAAAACTTCCAGACCGGAGATCCCGGGCATCATCAGGTCCAGCAAAATGATATCAAAATGCTTTTTTTCAATCATTTCAAGACCTTGAACACCATCATCCGCAACTTCAACATCACATCCTTCTTCCGTCAGTAATCTTTGACAGGCTTTTTGAATACGCACTTCATCGTCCACGACCAACACCCGTGGCTGAAAAAAAATATCTTTTACGCTCTTTTTTATGGAATTTATAGCTGAATTATTCATTTGTCTTTATATTTGTCTTCATTTCTTAAGTTATAAATATTAATCGGTTTGGGGATTACACAAAGACGGACCTTTGGTTTCCGAAGGTACGCACATGGGAAATTCAATGATAAATATTGTGCCTTTTGAGCCTGTTTTTTTAACAGAAATTTTCCCCCCATGCTCCTCAATGATGCCGTAAACAATACTCAAACCAAGCCCCGTACTTTTTCCCACTTCTTTTGTCGTAAAAAAGGGGTCAAAAATTTTTGATAAATTTTCATGGGGTATCCCTTCTCCTGTATCTTTAATTTCCAGGAAAACCTTTTTAACTGCTTTCTCCTTATAAGATGTCAACGTGATGATACCAAGTCCGTCCATGGAATCAGCCGCATTGATCACAAGATTAATCAACACCTGGTTCAGCTTATTTGTATCTGCATGAATGAGCAGCATTTCATCTGACAGATCTTTTTTAATGATGATATTTCTGAACTTTTTCTGATCCCGGATCAATGTCAGGCTCTGGTTGACAATATCATTGAGGTGAACAATATTTTTTTGAGATCCAGCACGTCGACTATAAACCAGAAGGCTTTTAACGATGGACTTGCACCTGTTGGCATCTTCAAGAATATACCCCAGATCTTCACGCATACTATCATCAAGATCTCCCCGCTCCAATAAAAGGCTTGCATAAAACAACACACCGGTCAACGGATTATTGATTTCATGAGCAACACCTGCAGCCAATTGACCCAAAGATGCCATTTTTTCAGATTGAGACAACTGCTTCTGGGCCATTTTTAATTCTTTTTCAACCTTGATCTTATCTTTTAAATCATTATAAATAGCCATTGTGGCTGATTCATTGCCTTTTTCGTCATAAATAATCGCGGCTGACATCTCGACTTTAATTTCTTCGCCATGGGAATTAACAATGGTTGTCCGCGGAATCAGAAGTTTTCCTTTTCCTCCGATTTTTTCATCCCTGAGCATTCTCATGATCTCTTTGGCTTTGCCCGGAGGATATAATTGTTCGGTATGCTTGATCTTGCCTTCCTCACCGTTATAGTCACCAAACAACTCTTTTGCCACAGAATTCATCAAATTGATATTACCCTTACGGTCTGCGGCAACAATTGCGCTTGCAGACGAATAAATCACCCTGCTGATAAACTCTTTTGCCCCATGCAGCTGATTTTCAAGGGATTTTGTCTGGGTAATGTCCCGCATGTTGGCCGTCACATATGCCACATCTCCATTTTCATCAAAAATAGGTGAAAACACTCTTTCTTCCCATCTGTACTGATGCCTTAAAACAAAACTGTGACTCTTTTTGTCTTTTATAACCTTGGAGATGGTGCATTGGTCAGAGTTGCAGGGCGTATCCTTGTATAAAAAAGTATTAAAACACTTTTTACCAAAAATTTCCTCAAAAGACAGATTAAAAGTTTCATAAAACTTTTTATTGGCACCCAGCAGAGTTTTATCAGGTGAAATAATAACGCTGGGATATGACAGGGAATCAAATACCCTGATCCGCCAATACATTTCATCTGCTGACATTTCCGGATCTTTTTTCATAGCCTCTGCCTTTCACAAACCATTCAAGCTTTAAACCTTCAATTCTCGCTTATTTATCACTACACCAAATTCTATCCGAATTCGATTCATATTGTCATGGATTTTCAAACACATCCGTTAATGCCTGTTTTGCAGCCTCACCCTTACCTTGGGCCAGAATAATACCAATACTTGACCCTGTGCAGGCTGCCTGAAGAACAGGTATTGATTTTTTTGAAAGGCAATTCAATGCCCTGCTGATAATACTGTGCCTGTCACCGAAATGAGGGCCATGGAAACTGAGCAGTTCAGCCGGACAGGTTTGACCCTCAGTGAACCCCGGCGATTTTCCCGTTAATAAAAACAGGCATATATTTTCAGGGGATATCAGATGGGCGCATGTATGAAAAAACTTATCTTCACTATTTTCGCTGTCATCAATGGATTGAAGCTCTCGCCCAAACCCGGCCAGCTGATCAAAAGAAAACCGGTAAGCGTTCAGCGTCAGGTCAGTCTCCAATGTTATCCCATAAGTCTTTATTTTTTCCTCTACATAGGTTGCACGGGTTTCAGGATATTTTTTCTTCAAAAATTTTGTGAGTTCATCGTTTTCTTCCTGTTCAAACGGCACATGGGATTTGGGCAGATCGAAATTGGATGACAGCAGCTCTATAAATGCATCGCAATTTTGTTGATCAACCACAAATGTCAACATTGCTTTGGACGAAACCATGTGCCAAAAGGATATTTTTTGCTGTCCCAGAAGCGACAAAAGCCCTCCCAGCAGACGGAACCGATAGTGGTGAGGGTATATGGACAGGGTACAGATATCTCTTTTACAGGCCCAGTTGCCATCCTGATTCAGCACATTCTTTAAATGTCTTGACGCAATCGCCCCTGAAATAAAAGATCTGTCACCCAAAGTGTTCAAAGCCATAAACACAAGGTTAATGCTCTTTGATTGCAGAGCCTGATAGAGCAGCATACCGGATGTATAATGCCTGTCAAACTCTTCCTGGGTTACCTGAAGATAATTTTTATTCAGGCGAATGCCGTTAATTTTTATTTGGTTCATCATCCCAAAATCCTAGCAAATAACACGGGCAGACCAGCGATTTTCCTTTGGTTTGCACACAACAAAATATGAAAGTTTTTATGTGATTTTTTTAAGACTTTCATATAAAGTATCCCGACAAGTCAGAATCAAAATGGCGGGGAAAAGAAACTCTCCCCGCCATAATAATCTTTCAATTCAACAAAAATTATTGCAAAATTCAACTCACGACTCGCAATGTTCCTTTACGATTTCCATTAACTTATCCAAATCAATTGGTTTTGGAACATAATCATCGGCTAAAGTTGTTTTGCCATCATGATGTGTATAACTGGTTGTTTTAACGGAATCAGCGACAGCAGTTAAGAGAACAACAGAAATTTTTTTCAGATCAGGATTGTTTTTAATCTCTTCACAGACTTCCCATCCGTTCTTTCTGGGCATCATTACATCAAGGATGACAAGATCAGGTTTCTCTTCATTTATTTTTTCCATAGCTTCTTCACCGTCATAAGCCTTGGCCACCCTGTATTCCAGAGCTTCTAATTTCATAGAAACCGCTTCCACCAAATCGGGATCATCGTCTACGACTAAAACAAATTGTTTTTCACTCATTGTTATTGCTCCTTTTTGTTGTCATAAGGATTTTATATTCCTATAGCACAGGTCGAGGGAATAATCCTGCTTTTTCTACAATTTGGGGAACCTTTTCTTCCCATTCAATAGCCATAATATGAAATCCGTGTACGCCTTTGACTTCTTTTAATCTTTGAATGGATTCTACGGCTATTCTTATGCCTTCTTCGGGCTGCTCTTCCTTGGAGACACCTTCCATTCGCTTGATAACCTCATCAGGCACATCCATGCCCGGCACTTTGTTTTTCATATATTTGGCCATACCGGCTGATTTCATGGGTGTGATCCCGGCCAAAAGATGCACCTGTTCATCCAGTCCCCTGTCACACATCATTTCCATATATTTTTCAAACTTATCCAGATTAAAAATACACTGGGTCTGGATAAAATCAGCACCTGCCCTTACTTTTTTGTCCAGCCTCATAACCCTGAGTTCAAAGGGATCGGCAAATGGATTGGCAGCAGCTCCAATAAACATTTTCGGAGGAGTTTTAATATCTGCTCCACCCTGGAATTTGCCTTCATCCCTCATTTTTTTAACCGTTTGAACCAATTGAACCGAATCCAGATCAAATACGCCATTTGCCATGGGATGATCACCGAATTTCGCATGATCGCCGGACAGGCACATCATGGTGTTAATTCCAAGAGAATAAGCCCCTATAATATCGCTTTGCATGGCCAGACGATTTCTGTCTCTTGTGACCATCTGCAAAATGGGGTCCAGTCCCATCTGCTTGATAATAACGCCTGCCGCCCAACTGGACATTCGCACCATGGCGGTCTGGTTGTCTGTTACATTGACGGCATCAACATGATCTTTTATAAGATTTGCCTTTTCTCTTACTATTTCAGGAATTGCGCCCCTGGGAGGACCGACCTCAGATGTCACTGCAAGGTTTCCAGATGCCAATACTTTTTCCAGTTTGCTTTCAGTCTTCATAATGACAAATCCTCTCTGATTATTTTTCTGGGTCCGCCGCCGCCTGCAGGTCTCCAATCTTTAGCTTCCATAATTTCTTCATACCGTTTTTCCATTCCAAGTGCCTTTAATCTTTCCCAGATCAAACACCAGGCACAGTCAACATCGGGAGAAATTTCACACATGCTGTTGGAGGTTCCGCCGCATGGACCGTTGAGCAGATGTTTGGAACATCTTGAAACAGGACAGATGCCACCTGTGATGCCCAGCAGACAATCACCGCATCCCTGGCACCTTTCCGCCCAGATTC